>NZ_JBGJZP010000010.1:0-281232 GCF_042610515.1 Paenibacillus paludis
GCTGCAACACCTGGCGGTATGCAGTTGGTTTCGTTCTGGGCGAAGCTGCCGAAGACGGCAAGTGCCGAAGACATCTCACTGGTATTAGGTTCCGGGGTGACAGGAAACAAGTTAAGTGAAAGCGGACAAGAGGCTACCGGATTTATTAATGCAAGTGCCCTGCTGCTCACACCTAAAACCACAGCACCGGCGGGTAATTTAACGAAGATCCCATTCTTCCCCTATAATTTGTCGGTCATCAACTCAGAAGGCAGACTATTGGAACTAAACGACACTATCAACATCGTAATGACCTATGATCTGACCCGGGACAACAGTATCGACAGTGGCGATTTGGAGCATAAGCTTGTGCTTAGAATGACTGATCCCTATGGCGTATCACAGGATAAAGTGCTGACTATAGGCACGGATCTGACAGAAGGAAATAGCAATACCTTCTCGATGTCCTTCAGTAAAAATCTGTACACGAAGCTCAAGAGCGGCACTTACAAATTAACTTTATTTGATGAATTCCAAGGCGAGCGGCAGGAGCTTGGGGGTCAGGTTTTCAACCTGTTCATCGACCGCCAGCTGATAACTAATACGAAAGATGCCAACGCTAAATGATAATGGAAGAAGGGTAATGTGCTGTTCACCATTTAATATAATTATCCACTGTTAATTGAAAGGAAGCCAAAGTGATGAAGAGTACCATTAAGAAAATTATAAAGTGGGTTATTATCACAGCGGTCATCGCTGCCGCAGGTTACTTGTTGTATACAAAGGTTTTTAACAAGGCGGAGGAAGTAGTGGGCGAATTACCGCCGATGGAGGCTATTACTTTTCCGGTCACTCAAGAAACGATTACTCAATCCATACAAGTTAAAGGGACATCCAAATATGAGCACGAGACCCTTGTGTATGCTCCCTTTGCCTCCAAGGTGACAAGCTGGAAAGTAAAGAACGGTGATCAAGTGAAGAAGGGGGAGCTGCTGTATACCCTTGATACCAGCACACTCAAGAATGAAATTGCAACCCAAGAGGCGGCTATTCGCAAGGCGAAGCTGGAAGCTGAACTAAATTCATTTGTAAGCCAGCAGAATGATGAGACGATCACAGTAGGTGCATCCGAAGCAGAACGGTTAAAGAGTTTGGCTACACAGGAGACAGGACGAATTAGCGAAGATCTAAATAATGTGAATGGAGATATTCAAGCGCGGGAGATAGCAGAGAAGAAGAAAAAGATCCAATCGGCGAGTTATCAGGCCCCTTCTTCTGGGATATTCTTGTTCGAAAACAATAGTGAACTCCCACAATTAGTTACGGATAACCAGTATATTGGGAAAATTGTGGATTTGAACAAACTGGCGTTTATAGCCCTTGTGGGGGAACAGGATGTATTCCGCATTAAGGCTGGCATGAAGGTTACCGTCAAAATGACCGCTTCCAAGGATGTTAAGCTGGCTGGAAAGGTGGAGAAAATTTCAAAATTCGCAACAGCTACATCAGGTAAAGAAAGTGCTTCTACTCAACCTCCTCAGTTCGAAGTAGTCATTTCGCTCGAGCCGAATGAGCTCCTGATCGGCGGTCTTAGCTTGAACGGCGAGATTGAGATCATACGTAAAGAAAATGTCACTGTGCTTTCCAACATTGCTGTCATTCATGAAGGAGACCTTTCTTATGTTATGTTGGATAATGGTAACGGGCAAATAGAACGAAAAGAAATAAAAATCGGATTGGAAACAACGGATAAGGTTGAAGTGCTGTCTGGACTGAAGGCTGGAGACAATGTAGTTCTTCAGTAGATTGAGAAAATCATCGGTTAGGAAGCCGACGACGTCTAACCTGGACATTTTGGATGAACGTGAAAAGGTAGCTGTCGTCGGACGCTGATGCTGCGTTAGAATCAAGTTACATAGTTATAGATAGCACAAAATAGATTTTTCTATCCAATATATAAATACAGTTGATGGACTTTGTTTTTCATGCTCTTTCATACTTAAATACATATCAATTCCATCAGAAACATCATGCCATAAATCCGTAAAGACAAAATCATAATTCCCCTTAGCCATATGTTCTTGTGCATATTCAAAGGCATCTGCTTTGATAATCTTTATTTTTTGAGTGTTTTTGAATTGTGGTAATATACATTTGCTAAATAATTGAATAACATCTTCATTGCTTTCAACAATCGTAATACTTTCAACCTGATCTTTTTCTGAGATCATATAGGCATAATAACCAAGCCCCAGTCCAAAAGTAAGCACATTACCAAATGCCTTGGCAACAGCTTCTTTCATGGTTTCTATTTCATTCGGTGTAATGGTCATCCAGATTCTATTATTCTCTAGAATTGCTGGGAATATGAATTCAGTTTCAAAGAAACCAATCTGTGGAATTTGTCTTCCTTCGTGTGTTGTGATTATGTCATTACAAACAAAGACCTCGTAAGGTTTGTATTTTTCATATTTTAGTTCACTATTGCCTTTTTTTATTGTTGGTATCTTAATGTTCTTAAAATACGAATTGTTATAATACTCATTGGCATCCAGTTTATGAGACATCTTATTGAAATATTTGTTGAATAAGTCTGCATCATCAACCTTATCAACAATATCTAGTCCTAAAGCAGCTGCAAATATTACATTAAACGCATATTCGATAGATACACCATATTTAACAATCTCATCAATTTCTTCTTTGCTTATGAAGTCAGGTTTATTATTTAAATAATTGCTTAATAAAGCAAATACTTTGTTATCCTCTTCATTAACTTTGTCTTTTATTGCTTTATTACGCTCCATACCTTCACCTTTTATTTTTACTATAGCATATGGCTGTCAAGTACTAGTGTATATGGTGGCGGAAGTCAATAGCTTTATTTTTGGATAATGCTTTGAACCTTCACTTTATTTCTAAGCTTGTACATGAGTTTGTAAAGCGACTATATTAAATGAGTACTTGTTCATCAAAAATTAATTTATATGAAAAGAAGCGAGGATGCGATGGCAATTCGAAAACTAATGATTAATGTTTTGTTTATCTTTATGGTTGTTAACTCCCTTTTCACCTACAGTTTGTATGCGGCGTCTCCAACTTCCAGTTCATTGGGGGCGTCTTACGGAGGTGAATGGGTTGACAAAGCATTGGTTGAGGTCGAAGATCTCGACGGTACGATAAATCTTACATTTGATAAGAATACGGGCAAAGCTGCTTTAGAGTATTCAGTCTGGGACGAAGAAAACTATACCTTTCAATCAACGGCACCTATTACTGTTAATGAACAGAAACCTGTGAAATTCACCTACGAATACCTGGACTATACCGAGCATGAAAATCCAAGGACTATGCGAGGAGAGGGTATCATTGAATTTAAAACTGGCACAATTGTGCTTAAAATGGGAGGACTTCCCCCGGACATAAACAAAATTTTTGCTCAGCCGCGGACCTTCATTCGTGATCCTTATGCGAACCGGGTTCCAAAGCCTGAGGATGCCATAGCTGTTGTATCCCAATACTGCAAATGCAAAGAGTCCAATCTGGTGAAATTCATTTACCCCGTTGCAGATAATGAAAGCAATAAAAATTGGATTGCTTATGTCGAAGTGTATGTAAGAGGGATTCTCTTAACCGAGTATAAAGTGAATTTGCACACCTATAAGGCAACAGAAATCAAGGATTTATGGTCGCAATCCTCACATTTTGCCAACAAAGTTAAGGTTTCAAAAATCACAGCATCATCCACATTACCTAAATCGAAGGCCGGCTCTTATAGTGCAAATCAAGTAATCGATGGGGATACAGCCACATGCTGGTGCGAAGGGGTTAAAGGGAGTGGAATAGGACAAAGCTTTACGGTTAGCTTCCCCCAAAAAACTGAGGTTAGCAGCTTGAAGGTTTTTCCGGGGTATGGTAAATCCGTCTCCGCTTATCTGGAGAACAACAGTGTGCGCAAAGCAAAAATAACCTTCTCCGATGGAACCTCCGTCATTGCTGATTTCACGAAGGAATCTGTATGGGATCTGCCAAAAGTTAAAGCAACAACCAGCATTACGTTCACCATATTAGAAGTCAACCTAGGCTCTAAGTATAACGATACTTGTGTCTCGGAATTTACCATCTCATAAGAGTATCACTGGACAGTGAATAGTTCTCATAGAACAACTTTTCACTGTCCAGTTACTGACCTAATGACTCTTGATCCAGCTCTCCAGATCATCAATCACATATGTTGGCACATTGCCAGGAACAAGGAATTCATACATCGGATCACCCTTGCCACTTTCGATATAGGCATGATTCAATTCAGGGTAGAGCTTATAGCTTGTATCTGAAAGATCTGACAACGTCTCCTTCCATAGTTCCAGTTCAGTTGAGGCAACCTGTGCATCTCTGCCCCCCTGCAGGATAAGAAGCGGAAGAGGATGCTTGATCAGCACCTGTCCTGGCACATAGCTCTTCAAACTGTTCCACCAGTATGCATTTGGTGTCAACTGAAACGCCGCAGCATGATGCGGATCAAAGTCTGGTTGAAGCACTAGGCCTAACTGTTCTCGATAGATCGCCAGTGTATCCGCTTCTACCTGGTCTTCGGCACTCGCTTCAAAGTAAGTATCAATCTCCGTCAACTGAGGGTTCGGTGATGACAGAATGAAAGCACCGGAAATAGAGTTTGGCTCTGCCTGTGCAACAATCTGTGGTACCATCAACCCACCACGGCTGTGGCCTGCTAAATAGATTCGACTCGAATCGATACCTTCAGTTTTCTGCAAGATGTTGATCGCTGATAACGCAGGATCTACAAACTCTTCTTGCACGGTATAAGTGGAATAGGATTGTGCGTAATGCTCACGAGTAATCTTCTCAGCTCTTATTACTGCTATACCACGACTTGCAAGACCAGCAGCCATATCTTTGAAAGGTTTAACCGCCATAAATGTGTTATCCTGATCCGACTCTCCATCGCCTTGAATCAATACAACCGCCGGATAAGGTCCCTTGCCTTGCGGCATCGTCAAAGTGCCTGGTACAGTATATTTTCCTTCGTTAATAACGACTGCCTTCTCTGTGTAAGAAGAGGGATCTGCATAGTCTGGTAGCTTATAACTGTTTGGAACATGCATATTGACATAAATATCATCTATCAATCCCTGGTTATTATAGCGTATCTCCACATCAAACTTGCTGCCCTGCAGCTCTAAAATTGCTGTTACCACGTGATGCACAGCATTATTCGTCCTATTTATTTCTATGATGGATGCTCCAATAAGCTGGTTAAGCATCATAGTAATAGGAGTCGGGATGGAAGTCTGAACGAGCTTCTGATCAGCATACGCTAGGGCCTCTATCAGTTGTCCCCGTTGCATATTAGTCAGAAAAGCTGCAGTTCTCATTGTTAAATCACTTTGGCTCAAATGGAAATTTTTCGTCTCTGGTACCCAATCCAGCTTCGACTTCATAATGGTATTGAAAAGCTGCTCCGACATATACGTCGTCCCCTGCTTCATTTCAATCTTGCCAGCGTTCTGAACAAGCTTGCCATTCAGCTTGGCAACCAATTTGTTAGCCTGTTGTTGAATCTGCAGCCCACCAGCCCAGTTTATAACCTTGACCGTACGCGTTGTCTCATCCCACTGCACCTTCATGCCCAACTTCTCTACTACTTGTCTGAGCGGGAGCAAGTCATCTGTCTGGCTCGATATGGAATGGGATTGGCTCGCTGCTGAGGCAGAAACCGCATTATGCATTAAGGAAATGCTAATCCCAACTACCATGAAACACTTTAACGTTCTAGCTTTCGTAATCATATGTATTCCTCCTCGAATCAATAAAATCGTCTTGTTTGTTGATCTGCTGTCAGAATACCAAGCGATTATAAGGAAACGATAAGGAATGAATGTTTCGATCAAATAATAATTTCTAAAAGATAGTGGTGATTCAATGAGCCATATTCTAATCATAGACTTCGCTTGTACGGATACCGCTTTAACGGTCATGGCTTATTTACGCAAATCTATTTATCGCATGTTTGCTTGTAACCCGCACTTCCCCAACGATCCTTTTTCATTAATATACACCGTCCTAATTTACAATTAATCACATTAAATAACTTTACAGAATAGTTTACTGCAGCGTCAACTAAATAACTTACTTTACAAACAAGACCTCCCCGGACAGATTGTAAGTAAGGTTGTATACTGAATTACAACCAATAAGCAGCTTAACCCCAATAGTATGAACCAGAAGAGAAGCATTCAGCAGCTTCAGCTTGTAGACGTGAGTCTACAAGCTTTTTTTGTTAAATTTTTTCAAATGGACAAGCTTGCGATAGGGCAATCTGTGAAGTACACTTTCTGTATCCAGTAAAAAAGGAAGTGTTAAACAATGAATGCAGAGATGGTCATGCAGGAGCTTGAGGCGCTCGGCAAGGAACGAACCAAGAAAATATACAGCTCGAATGGCGCGCAGGAACCGCTTTTTGGCGTGGCCACCGGAGAAATGAAGCCTATCTTTAAGAAAACCAAAATAAATCAGCCGCTGGCTGAGCAGCTATACGCGACAGGGAATTACGACGCCATGTATTTTGCCGGCATCATTGCCGACCCTAATGCAATGACGGAAGCCGATTATGACCGGTGGATGGATGCGGCTTATTTTTATATGTTGTCCGATTTTGTAGTTGCAGTAACTTTGGCAGAAGCGGATATTGCGCAAGAGGTTGCCGATAAATGGATCGCGAGCGGTGAGGAGCTGAGAATGTCAGGGGGCTGGAACTGTTACTGCTGGCTGCTCGGCAACCGGCCGGACGATGAATTTTCCGAAAGCAAAATTGCCGGTATGCTTGAGCTTGTGAAAAAAACGATTCATGAATCGCCGGAACGCACCAAATACGCGATGAACAACTTTTTATACACCGTAGCGGTATCCTATCTGCCGCTTCATGATCAGGCTTGTGAGACCGCTAGGGCCGTAGGCCCGGTAGAAGTCAATAAAGATAAGGCCAAAAGTAAATTTATTCACGCTTATGAAAATATTCAAAAGGCAGTCGGCAAAGGCCGGGTTGGGTTTAAACGCAAGCATGTAAGATGCTGACCTTCCGTCTCACCGGAAAAGGAATTGCAGGCTAGTTTCCTTGACCAGTCTGAACTGTACACCGACAGATTTATGGCTATGTATCATTCACCGTTGAAAGGGATGCCCCGCGTACTATGAAATGGCGCGGAGGCATCCCTTTTATGCGGTTATTTGTCGTTTCGGAAGGAAGCGACGTAAGATGAATGGTTGGCGTTTGTCGGAAAATGAAAGTTTTTAATTGTATTTTGGGGAAATGTTCAGAAATTGTCCATACCGGGAATTTACTATTACAGTACCAGGCATCTATACAGTTGGGCACTTGTAGAGGTCAAAGGGACAAGGGGGGGGGGAGTGTAAAGGGGGAATCACGGAAATGAATCGTCTCATTGAGACGCGGCTATCAGTAAAAGAGGGACTTTACGAAATGGAGGACAGTTCACAAGTGAGAAGAAGGAAGTTAAATATCTGGCTAATTGTTATTCTGCTGTTAACGCAGTGGACCTACAGCTTTGGGTTTAATGACCGCGTGTACGCAGAGCCAAAAAATATTGCAGATAATTTGATCACAAGTGTTACTCTGGCTGTGTACACCGATGATAATTACACGGAGACCGTGACGGGAAATGTATATCAGCTTGACTCCTTTACCGAGCTGAACTATACATGGTCGCTTGCTGATGGACATGGGTACGGGGCGGGATCAACATTTGAGTTTGATCTTCCCGGGCAGTTTGAACTTTACAACGATCTGAACGGAGATCTTCTGTTAGAAGGCGAATCCGTCGGCACTTATATGGTCAATAAAGACAACAATCATGTTATCTTCACATTCAATGATTATATTGAGAAACATGACCAAGTGGGTGGAACGTTTACGGTCCAATCCCTTCTCAGCTCGAAGAAAATCCATGGCTCATCCAAGCAGATTCTGACTTTTCCGATCCATGGCGGTACTCAGATCATTGAACTGCAGTTCAAGCCGAAAGCCGGTTCAACTATAGAGAAGAAAGGCACTCCTCTTCCGCAGTTCTACAATCCGACGCAAATTGCCTGGACCGTGGATGTGAACAAGGCATTGGATCATGTGGGAAATGCAGCTGTGAAGGATGACATTCCGGACGGGTTGTCGCTGGATACGGCTTCAATCCTGGTACATGATCTTGATGTGAATCTGGATGGTTCGGTCACAGTGGGCAATATACTTGACAGCAGCAAATATGATCTTACATCTTCAACTCCGGATGAATTGAACTTGAAATTCACAGAGAGTCCGATGACCAAGGCATACCGAATTGAATTCGTTACGGATATTACAAGTGCGGGTGCCGATGCTACCAGCTATGCCAATACTGCAATTTTTAGTGGAGGTAACGGATTCTCCAAGGAATCTACGGTCACTGTAACGGCGGGAAGGGGAAAACCACTGAACAAAATCGCAGCAGGCTACGATGAGGCCAGTCAGACTATTTCCTGGGCGATAGAATACAATTACAATCAAAAGTTGATTCCGGCAAGCAATGCAGTACTGAAGGATTCCTTGAATGCTACCCAGGAGCTCATCCCAAGCTCGCTAAAGGTATTCCCGGTTACGATTGAGTCTAATGGAAAGGTAGTAAAGGGTGGTACGCCGCTTCCTGATACTGATTACACGATAACCACCTCTGTAACTGCAAGCACCTATGATATTGAAATGAAATTTAACAATAACGTTAAGTCTGCCTACCGGATCGAGTATCAGACGAAAGCGAAGAATCGTGTCTTTGACAATGATACGATTACCAATAAAGTGACTTACAATGGAGAAACTGTATCGGCCTCGCAAGGTATAAGTCAGCAAATTCTATTTAAAAACTACAGCAATGTTGATTATTTGAACAAGACTGTAAAATGGACGATTACCGTTAACAAGGATTCCAAAATTATGAACGACCTGATTGTTAAGGATACGTTCAGCAATGCGGGGCTAAAGCTTGTTAAGGGTTCGCTTGTGATTCAACCTATTGGCGTCGGCGCTGCAGTCAGCAATGATGTGGTCTACACAGCACATGATCCTGCAGCTGCGAATGACGGCTTTACCATTACCTTTGATGATCCGATCTCCGAACCCTATGTAATTTCTTATACCACAACATTCAATTATGATTGGCTGTCCGCAGGCAAAGACAGATTTATCAACACTGCCGGGCTGGAATGGTACGAGAATGGAGCAGCGACTCCAAGCGGGAAAACGGTGACTTCTACCTTGAACCCAAGAGGTGAAGTGAAGAACAACGGACTCAAGAACGGTTCTTATGATGCAACTACGAAGAGAATTACCTGGAATATTGGTGCTAACTATAATATGAAGACGCTGGCTAAAGCCGTTTTGGAGGATACCATTGCCGGCGGACAGATTGTTGACATGGGATCGGTTAAGGTCTTCAAATGGGTTTACGGTGCGAATGGGAATCCATCCACAAGCTCCAATGTAAGTAAAGAGGACTATGCAGTAGTAATGGATAGCGGCAAGTTGAAAATAAGCTTTAACAAGGACATCAATTATGCGTTTTATGTTTCCTTCCAAACATCGTTTGCCGACCAGGCTATTGATCTGAATAAGGTTGACAATACGGCTGTATTGTATAACGACACAACGAAGGAGTCCGCAGACTTGAGCGCCTCCGTCAATATCCCTCAAGGGGGAGAATATATCAACAAGACGGGGACCCAAAACGGCAATAAAATTGACTGGTCCATCAATATCAACCGCAACCAATCATTTGTTAAAGATGCTGTGATTAAGGACATCCCGAGTGAAAACCAAATCCTGCTCAGCAGCACATTTCATCTCTACAAAACAACGGTTTCCAGCGATGGAACGATTAGTCCAACCGGGGAGGAACTGGAGAAAGATTCGGATTATACGCTGACTCTTCTAAAAGACAGCGACGGGAAGGAAAGTTTCACGCTGAAGTTTGAGAAGGATATTTCGGAGGCGTACATTCTGAAATACCAGTCGCTGATCACTGCACAAAACAATGAAAAAGTCAGCAACAAAGTAAGCTTCGAAGGTAAAAATGTAAAAGAAATTACGAATGAGAGTAACCAGGAAATCACGGTCAAGCTTTCAAACGGCTCCGGCACAGGCAACGGTGTCAGAGGACCTTTACGCATCATTAAAATGGATTACAGTGATCCTGGCAAGAAGTTAAGTGGTGCAGCCTTTGATCTGTTCCGTGTATTTGATGATGAGATGGTTTGGATCAGTGAGGGTGTAACGGACGCAGAGGGTAAGCTGGAATTCACTAAACTGATCGGGGGGAATTATGCTGTGATCGAAAAAACAGCACCCGGTGGCTATCTGCTGGATACCAAACCTCATAGGGTCACGATTAATTCGACAACAGGCGTAGAGCAACAGATTACCAACAAAAAAGCTGCGACGCCGACACCAACACCAACACCAACACCAACGCCAACACCAACACCGACGCCGACGCCGACGCCGACACCAACACCGACGCCGACACCAACGCCGACGCCGACACCAACACCGACGCCGACACCAACACCGACGCCGACACCAACACCAACACCGACACCAACGCCGACGCCGACACCAACACCAACACCGACACCAACGCCGACACCGACGCCGACACCGACGCCGACACCGACACCAACGCCGACACCGACGCCGACACCGACACCGACACCGACACCAACACCGACGCCGACACCAACACCGACGCCGACACCAACACCGACGCCGACGCCGACGCCGACACCAACACCGACACCAACGCCAACACCGACACCGACACCGACGCCGACACCGACGCCGACGCCGACGCCGATACCGACGCCGACACCAACGGTGGCGCCGACGCCGACACTAACGCCAACACCAACGGTGGCGCCGACGCCAACGGTAGCGCCATCGGCACCGACACCGACGCCAACACCAACGGTAGCACCATCGCCAACGGAACCGGCACCGCCGACACCGGCGGAACCACAGACGCCGACCGTGACACCAACACCAACGGTAGCGCCAACGCCAACGGAATCGGCACCGCCGACACCGGCGGAACCACAGACGCCGACCGTGACACCAACACCAACGGTAGCACCATCGCCAACGGAACCGGCACCGCCGACACCGGCGGAACCACAGACGCCGACCGTGACACCAACACCAACGGTAGCGCCAACGCCAACGGAATCGGCACCGCCGACACCGGCGGAACCACAGACGCCGACACCGACCGTGACACCAACACCAACGGTAGCACCATCGCCAACGGAACCGGCACCGCCGACATCAACGGCGACCCCGTCGGTCGTACCTTCTACAGTACCGTCAGCGGTTCCGACCCAACCTGCCATCACACCTGCTCCGCAGCGGACCGAAGTCAGCACATTGAAAGAAATACCGATCGAAGGGGAAATTCCGCTTGGCGGCGTACCAAGTATCGGAAGTGATCCTGAACATGGGACAATAGTGCTTAAACCTGATGGCAAGTGGAAATATGTGCCTGACCACGGCTTTACCGGAAAAGACAAGTTTACGATTATCATTACCGATGAGGATGGGAACTCCGAGGAGGTCGAGATTGAGATTCTGGTCGATGAAGTGCCTACAGGCACACTGCAAAAGCCTGAAAATCAAGACGTGCCAAACAGGCTGCCTCAGACCGGAGAAGAAAGTCCACTATTGTTTTATTTGACCGGAGTTGTCTTGGTTATTCTGGGTGCAGGACTCTCCAGAAGATATAAGACACGCAATAAATAATCGAGAACTCATTGGAACATACGAAGACACCCAGCTGAAGAGCGGGTGTCTTTGTATGTTTTGTGAGGAAAAGAAGATTATAGCTTTCTTAAATTAAGCTGCTTCCATTCTTCATACCAGTTTGTTATTTCTGCCGGGGGGCCGATGCTGAGATCTCTGTTAAGCAGCTCTGCTAGCAGGTTGTAGCGCTCCTCGACTGCCGCGCGTTCTCCAATGCTGTTATAAACTTTCATTAGTCCGAAATGGGCCTGCTCGAAATAGGGATACATCTGAACAACCCGCTGGTATACAGTAAGCGCCTCGGTGATTTTATCGCTACTGGTGCAGAACTCCGCCATGCCCATTGCATGATGCAGCCAGATGGATCTTAATCGCTGCCGTTCACTTTCCGCCCATAAATAATCATAATCTCCCAGATAGTCTCCTGCATAAAAATCAAATAACCGCTGATGTTCCGCATAATTATCGTGATTAATGGCGGGGAGTGCCTGAATGCCTTTTTCCCACTCCATAACGTCGATAAGTAAGTTGTCTGTCTCTAGGATATATCCTCCTTCGGTACTGATACTGTTGATTTGCAGATCAATTTCAGCTTGTTTCAAACAATTCCGCACCTGGTAAATTGTTGTGTACAGTAAAGTGGAAGCCTTTTTGTATGAGATATTGGGCCATAACATCTCAATGAGATGATTTTTTCCGACGAAACGGTTGCGGTTATGTAGTAAATAGGCGAATAATTCCTGAGACTTTGAGGTGCGCCAGCGGATATTTGGAAGCGGCTGTCCGCAACGTTCGAACCGGAGCGACTGAAAACTACGGATCACGGTTTTATTTTCGTGCTTATCGGCAGATTCCTCAACCTTTTGCTCCTCAAGGCGCTGAATGGTTTTGAGCAATCGCTCCAGCTTTACAGGCTTCAACAAATAGTCCAGCGCATTCAGCTCAAAAGCACCCACAGCATAGTTATTATAGGCGGTCAAAAAGACTATCTTGGTTCGCGGACACTGTATTTGCAGCAGCTCTGCAACCATCATGCCGTTCAGTCCCGGCATTTCGATATCCAGAAATATGACGTCTGGATTCAACTGTGCAGATGCTTGTACAGCCTTGGCCGGATCAGTGTAAGCTCCGACAACGTTAACCATGGGCATTTCGTTCAGCATCAGTTCCAGATTCAGTAGGGCCAGATACTCATCGTCTACAAGCAAAGCTTGAATCATTGTCATTCCACCACCTATTTACAAAATAAGTTGTTTCAGTTAACTTAAAGTTTTTTCGCCACACTGAATGAGACCACAGTCCCTGACTCGACTACGCTCTGGATTCTCAGCGTACTCCCACAAAATCGTTTTAACCGCCGGTCGGTATTTAACAGACCAATACCCGTTCGGCTGTTTGTCTTTATATCTAGAATATGTTTGAGGGTTTCTTCATCAATCCCCATACCATTATCGGAAACGGAAATCTCGACAGCCTGGCCAATATCGGCTACTCTAATTCGTACTTCCCCGCCCTCAGGCCTATTTAATATGCCATGGGTAACGGCATTATCTACAAGCGGTTGAATAGTCAAAGGAGGAATTTCGACTTGTATGTTATCGTCAATCTCCCATACCACCTGAAGCCTGTCCTGGAATCGCTTTTGCTGGATATACAGATAGGAACGAATAAGACTAAGCTCCCGATCAAGTGTTACAAGGCGGTCAGAGTTTTGAAAATCTATGCCAAGCCTAAAATAGTTGGTGAGTTCATCGATTAAATCATCCATTTTTCCCCGATCGATCTTACTGAGAGCAGATACAGCATTAAACGTATTAATCAGGAAATGAGGTTTGATTTGAGCCTGCAGCAATGCAGCTTCCATACGCAATCCTTCATTTACCGATTTTTTGAGATTTGTCAGCGATCTTACTCTGGACTTCAGTTCGGTTGCATTCACTGGTTTGGTTACATAGTCATTTGCCCCGGACCGGAATCCCGCTTCAATATCCTTTTCTCGATTACTGGCTGTTAAGAGAAGGACAGGAAGCTCTGCAATAGAAAAACGTTCGCGAATTCGTGCAGTCAGTTCGTAGCCGGACATTATCGGCATGGTTACATCGGAAATGATTAGGTCCCATACGCCTGTTTCCAGCAGGGCTAGTGCTTCTACGCCGTTGATTGCTGAAAACAGATCATAATGCTCATTCGCAAAAATTGACTTTAGCACATTTAGATTAACAGGATCATCATCAACAATCATCAATTGTATCTTGTCAGTAGGTAAAGTGAGATTTAGCTCTGTGTAAGGAGAGCTCGTGTCGAGAGAAGCTCTAACATCATGGCTTACAGCAGTATTATCTGGAGCTTCAGGTACCAGTGCAGGTAGCTTCCCATCAGCTCCATCTGTATCAAGCTTTAATGTGAAAGTGAAAATAGAGCCGATATTGCTCTCCGATCGTACCTCTATCGTTCCACCATGCATTTCAACAAGCTGTTTGCATATGTTAAGCCCCAGGCCAACTCCCCCCCTGAATGAAGCCGAGTCTAAAGGTGCCTGAACGTACGCCTCGAACACTCTACTTATTGTTTCCGAATCCATCCCCATCCCCGTATCTGCAACCGAAATGCTCGCCCATTCGCCTTTAATTTCGGCATATACTGAAATCTCGCCTGCTTCGGAGTACTTTATAGCGTTATGTAAAAGATTGAACAGAATTTGATTCAATCTGTACTCATCAGCAAATACTGGCGGGAAATCTGCCGGTATACAGTTGACCAACTGAATAGGCTTGCCCTCTATCATAAAGCGAAGCATATCGAGAACACTTGAAGCAACGCCATGTACGGAAATAGCCTCAAAGTTTAAATGAATCTGATTTTCCTTAAGTCTGGCGATATCCAGCAGATCGTTCAGCATATAAGACATACGCCGGCCAACCTTGACCAGCAAATGAAGGTCGTTAGCACTGTTTATCCCCAGCTTGTTCTGTTCTCTGTCGAATACCGACTCTGAGAGGTTAATCATACCGTGCAGTGGATTACGTAGTTCATGGGCCACAGTAAACAGAAACTCGTCCTTTTGTTTGTCCGCCTTTTGCAGTATACCTGCCAGCTCCTGAGCGTCCCGTGACACCCCGATAAAGCGTTTGAACCAAAAGGCTGCAATACAAATCATCGCAATAATAAGGTCGAAAGGATATGAGGGCACCTCAATCCGGGCCTTTTCGTAAATAACAAGCCAAATCATACTGCTGACAGCAGCAAGAGCCGCTAGGAACAGAAAAATATTATCCGAAACCTGCTTGACCGTCGATCTGTACATCACATAAGGAGTAAGCAGGCAAGGAATGAACATTAGAGCGAAATATAGGGTTTCATGACCTTTCACAATATGTAAAGGCAGAAGGCACACCGCCAGAATTGCAACGCAGCACAGGAGCTTGTAGACTTGAACCGCCCGGTTGGGCACCCAAGAAGGAAGCTTGTCCTTAATCAATTGCTGCAAAAAGAACGCACCTGACAGCATAACGATATAGACAATTTTTTGTCCCCAGATATAGGTGAAGGGAAGCCACTTATACAATAACCTTGCATCGGTTAGTAACGTAGCGAAAATAATACAAACTATCATCATTGAGAAAGAAATCAGTTGCTTGTTCCGGACTCCTAAAACATATAACAAAAATCCGTAGAGGGCATGAAGGGCATAAGCCACACAGGCAATCCAGAGCACATTTTCTTTTATTTTTATGTTTTTTCTAAGTGCGTTTTCCAGTCCGAATTCAACGGAATGAACAATCCCGCCACTACGAATTCCGTCAAAATTAGAGACTTGTATGATAAGCTCAATTTCGCTCTGATCTTTTATTGTAAAATACATTGTATACGGTTTTTCTAGTGGTGTGTAGTTGTCTTTGGTCATTCCCGGCTGTCCTGAGTGACCTAGCAGCTGTCGGTTTATGTATACTTCTGACGAACTTTTTATCCGCGTGATGTGGACGCCGTAAGACTCTCCCTTGTCTGGGTCCAGAAGAATCCTCAAGCGGTAAGTACCGGAACCATACTTGCCCTTGCCATATAAATCATCCTTTAAATTCCAAGTAGCCGGAACTTGGATCCATTGGCTTGGTGGTTGAAGTTCAGACAATGAACTGCCATTCCTGAATGGGAGCACACCGGGATAGAATTCCCATTCGCCATTCAGCGGCAGAGAGTGTTCGGTCAGAGAATCCCATCCCCGCAGATCCAGTACCCCTTGTTCCGCAACTGGATAGTCTGCAGCCAGATTATATTGCAGCCATTCCAGACGTAAACCGGTTAAGACGACCATAAATATTGTGGATATTATCCATATTTTAGTTTTCTTCATAATGAACCTCTCATTCGACATGACAATATGCCTGAACCTTCTTGTTCTCCGGCTATTTCAGTGAGGCGGGCAGTTTAATCCCATGGAGCTTGCCGCCGGATTGAATCAGCAGCATGCCGCCGGTCTTCAGCAGGGGGCCGAATTCGCGTGATCCGGTACGGACAGTGAATACAGGTTTCGAGCTTATGAGGTCATAGGCATGCAGCAGTCCGTCGGACTGTCCGACATAAACCCCCTTGCCGAATATAGCGGCTTGCACCGTAGCGTTCTCTCCCTCATCAAAGTGTATATATTGTCCGGTATTCAGTTTCATGGCAATCAGGCCATGGCTGTTGTAATCGGTGAAATAGACCCGGTCCTGATGCACCAGGCCCAGAGGGGAGCGCTGATCATATCTCTCCTGGGCCCATTTCTTCACCGGCTCTGCCCCGGGTACATAGTTATTGAAATCGTATAGAGCGAGGCGCTGCCCTTGGTAAATGTACAGATCGTTTCCGTTAAGAAATGCGGAGCCATAAGAGCCGCCCCCGCGATATATTCCGTCCGTTACGGCATTGTCCGTCCAACTGTAGGTCCGCTCTCCTTTGAGTGCTCCGGTCCGGAGATTGAAGGCGGCGATTTTGATTTTGCGGTTCACCGGGTCATCATCCAGCATGAATAACTCGCGCTCCGAATAAAGAATGCCATCCTTTATGGCCAGCGTACCCTTCTGCCTGGAAGCCTCCCACAGCTTGGTGCCGGTCAATTTATCGTATACGGCGATCAGAGGCATGGTGAGTGCGCCGGATACGGCATAATTTCTAGTGACAACACCCTCAGCCTCCAGCGGTTTTGAGCCAGAGTAGTAATTATTTGGATCTTCGGCAATCTGCCATTTGATTTTACCGGTTGCGGCATCTACGGCCGCCATTTTTTGCCCTTGAGTCACATACACCGTTCCTCCGGTTACCGTAAGGCTGTCAGCAGCCGAGTAGCCGAGTGTGGCGGACCAAACTTTGCCTCCATTTTCTTCTTTCACCTTATAAAGCGTCCCCGCTTGGGTCATTCCGTAAATGGCGCCATTGTTGTACACCATTCGCTGAGCCAACTGGCTGCCATATTCCCAGAGCTTGGTGCCGGTTGCTGCCTTCAATGCGGCCAGCTTGCCGTTTGGTTGCAGCATAAATACCTTGCCGTTCTCTGCGATGGCTGTCACCGGGTCAGGGTTATCTGCCACTTTGGGCTTTGCGATCGACAGGGACCAAGCAGGTTGTACCGCCGGTGCCTCTATTTGCTGGTAATAGACGTTGCTTGTGCTTACTGCCGCCTTTTCTGCCTGAGCTGTTCCATCACCCGCTCCGAGTGGCAGCATCAGTGCAGCACAGATGGCACAGCTGAGTTTCTTGAAATATTGTTCCTTTCTCATTGTGAATCCTCCATCCTCAATTATATTGTAACCGGTGCATATTCTGGAACTTCTATATATATAGACTTATTATTTGTTAAAAAGTTACATTGGAATAGAGGGGGAATTGAATTTGAATTCTGCAGGGAGCAGAGATCCAATTGAAACAATGGTCCGAGAAAAAAGCTTATTTTTCAAATATTAAAATATTCATATATATATACAGGAACTTTAAATACATATATACTTGAGTCAGCTAAAATGAAGCTCTTGAGATCATTTTTAAAAAAGGAATAGAATCTTGTCTTCATATAATTATTAAGATAGGAGGCAAGTTTGTTTGAGTACTGTAAGCATCCTTGTACAGACATATTTGGGGATTGAAAAACGCTATGAAGAACTTGTTAACCAATATTCGGGATTAACTTTTCTTGAAGGTTCAACTGCAGTTGTTGAAGGAGGAGCTTATTCTTGGAGTCCCCTAAGTGCAGATGCAGCATCCATCCGAGAGCGCCTATATGCTGATTACATAGACTTAATTGAAATGGCACGAGAGACCCTGCAAAGTAAGGATAGTCCTTATGTTATAACGTATGAAGAGAGCGTAAAAGTAACACTAGCTTATTTCACTCAAGAAGATTTAGTGTTTGTCTCATCGCTGGAAGAAGTTTTTAAGATTGTAAAAAGAGAAATAGACCTTCAACGTTCTATCATCTGCTCCATGATGTATGATAGTTGATTTTATTTTATCAGATATAAAAATAAACCAGCGCGCACGGATTGCATCCGTGCGCGCTGGTTGTTTATATTCTACCCTACACAAATACCTCAGCCCACTCTGCTGCCTGTTCTCTAGCCAGAATGGTAAACTGCTTGGTCAGTAGATTCGCTGTAAGCTTTGCCTCACTAGCTTGATGTTTCCACGTGATTTCCAGCTCATGACTGCTTTTCTCTTGAATTGCAATATCGCCACTGAAGGCAGGGCAGCTGTTTCTGAATTTCAGCAACTGGAACAACTTTTGCACAACGGGGCGTTTGGTCTCAACCTCAATTTCCTCTTTGGTATAATAGTGCCGGTTAATATTGCGTCCTTCCTTCGTGCTCTCCAGCAGTTCAATATCATTCTCTCCCGCCAGCAAGCCTACATAATAGATTTGCGGGATACCCGGTGCAAAGCACTGAAGAGCCCTCGCCAGTAGATAGGCCTGATCGTCGTTTCCGAGTGCAGAATAATAAGTGCAATTAATCTGATAAATATCGAGATTGTTGTATGCTTCCGTACTGTAAATTTTCTTAACATTGGCACCTTGACTGTAGAGATGTTCACGGGTCATTTCCGCTTCCTCATCTGATAATAAGTCCTTCACATCAACGACTCCGATGCCGTCATGAGTATCCAGGGTGGTGAATTGTTTGCGCGGACAAATCTGCAGCCAGTGGGCCAGACGATGGGCCTTCCCGCTGAACAGCGCATGCAGTACGAGCATCGGGAGCGCAAAATCGTAGACATAATAACCCTGCTCGGCAATCTTCAGCTGAATGCTGTAATGTTCGTGAATTTCAGGCAGCACGGTGATACCGGTAGGATTTACAATATCTTCGGAATACTTGAGCATTTCCCAGATCTCCGGCTCTACAAAAAAGCAGTTCGTTCCAATCTTTTTGTTAGCATAAGCAAAAGCATCCAGGCGGATAATCGAAGCTCCCTTTCCGGCGAGAAAAGTCAGATTGTCCCGGACAAACTTCTTCGTGGTTTCTGTTGTCACATCCAGGTCAATTTGCTGCTCATCAAAGGTGCACCAGACTTTCTCCGTAGTGCCGTCTTTAAATGTGACTTCAACGTACGGAGCACGGGGCTTGCGTTTATAGATCAGATCGACATCCGCATCTGTGGGTTCGCCGCCGGGCCAGAAGTCCTTATAGCGGATGAACAGATCAGCATATTCCGAATCCTCTTTTTTATCCAGGAAATCCCGGAAATAAGGCGACTGTCTGGAAATGTGATTGATCATAAAGTCGTACATCATATAGAATTTCCCGCTCATCTCTTCAACCTCAGACCATGATCCAAAGGATTCATCCACTTGGGTATAATCCATGGGTGCAAATCCGCGGTCGCCGGACGAAGGATAGAAGGGCAATAAATGGACCCCGCCGACCACTCCTTTTAAATGTTTGTCCAATATTTCATTCAATTCTTGTAAATTGCGTCCCAAGCTATCGGCATAGGTGATCAACATGGCTTCATTTTTGATTTGCATAATAAAATGTTCCTCTCTGCCCTGTAGGTTTTGTTAGTGGGTGATGTTCGTTTCTCGTGTTAATTTCCACATGATGCTTTCATAATCGCCTTTCCATAGTGCGGGAACAGCAAGCCCGCTGTTCATCAGTTCGTCCGCGCCATAGACTCCGCCTTTGTCGCAGGAGTAATTGCTGCTCTCATCCAGACCTTGCAGTCGAACCGAGCTCACCCGGCTGTTTGCCTCCGCTCCGGTTCTAAAATAAAAGACTAGCGCTTCACTCTGGTCGGCGGAAACAAACATCCATGCGGTTTCATTACCTTCAAACGGGCTGAGCAGCCGGTAAAAACCGCCAAATTGGATTAACATCCGGTTTGTTTTATAAAGCTCAATCTGCCTCCGAATCTCAGCCTTTTCTTCTTCGCTTAACGCGGTTACGTCAAGCTCGTATCCGAAGTTCCCGCTCATGGCGACATGCCCGCGGATGTCCAGTGAAGTGCTGCGGTGGACTTGATGATTCGGAACAGCGGAGACATGGGCACCCATGGAGATGATCGGATAGACAAGGCTTGTTCCATATTGAATCTTCAAGCGGGATACGGCATCCGTGTTATCGCTTGTCCAGGTCTGTGGCATATAATACAGCATGCCTGGATCAAAACGCCCGCCTCCGCCTGAACAGCTTTCGAATAGGACATGCGGGAACGTTGTCGTCAGTTCCTCCATTACTCTATACAAGCCAAGGATATAGCGGTGAGCGGTTTCGCGTTGTCTCACCGGCGGAAGGGTCGCCGAGCCGATCTCTGTCATATGTCTATTCATGTCCCATTTGACATAGGTAATCGGGGCGGACGACAGGATGTCTGAAACCATGGAGATGATTTCGTCGCATACTTCCGTCCGCGAGAAGTCAAGAACCAGCTGGTTGCGTCCCTCGGAACGGTTGCGGCCGGGAACATGCAGACACCAATCAGGATGCTTGCGGTACAGCTCACTTTCCTGTGAGACCATCTCCGGCTCGAACCATAAGCCGAATTGCATCTCCTTGTCCACGATTCGCCCGGCCAGCCTGTTTAATCCGCCCTCCAGCTTGTTCTCATTAACAAACCAGTCTCCGAGGGAAGATTTATCATCATCGCGTTTGCCAAACCAGCCGTCATCCAAGACAAACAGCTCCATGCCAAGTGAGCTGCCGGCTTCTGCGATCCGTTCGATACTGTCTGCATTAAAGTCAAAGTAGGTTCCTTCCCAGTTATTAATCAGAATGGGGCGGACCTGGTCGCGGTATTCCCCGCGGCATAAACGTTCTCTGAACAATCCGTGAAACGTCCGGGACATTTCTCCCAATCCATTCGCGGAGTAGACAAGGATTGCTTCAGGACATTGAAATGCCCCGCCAGGCTCAAGACTCCAGCTGAAGTCAAAATCATTAATCCCCATAGAGACCCTCGTGGTCGAGAACTGATCCACTTCCGCTGAGGCTGTAAAGCTTCCGCTGTACACCAGGCTGAATGCAAAGATCTCACCGCATTCTTCTGTAGCTCCTTTTCGTGCCAAGGCAAGAAAGGGATTGTGCTGGTGGCTGCTGGCACCCCTGCGGCTCTCAATAGACTGGATTCCCTTATGCAGCGGTTGTCGTTCAATATGCCGTTCTCTGGCCCAGGCGCCGGGAAGATGTACCATATCAAAATTGTCATCGCGGAAATCGACATTGGCGCTGAAAGCCCGCAGGACCTGCAAGGGCTCGGCTCCTTTATTCAGCAGCCGGACGGAGCGGGCAATTACATTTCGTCTTTCGTAAACGGTATAAGACAACGTAACGGAGAGACCGAGGAGGGAATCCAGCAGATGGATTTGCAGGGTCTGTGCTTCGTGTTCGTCTTCCACGTAAGTAACGGGAAGTCCGTCTATGGACGGTTTTCCCTGTACGATCTGATGGGAGATCACCCGCAGATCGGAGATAGTTGTTCCATCTGCTCGCTGGATTTGGTAGGCCGGATTGCGGAAATCAGTGCCTCCATAAGCCGGATATTCCTGCGGAAGTGTGTCTAGAGAGAAAGTGCGGTCATCCGGGTTGGGGTTAGGGGAGAATCCCCGGTCCAAATATTGCAGCGCATTGCTGCCATCATATCGGCGGAGACGTTTGCCCCAATAGAGATGGGCCAGGTAACCCCCATCAATAATTCGCAGGATGTAGCTGGTCTCACCCGCTGTTAAATGGAACGTACGGGATTCGGCATCAAATTGTATACTCATCTGGGCTCACTCCTTTAACGGTTAATTAACGAGGTTCAGCTTTTTACAGCCCCGGCGGATAAGCCGGCAATGAAAAAACGCTGGAGGAAAAGATACAACAGCGTAAGCGGCAGCATGGACATCAGAGATCCGGCGGCTACCCAGCTCAGATTGCTGGTAAACTGGGAGAAGAATGCGGATAAGGCCACTGTCAGTGTATGCATGCTGGACGATTGCAGGAAGAAAAGAGAGAATTGATAGTCATTCCAGATCGAAACCCCTGACAAAATAATCGCCGTCACCGTTACGGGCTGCAGCAGCGGCAAAATGATTTTGAAGAATAGTCCTACTCTGGAGGTTCCGTCAATCATCCCGGCTTCATCCAGTTCTTTGGGGATGGTGCCGATAAAACCGGTGTACAAGAAAATGGTCATCGGAAGATTGAAGGTTACATTGAGCAGGATCACACCCCAATACGTATTCAGACCATTCAAGTCCACGATGAACTGGTATAGCGGCACTAACACGGTCAAGGGGGGGACGATCAGCGCGGAAATGAACAGAATATAAACGAATTTATTCAAGCGTGTCTGAAAACGGGACAACGGATAGGAGGCAAGCGAACCGACAACCAGAATAAGGAGAACGGCAAAAAACGTGATGATTATATTATTAATAAAGGCACGGTCTAGATTGGCATATTGCCAAGCATTCTTGAAATTGTCCAGATTGAAATAACCCGGAAGAACCCACTTCGAACTTAAATCACTTTCCTTTTTGAACGCGGTGCTGACTAATAGGTACAGCGGAACAATATGAACTACGCCAATCAGCGCCATCAACGCGATTTGCCACTTGTTTATTTTGGGGGTTGCCATTATGCATTCTCCTTTCTCCGCAGCAGAATCAATGCAGCTATGCCGATAATGCTAGTAATAAAGAACATTAAGTTACCCATAGATGCTGCGTATCCAGCGTCCTGTCTGGCAAAATACATTTGGTACATCATCGTCGACAGAGACTGTGAGGCGTAGCCGGGGCCTCCGTTGGTTAGAGCGATGATTACGTCAAACAGCTTCAGTCCGCCAATGATATTAATGACCACATTGATAGTGATTGACGGGGCTAGCAGAGGGAAGGTGACATTCTTGAAACGCTGCCAAGCGGATGCGCCGTCCAATGAAGCTGCTTCATAATAATCGGCAGAAATGGACTGCAGGCCTGCCAAATAAATAATCATGGCCGTACCGACAAATTGAAAGGTGTTGACCAGCGTAATCAGCCAGACATTCAGCTGCGGATTGGCCAGGAAATTAACCGGATCTCCGCCAAACAGCTTAACCAGATCGTTCAAGGCGCCGCCGTTCATCTGGAAGATGAAATACCAAATGTAACCCATGATCAAAGGGCTGATAATGACCGGCAAATAGATGATTGTTCTAACGATTCCTCTGCCTTTAATGCTCTGGTTCAGCAAAAGCGCGTACAGCAAGCCAAACAAGTTTTGCAGAATTGTGCTGCCCAAACCGTAGGTTAATGTATTTTTGACAACCGTTCCTATATTCGGATCTGTAAATAAGCGTTTATAGTTGGCTAAGCCAACCCAGGCGGAATTTTGCGAATAGCCGTCCCAGTTTGTAAAAGAGATCCGTATGCCGTTCATAAACGGGTAAAAAATAAATGCAGCAAACAAAATCAATGCCGGCAAATACATCATATTGATTCCGAGTAATGATTTCTTCACACAATTCCCTCCCAATATGAGGAACAGAGAGCCCTCTCTTCAGTGAGGACTCTCTGTTCCTGCTCTATATCTATTTCTGCTGAGCTTTTAGCCGTTCTACTTCTGACTTCATATTCTCGCTGTATTTCTTAGCGGTAATATTTCCGGCCAACAATTCCTGGGCGTTCGTAATCATTACATCCCACATGCCGTTAGGAAGGTATATCCGGTCAAAATAAGGCAGTACTTTAGTATCCTTATATTGATCATAGTACTCACTGAAAGCGCCACCGCCGGATACATCCTTGAGGGCGGCTGGAGAAAGGGTTGCATCGGATACTTTCTTGACATTATCCAGCTGCGCCATATAATTCAGGAAATCTTTCGTTTGTTCAGGATAATTGGTGTCCTTCCATACCCCGAGTGCAAGCCGCTCGCCTCCGGCAAAGGTAGGCTCGTCGCCTGCAACAATAGCCGGCAGCGGAGCGATTCCCATTTTCACATCAGGATTGATCTTTTGGATATCTGCATAGGACGAAGGAGTATGGAACGCAAATGCCAGCTTGTCTTCAGCGAAAAGACGGGCTTCGTCCGCATATTTTGCCGTCAGCAAGTCGTTGTTCGTATAGCCCTTATCATATATTTCCTTGAATTTCTCAGGCAGATAGGTCCATTTATTCCAGTCGAAGGTGCCATCAAGAAGTGCCTGGGCTTCATTCTGCGGCGGAGTAATCAGAAGCGGATTTGCCATCATATCAAAGAACTGGCCGATGGTCCAAGGATCAAGCCCGGAGAAGAACATCGGAATGACTTCACCTTTGCTTTCTGTTTTGATTTTTTCGGCGGAAGCCAGAAGCTCATCCAGGGTAGCAGGCGGCGTCACACCGTATTTTTCAAGTACTTTAACATTATAGAAAAGGCCGTCTTTCGCTTCGTTGAGCGGCAGTGCGTAGACTTTACCGCTTTTATCAGTAAGCGTCGGTTTGATCGTGTCCGACATTTTTGCTGCCCAAGGTTCGTTTTTCAGATCCATGGTGTAATCACCGTAACGGAGCTTGGCCCAGCCATGGGTATCGAAAATATCCGGTAATTCGTTGGAGGCCATTTTCATTTTCATAATACTTTCATAGTTGGAGCCTGGGAACTGAACCTCGATTTGTGTCCCCGGATGTTCCGTTTGATAATTCGCTACAATTTCCTGGATGACATCCCGTACACCCTGTTCACCTACGGTCAGCATCATGGTCAGCTTGACGTTCTCTGCAGCACCTTCCACATTCTTGTTTTCGTTATTGCTGCAGGCAGCAAGTCCGAGACAGAGACTGGCAGCCAGTACAGAACTTAGATATTTCTTTTTCATTTTGTCATCCCCCAATTATTAATTAACGCGCTTACATACAAAAGAATAGCATTTATAAAAGCGCTATCAAATGACACCATTCTACGATTTATGCGCTCATTTCTCGAATTGACTTCTGGGTGTACTTTCCTTATTCTTGTTGTAGTAAAGGAGGGGCTTCCAATGAAACTGCATACGCTGCGATCCAAATTAACCCTTTCTTACGCATTGATCATAGCCATACCCGTGGCGATTATTATGGTTTGCATGCCGGCTTATTATCAGTATCTTTTGGAACGGGAGACCGAAGCGCTGACGCGGAACACGCTTACCTCCATGACCGAACATATTGTGACCTATCTGGAACAGTTAGAGCAAATCACTTATCTTCCCTATTTTAGCCCGGAATTAATGCAAGCATTGATTACTAAGAATACTTCTGATTATTCTTCCAACACCGAATTCGTCAAATACCCGGTGGAGCTGTCCTTAAATACCTTCCTGCCGGCATTTCTGTTGACCTACGGCAACAATTTATCAGCCGCCTTGCTGCTGACTCAAAATGGTGACGTATACAGTCAGACCAACGGTCTGTCGGATGTCGTTGAAGATTATCCGTTTTTTGATCAGCCGTGGTATCTTCAAACGGTACAGGCGGATGGCAAAGCAACCTTTATTAGCACCCACCATCAGGATTATTTTACAGCCCCGCTGACCAAACGTGTATTTTCCGTAGCCCGCGTTATTAAAGATCCTGAATCCCTTCGTCCGCTGGCTGTCATTATGGCTGATGCGGAGACAAGCTTGCTGGACGAGATTGTGATCAAGGATTTTGGCGTGCGGTCCATTAGTGCGATCCTCAATGAAAAGGGAGAGGTCTTTTATTCCACGGCCCCTTTGTCAGAGCACATTCTCAAAGAGATCTCCAGTGCAGGGGTATCTCAGGTTAAAGATTCCGGAGAATCTTATGTCGTCATCTCCAAACCGATTCGCCAGGCCAATTGGAAAATGGTTGCCTTGCTTTCGAAATCAGAGCTGAGGGAAAAGGTAGAATGGATGTATATTGTAGGGCTTCTATTCGCCTTTATCGGCCTGCTGCTCACATTGCTGCTGTTGCGTTATGTTTCGCGCTGGATTGTGGGTCCCTTTCTTCAAATGAAACAGGCCATGAAGCAGGTGGAGAGAGGGAATTTCCAGGTCCGGCTGGAGCCCGTCGGCAAAGACGAAATCGCCAGTCTGGGATACTCCTTCAACCATATGATTGACACCATCAACGAGCTGATCCAAAAAGAATACGTCGCCGTCTTGAATGAAAAGGAGATGAGATTCCGGGCGTTGCAAGCCCAGATTGAGCCTCATTTTCTGTTCAATACGTTAAATGGATTTTTCGCGCTGAACAGGATCGGCGAAAAGAAAAAACTGGAGGAGGCCATCCTTTCTCTCAGCTCGCTACTGCGATATACGCTTGTTCAGGAGAATTGGACTACCATAGGGGAAACCTTTACTTTTCTGCGCAAATATTGCGGTTTACAGCAATTACGGTTTGATGAACGTTTGGAGTTCAGCCTGCAGTTTGATCCCCGGATTTCAGAATTTAAAATTCCCAAACTGCTGCTCCAGCCACTGGTCGAGAATGCGATTATTCACGGGATTGAACCTTCAGCCATGCCCTGCCGCCTTGTTGTCGATGCGGGACTTGAACAAGAGGGTGAAGATTGCTTGTACATAAAAATAGAAGATAGCGGAGTCGGGTTCCTGGAACCAGCCGCTGAATTAGAGGATAGCATTGGACTGCGTAATGTGCAGGAGCGTTTGAAATTTGCTTATCCGTCCGCTGCCTTTGATATTCATAGCTCGCCCGGAATGGGGACCACCGTGACCATTCGAATACCGCTTAAGGATGTGGAGAAATGAGAGTGCTTGTTGCAGATGATGAAAAGCTATCCAGAGTCTCATTGATCAGCATGCTGGAGGAATCGGAGCGCGACATTTCAATTGCCGGTGAGGCAACCAACGGGGAGGACCTGCTGAATGCTTTGTCAAAAATGCAGCCCGATGTAGCTTTTGTCGATATCCGAATGCCCAAAATGAACGGACTGGAAGCGATTGAACGCGGCCGCAAGCTTTCTCCCCATACCCAGTGGGTCATTTTGTCGGGTTTTTCCGAGTTTGATTATGCCCGCAAGGCGCTTAGCCTGGGAGCCTTTATGTATTTATTAAAGCCTCTGGGGATGGAGGAGCTGGGAGCGGTCCTGGATTCACTTTTTACTAAGATTGATCAGACCTACCAAAGGCTTGACGACGAATTTGAGCATTACATACTGGCAGCTTTGAATAACGGGCAGTCCCCCGGCCTGGCAGAATTCGTCTCCGAAGCCCGTTATACGAAATATAAGGTATTACTGATTGCGACAGATACGCATGCATTCCCGGGACAAATGGAACAAGCCAAGCGCTGTTTATACAGTGCAATACAGGAAGCTGTCAGCGGATGGTCCTCTTTAACTTGCCGTGTGGCAATATTTACGCTGACTAGCGGGGAAACAGCAGTGGCGATGTGTTGGCAGGAGGGGGAGCCGAAGGACGATCTGCAGATGGAAGTTATGACGGACAGCATATATCACCGAATAAACCGTCTGACAGACCAAAGGATTGCCTATACTCAGGTTGATAGCAGCATATATACAAATATTGGCGGCATGCTGGCAGGTCTGCAGGACATTCGCCGGTTGCTGCCGCTGCGTGCCGTTATAGGAATTAACCACAGATTTTCGCTTGAAGAGCTCCAGAAGCAGCCTCCTGCGGCAGCTCATATGGGACTTGTAATGACCAAGCTGGTCGATGATTACCATCACCATCTCTATATGGATTACTGCAGGGAGTTGGAAGAAATTACGACCCTGTTAAGGACGGAACAACACTCCAAGCAACAAATAAAGCATATGCGGAGTTTTATTCAATATGGAATGAATGATAGTACTGAGCTTGAAACCGTTGAGCTGACAACCCTACTTACCCGCCATGCGGATAAGCTGCTAACTGACAAGAAAAAACTGGAGGGCGAGCCTCCGGATATGATCTCAGAAGTGATCTATTCTATTGAACAACATTATGCCAGCAATATCTCCATTGCCCAGTTGGCGGAGAGGCTGAGAATCACACCTAATTATCTGAGCTCTACCTTCCACAAAAAAACAGGGACCACATTTACGAAATATTTGACTCGTCTGCGGATTCACCGGGCCAAGGAGCTTTTAAGTACGACCAACCTTCCGGTAAAAGATATCGCCCTGCAAGTGGGATATTACAGCACCAGACATTTCGTCAAATTATTTATAGAATCCGAAGGCTGCTATCCGACAGAATACAAGAAGCAGGCTCGTCTATAGGTTAGCATTACACACCATCACGCCGCTGAACTGAAATGAACAGGTAATGTTTTGTGCTTTCTGGGTAATAATTGATATGCATTTGGATAACCTATCCATAACCCGGAAGAAACGAGGCGATAAGCATGTCCAAATTGAACAACAGTCATCAGGAAGCTGTCGAGACGGTTAGAGATTTGATCAAAGGCATTGATACGGCCATGTTAACAACGATTTCGGCCGAAGGACTGGTATCCCGTCCCATGAAGACACAGGAAGTCGAGTTCGACGGAGATTTATGGTTTCTTACCAAGAAGGATACCAGCAAATTCGAGGAAATTCTTCATGACCCGAGGGTTAATGTCATATACGCTGATAAATCCTATGTCTCCATCCGTGGAACGGCCAAGCTTGTGCAGGATGTGGAGAAGAAAAAAGAATTTTGGAATCCCGGCTACGATGCTTTTCTGCAGACCAGCTATGATGACCCCGACGTGATTCTGATAAGGGTCCAAGCCGAAGCGGCTGAATATTGGAAGAGCGGCAACCTGGCCGAGAAAGTGACTTACCTGTTTAAACGGCTAACGAAGCAGGATACGGAGCAATCGAATCTTAATGAGACGATTGATTTGAAGTAGGAGTCCGAGGCGATAATCACACAATGCATAAATGGCCTGATCCGCAAGTAAAGCCGCCGGGAATTTCCCGGCGGCTTTTTGCCGGATTATTCGGCCTTTTCCTTCCCTTGAGCGAGAAGCTTGTCGGCCGCCTGCTGCTGCCGGTATTGTCCGGGAGTCAGCCCCGTCCGGGTCTTAAACATCTTATTGAAATAGCTTACGTTCGCATATCCGATTTCCCGGCAGATCTCCTCAATGGAAAGGTCGAGCTGCTTCAATAGCTCCATAGCCCGCTTCATGCGAAGCTGGATCAAATAATCGTTGACGGTCATCCCTGTGGACTCCTTGAAGATACGGCTTAAGTAGGATGAGCTGCGCTGAACATATTCGGCTACCGTGTCCACAGAAATATTATTATTGAAGTTCGCATCCATATAGTCCGTCGCCAGCTGCAGGGTCACATCCGTCATCTTGGAACGTTTCTCCTTGTGGTAGGTGATGATCCTGCCGCACATGTCCAGCAGGCACTCTTCCATATCGGACAAGGTCTCGGCACGTGCCAGTACATCTGCGTAAGCCGGTCTGTCCCCGAACACTGCGGACATATCGCCCCGGGTCTGGACAAGCGTCTTCATAATTTCCCCGCTCAGCTGGAAGAACAGCTGCTGGATATTGGCCTTCCCTAGCTTCTTGTCAATCACAGTCCGGGTGATCTGCCGAATGGCATTGAAGCATTCCTCTTTATCCGTCTGCAGCAGCGCCTGCAGCAGTTTTGTTTCCAGCTCGTACGGATAATAATAAGCCTCCTCTTCTGATTTCCAGTCGGCGAGAATGTCATAGGACAGAATTTCGCCTTTGCCGATGTACATTTTCAGATTCAGAGCTTCCAAAGTATTCTCGTACGCCAAACGGACCTTTTCTTCTCCTTTGTAAATTGGACTGACGGCGAAGGTCGCGTTCATGCTGTACCGGGTCAGCAGAAGCTGCTTCAGCTTCTTGGCTTGCTCCAGCGGGAATTCGTCGTCGCCCGGAGGAACGGTCAGGAGAATCACCGTCCGCTTCTCATCCTTGGCGAAGATTTCACCATTGATATCGCCTCCCAGCTCTTCCATCAGCCCGTAGCGGAACAAGTGGAATTGGAGGTTGCCATCCGGTCCGTTCAACGGATAAGGCTCCTCCAGCTCAAGAGTCAGCACAGCAAACCGGGTAAAGTCCAGCCGGAGCCCCAGCAGCTCCGCTGCCTGATCTGTACTGCCGCCCTGGATGAGGTCGTTCAAATACTTCTCCTTGATCGCTGTCCGGTTATCGGTAAGAAGGGAATCAGCCTTCCCCTTCTCCGTCATCAGCGTCTCCCAGTTGCGGGCCAGCTGATCGAAGATATGACGGATGAAGCCGGCTTCGTCACCGGCAGGCAGTTGGGAGGCTTCTCCGTCCTTCTGACCGGCTTGGGAGCCGCCAATATAGGAAATTACACTCTGGAGCGGCCGATACAATCTTCTGGACAGGAAAAAGGATAAGGTGAACGCGGCTATCAGATATGCCGCCGCAACCGTGATGACAATGACCTTGATCCGGTCCATTCCTTGCAGAAGAGCGGAACGTTTGGTAATGTCCACGAATCTCCAGCCGGTCAGCTCCGAGGTTGTATAGGAGACGATCCGGTCGGAATCATCAATGTAGAAGCCGCTTGCCCCGGTCAGCCGGCCGGGGTCCAGCTGTTGAAGCAGGGATTCCCCGGCAGCAGCATCGGAATAGAGCAGTTCAGAATCCGGCCCTAAAACAAGGGTGTTGCCTTTTTTATTATGATAATGGCTTAAATAGTCGTCGAATAGCAGCTGAAGCTTCAAATTCATGACGATGGCACCGTCGACTTGACCGATTAAAGGCATTTTTTGAAGCAGACTGGCGGCAGGATGATCCGGCGAAAAGCCGTCTTGCCGTCCGGTAACCCAGATTGTGCGGCTGTCAGAAGGCTGATTCCAGACCTCAATCCAGGAGGTGTCCACGAAGGTGGAGATGGGTGATGCCTTGATCTCGGGACGCGAGGTCAGGATAAGCTCCAAGGGGGCGTAATATAAATAGATGGAATCGATGTAGGGGCTGACCTTCTTCTGTTCTTCCACGAAGCCGGTGAGATCAATGAGGGAGCTGACGCTTAACTTGCTGCCGTTTGTATGATACAGGTAGGACTGGGTCGTAATCATGCCGGTGGCGGCATATTTGATGGCGGTCAGTTCCTTGTGGATGAGCTCCTGCTGCTGTGTCAATATGGATTCGTTGTACGCAATAGCGTTCTGAATGTTATTGTCCGCCGAAATGGAGTAAGTAATGGTGGAAATGAGAATGACGGTGATCACGGCAATGGCAGTGAAGGATAGAAGCAGCTTGACGAACATTGTATTATGTTTGATCGAGCGGTTTCTCAGCAAGGGACTCACTCCACTTCTCTAAGATGATTACGCTTACATATTTAACCAGCGACACAGCGAGGTACAGGGGGATTATATCACAGATGGGTTTTCCGGCAAGGGGAAGACCGAAAAACATATAAAAAAAAGAAAAACATAATCCGATTTCTGGGACAGAAATGGCCAAAAACATAAAAAGAAACGAAAGAGAGGATTGTGTACTTGGGCAGAGCAGGCTATCTTAAATGTTGTAACCGCTACCATAACCCCGGCCGGGAGCTATCGTGAGGATGCGGTCTAATACAGTTTCGATTAGGGGGACATTCTTGTGCAGACTAAACTTAAGAAACTAGGCAATGCCATTATGCCGGTGATCGTTGTGGCAGGCCTGCTTGCAGGGTGCGGCAATGGCGGAGATAACGGGAACAACGCGAACAATGGAAAAAACGCGGCTTCGCCAGAAGCAAGCAAGAGCGCAAACACTGCAAACACTGCAAACACTGAAAAGGCGGCAGCAAAGCCGGTGGAGATTACATGGGGGATTCACTTCCAGGCTCAGGGAGTTGTAGAGGACTCCGCCGTTCAGAAGTGGCTTGAAGAGAAATTCAATGTAAAGATCAAACCGGTGAAAGTGACCGATGCCAGCATCGCATCCGGAGAGATTCCCGACATCTTCATGTTGGGCGATCCCTCCAACGTGTCAGCGTATATGAATCAGGGTGTTCTGATGGACATTGATCCGAACATGCTGAAGGAAAAAATGCCGGAGTATTCCAAAGATATTGAAAAAAACAACGCGCTGTTTCAAACCGTTACTGTAGACAACAAGTTATGGGCCATCCCAATGTTTATTGATCTGAAGCCATATGATCTGGCGATGCTCTGGCGCAAGGATTGGCTGGATAAGGTAGGCATCACAAAGGCTCCGGAGACACTGGATGAGTTCGAGAAGGCAGTCTATGCATTTGCTGAGAAGGATCCGGACGGAAATGGCAAAAAAGATACCTACGGCTTGACGGGTACGGCGACGTCCACCTGGTCATCCGGCTTCTATTCCATCTTCGGTGCGTTCGGCGTGGAACCGACCATGTGGCACGAGAAGAATGGAGAACTGATGAACGGCTCCGTGATGCCGGAAACGAAGGAAGCGCTGGCCAAACTTCGGCAGTGGTATGCCGACGGGGTCATTGACCCTGAGTTTATCACGGATACACAGGATTCCTACCGCAAGAAGCTTTACAATAACCGGATTGGTGTTATTGAGGAGCAGATTGCCAAGGGTGCGCTCCCGACTTCGGGAACCGTGACGGAAATGAAGTCTTTGAATCCTAATTCGGAGCTGGTCTTTGCTAAGAATCCTAAGGGACCTGGTGGTGACGGCTCCTGGGACTGGGGAGTGAAGAGCAACTTTGTCGTCATCAGCAACAAAGTGAAGGATCAACCGGAAAAGCTTGAGAAGCTGTTCGAAATACTGAGAGCAGAAAGCAGTGACGAAGAAACCATCAACATGACCAGCCTCGGGGTGAAGGGCACTCATTGGGACTTCGTTGAGAGCGGAGCCACCTCTGGAGCCACTACGTTCCTGACTGGTTTCGAGAAGCAGGAAGCACGCGATCAGATCGGCGTTAGACTCTTCTCATTCGGTAACATCACGACGCAGGCCTACCGTGAGAAATACTCTAATCCGGATTTGAATGAAGCCATCAAAACCTACTCCTCCGCTCCAAATATGACGGATGCGCTGCTCTTCTCGGCGCTGCCTTCCGATGGCAAATACAAGAATGACCTGACTTCGCTGATGCAAAAATATTTCGCCCAAATCATCAGCGGTGAAATTCCACTCGATGATTTCGATAAGTTCGTTACAGAGTGGAAATCCAGAGGCGGCGATGAGTTGACCAAGGAAGCTAATGAGATGTACCAGGCTCAATTTAAAAAATAAATAAATCCGGTTACGGTGGTTCCGCAAGGGCAAAAAAGGGTTCTTGCGGAAATGAGCCGGTCGGGGTTTCAGGGGAGTGCAGTATGAAAACCATAAGAAAGCATGGAGAACTAATGGCGTTGTTTCTGTTTGCCTTTATCTTCTTCGTCATCTTTAAATATGGTCCGCTCTACGGCGTGATCATTGCCTTCAAGGATTTCCGGGTTGTGGATGGAATATGGGGAAGTCCCTGGGTGGGCTTCCATCACTTTCAGGAATTGTTTCATAGCAGCGACTTTTACCGTCTGCTTAAAAATACGCTCCTTCTGAACATGTACCAGCTGATCTTTGCTTTTCCTGCACCGATCATTCTGGCAATACTCCTGAACGAAGTCCGCTCCCGCGGCTTCCAGAGATTTGTTCAGACGACTATGTATCTGCCCCATTTCGTATCTTGGGTAATCATGTCGGGTCTTCTTATCTATTTTCTATCGCCAACTACCGGAGTTGTAGCTCAAATCGTAGGCTGGTTCGGAATGGAACCTGTCTTTTTCATGGGCAAGAAGGAATACTTCCGGAGCATCATCGTAGGTTCCTCCATCCTGAAGGATCTGGGCTGGGGTTCAATCATTTATTTTGCAGCTTTGTCGGGGATCAACCCCGAAATTCAGGAATCAGCCATTATTGACGGAGCGAACCGCTGGCAGCGGATCATCCGGATCAATATTCCTTCGATCATGCCTACCATTTCGATCATGTTCATCTTGAGTCTCGGCGGGTTCTTAAGCGCAAATTTTGAACAAATCATTAACCTGCTGAATCCGGTCACTTTTGAAACCGGCGATGTCATCGACACTTATGTCTATCGGGTGGGGCTGCAGCAGTTCCAATACAGCTACACGGCGGCTATCGGTCTGTTCAAATCATTTGTGGGGCTGCTGCTCATTCTGGGCGCCAATCTGACCGTGAGGAAAATGAGCCAAGGGGAGAACGGATTATGGTAGAAGCAGGAGGAAGTCAGTCATGAAGGTAAAAAAATGGCAGGATCTTATTGCCCCGGCAATGATCTATTTTGTATTATCACTACTCGCGCTTATCGTCGTTTACCCGTTCATCCATGTTATCGCAGTATCCTTCAGCGGCCGCGGGGAGGCACTCCGCAGCGGCTTCCATTTCATCCCAAGGGACTTCGAATGGAGAGCTTATAAGGAATTGCTGGAGTATCCATTCATCTGGTCGGGCTATGCGAATACTATATTCCGCATGATCGTAGGCACCTTCCTGACGCTGCTGGTCACCGTCTGCGCTGCTTATCCGCTGTCGCGCCCGGATTTTCCGATGAAACGTGTCCTGGTCATGCTCCTGCTGTTCACCATGATCTTCGACGGGGGCATTGTGCCGAATTATCTGCTCATTAAGGAGCTGCATTTGCTGAACTCACGCTGGGTGTATGTGCTGCCTTCGGCAGCTAACGCCTTCCAGGTTCTGGTCATGCTCTCGTTCTTCCGCTCCATTCCGGATGCGCTGATTGAAGCGGCCCGTATCGACGGAGCCAGAGACATTAGGATCTTGTTCCGTATCGTGCTGCCACTCTCCATTCCGTCCCTCGTGACGATCGGGCTGTGGTCGCTGGTTCATCATATCAACGCGTTCATGGACAATCTGCTGTATGTTACCGACCAGTCGAAATTTGTCCTGCAGCAAGTCATAAGGCAAATCCTCATTGAGAATAAGCTGGATCCGTTCACTACGGCAACCAATCTGATGCCTCCTGCACCAGAGAGCCTGAAGATGGCGTCAGTAATCGTATGTTCTTTGCCTGTGCTCATCATTTATCCTTTCTTGCTTAAGTACTTTGAGAAAGGAACAATGATCGGGTCGGTGAAAGGGTAAGCTCCGGGGAACCTCACGGTTCCCTTTCGAATTAAAACCGATAACAAGGAGGCCTGTACTGACATGAAGAGAAAAGCGGTCATTGTCTTTTGGATTATTGCCTTGATAATAGGTTTAACCCCGGGGTTTGTCCCGGGTACGGAGATTCAAGCGGAGGAAGTCCCAAGTCCCGGAGCAGTCTATTTCGTAGCGGAAAATGGAAGCGATTCCAACTCTGGTGTGGAGGCGGCTCCTTTCCGTACCCTGGAGAAGGCCAGGGACACCATCCGCCAGCTGAAGCAGGGCACGGGTCTGCCTGATGGCGGCGTTACGGTTTATTTGAGAGGCGGCACATACAGCCGTACCGCAAGCTTCCTGCTGGAGGAGCAGGATTCGGGGACGGCAGACAAACCGGTCACCTACAAAGCATATCCGGGTGAATCCGTGCGGCTGAACGGCGGCCAGCAATTGGAGAAGTCATGGTTCGCCCCGGTAACAGATCCGGCGGTTCTGAACCGGATCATCAGTCCCGATGCAAGATCTAAGGTTCTGCAGGTCGAGCTGCCGGGGCATGGCATTACCGATTACGGAGTCATGAGCCGTCATGGCTACTACAAAGCCAATGACGTAAGCCAGACTCCCCCCATGGAGCTGTACATTGAAGGCGAAGGGATGACTCTGGCGAGATGGCCCAATAAGGGCACGGTCCAAATGGGCAATATTCTTGATCCGGGACCCACCCGCAAGGATGCCGATCTGCAGACCCGGGGAGGCACGTTCACCTATACCTATGATCGGCCTGAGCTCTGGACCCAGGCGGATGATATATGGCTTGACGGGATTTTCGGCTACAGCTGGGAATGGTCGTACAATAAAATTGCTTCTATTGATACCGAGAACAAGTCGATCACATTAGCTTATGGAGAAATGAGCGGCCTCTTTAAAAACTGGTATCCGGACTTCCATTTCGCCCAGAACCTGCTGGAAGAAATCGACATGCCAGGGGAGTACTACATTGACCGGAGCCAAGGCATCCTGTATTTCATGCCGACAGCCGCCTTCCAGGCAGACAATCCGGAGATCACCGTATCCATGCTGAAGACACCCATGATCAATACGGCCAATACGTCGTATGTAACCTTCGAGGACCTGATTCTGGAGAACGGCAGGGATTCCGGGGCGGTCATCATGGGCGGCAGCCATGTCCGGCTGGTGCACTCTGAGATCCGCAATTTCACCGAAGGAGGCGTACGGATCAATACCCAGAGCCGCTGGTTGTACAATGACTTTGCCAAGGGCTCAGGGGTTAACCATGCCATCGTGAATACGCATATCCATCATGTAGGGGGAACAGGAGTCATTCTGAACGGCGGCGACAGGCTGACGCTTGAGCCGGGCAACAATGTGGTGGAGAACAGCCACATCCATGACTTTGCTTATTATCATAAAGCGTATAACCCTGCCGTAATTCTGACAGGAGCAGGGAACCGCATATCACACAGTGAAATTCATGACGCCCCGCATCCGGGGATCCTGATCTTCGGCAACGACCATGTCGTGGAATACAACAACATCTATGATGTGTGCAAGACGTTCTCGGATCTCGGAGCTATCTACATGAACCTGGGGGCTGCACCACAGGAGCGGGGAACGGTCATCCGGAGGAATTACTTCCATAATATTGGAGAAGGCAAAGCCGGGGTTCAGGGGATCTATCCGGATAACTTCACCATGGGAATCACAATTGAAGAAAATCTCTTCTACAAGATGGGCAATTCAGCCATTCTGAACAACGGGGGCGCTCATGTCCGCACGAAGAACAACATTTTTGTCGATGCCAAGGTTCCGTATGATTATGCGGATCTGTATTTGGGCGACGGTCCGGAGCAGCAAATCTCCAAAAACTATATGCAGCCTTGGCACGCTTTGTTCGAAAAATACAATAACTTCGCCGGCATGCCGCATCTGGTCAAATACCCGGAGCTGGCGGACTTCTTTACAGAGAACCGGTATTATCCGGACACGAACACGTTCCAGAAGAATGTGATCTACAATCCGACAAGAACGATAAGCAGCACGACGAATGCGAATGGTGCTTATGATAAGTTCAATCTGGTCCAATACGCAAACAACTGGGTAACGAAACAGGATCCCGGCTTCGTGAATCTGGCGGGCGGCGATCTGAATCTGAAAACGGATGCAGCGGTATTTGAGCAGATACCGGGCTTCCAGGCGATCCCCTTCAGTGAGATGGGAATCTCAGGTAAGGCAGGCCCTTATCTCGCACCGGATAATATTCCCGTCCAAGGTGTCGTGCTGTATGACGATAGCCTTACCCTCGGCATCGGGAAAACATCTACCCTGTACTCGGCGGTTCTTCCCTGGAACGCCACCAACAATAAACTGCAGTATACCTCCAGTGATCCTTCCGTGGTGACAGTAGATGCCACCGGCAAGCTGAGAGGGGTTAACCTGGGGAACGCAGTTGTTACAGCAGTATCCGCCGACAACCCGCTCTTAAAGGATGAGGTTCAGGTGACGGTCGAAGTCGGTGACGGGATTATAGATGAAACGAATTTCGAGAACGGCCGGAATGGCTGGCCGGCCGATGCCAACCGGAGTATCGTGGAGGCCGACGGCGGCAATCACATGTATAAGCTGCTCAAAGGCGCGACCACGCTGAATGAGAACGACTTCAATAATTACGAGTTGAGCTTCAAGCTGAAGACGCCTCCAGTGATTCCGGAATCGGCCACTTTCTATATATTCGACCGGCTGAATCCGGGCGGCAACGGAGGAAGAATTGGATACCGGAAGTATGCTGACGGAACTTCTTCCTGGATTCTCTACAATGCAGCCTGGGGAACCGTTAAGCAGAACGCACTGTCTGCCCCGGACCTGCTGCCGGATACCGTCTACAACATCAAGATCATCGTCAAGGGTTCGGAAATTAGCGTCTATGCTGACGGCAAGCTTAAGCTGAAGGCCACTGATCCGACCTTTAATCCTTCCGGCAAAGTCGGGTTCTACGCCGGCGGCTTTGACTATCTCTTGTTCGATGACATCAAATTTATGGTCCCGACAAAAAATGTCTCCGGGCTTATGCTCGACAAGAACAGCGTCAATATGGTAATCGATGAACAGACGCCACTGCAGGTCCAGTTCGATCCGTCGGATGCCGAGAATCGTTCCGTCGTCTGGCAGTCTCTTAACCCGGAAATTGCCTCTGTCGATGAGAACGGAACAGTCACCGCACACGCCAAAGGGGAGACTGTTGTCAAGGTAGCCTCCGTTGCCAACCCGGAGGCCACCGCTTCTGCCCGGATTATCGTGTCGGATATTCTTCACTACACAGATTACGATTCGGGAGCGAACGGGTGGCCGGTGGATCCGAACCGCAGCATTGTAACGGTGAACGGAAACAAGATGTACAAAATTCTGAAGGGCGCCTCTGCGCTTCATCCGAAGCTGTTCACGGACTATGATCTGACCTTCAAGCTGAGAACGCCTGCTGTGATGCCGGATCTTGGGACCCTCTATGTGTATGACCGTTCTGTCGCCAGCAATTCAGGCAAGATCGCATACAAGAAATTGGCGGACGGCACTTCACAGTGGATTCTCTACGGTCCAGCCTGGACGGTGCTTCAGACGAAGAATCTTCCAACCCAAGACTTGCAGCCGGATACCGACTATAATCTTCGTATTCTGGTGGATGGCTCCAGCATTCGCGTCTATGTGAACGGAGAACTGAGACTGGAAGGTTCCGATCCCAAACATAATGCTTCGGGAACGGTAGGTTTCTATGTGGGCGGTTTCAGTGAAATGTGGTTCGACGACGTGAAGTTTACGAGGATTGACAAGACCGCACCTGTTAGCACAGCCGTCTTGACTCCGGCGCTGCCTGATGGTGCGGACGGCTGGTATACTCAGCCCGTTACGGTCCAATTGAATACTGCAGATACGGGTACCAGTGTAACGGACACCGTATACAGCATAAATGGCGGAGATACATGGCTGCCTTACCAGGGACCGCTCACCTTTAGCCAAGACGGCCAGTATTCACTGCTTTACCGCTCGGTTGACTACGCCGGAAACAGTGAGGAATCGAAAACCTTGAGCTTCAAGCTGGATAGCAGTGCCCCTGAGTTAACTGTGGCAGAGCCGGCCCCGAAAGCCTATGCGGGGACAGAATCGCTGACCTTGTCTTGGGCGGCCATCGATGCGATGTCCGGGGTGGATTCCGCCAAAACTGTTGCTCGGCTGGATGAGGAAGCCGTAGAGCCGGGAACGCAGGTTCCACTGTACACGCTGGATATCGGCTCTCACACGTTCGCGGTATCCGTCAGCGACAGCGCGGGGAACAGGCAGGAGAGCACAGTGACTTTCTCAACGTATGCCGATGTAAGCTCGCTGAAAGCACTCGTTGGCCTGTTCAAAGAGAAGTCTTGGATAGACAATCACGGGATTGCGAACAGTCTGCTCGTGAAACTTGTACACGGTCAAGTGGAAGCGTTCGTTCATCAGGTTCAAGCCCAAAGCGGCAAGCATATCCAGGCTGAAGCGGCCTCCTATCTGCTGCGGGATGCCAACCATATCCTGCAAGGGATTGGAGCGCAAGATAAACTACAGGATGGGATTCCCGGCTAAAGGGAATTAAACAAAATAAAGCCTTGGACGAAGTTGTCCAAGGCTTTTGTTCGAATATAAGAATAATTATCCTTTTATTTCTCGCTATCTATCTCCCGGGAGCCGAGCGCTTGTACGGGGCGATTGTCATGCGGGAAAATGCCTTCGAATTTGCCGATTTGCTCATCAGACCATTGAACGGGATTTTCCAGGACGATCCACTGTACCCCTTCGGTACATGGAGGTGTGGTGAGTGATCCTTGATAGCGGAACGAGTGAAGGTCTGTTGGAAGCAGCTGGTTCATGTCGAAGACACCCTCAACCGGGACTTCCTGTTCGCTCTCCTCGGAGGGGAGCACAGACCAAAGCTTTTTCAGCTCAACATTTTCGGAGCCTTTAGTGATTAGGACACTCAGCACAGCAAGCGTCTCGTCTTCACTTTTATGGACAAAATGAAGCTCCATATCGGCATGTTTGCCATCTACCTCATGCTCGCTGGGCAGATGGAAATGAAACTGCTGCAAGATATACGTCTTTCCTTCAAGGGTGATACGGTTGTCCTGATTTTTTAGGTTAACCTGGATCGTGTGGCCGTTGTTAATGATAGACACCGGGGACGGCGCATACTCAACCTTGATAGGGGACAGGCTCTCATCATCCTGCACTTTCTCATGAAGAATGTTAATCGGCGACTGGGCCGTACCTGTACTGCAGGTTGTGAACAGTTTATCCAGTTCAGCCCAGTGTTCCGGGGACGTTTCACCTTCATAGGACCAATGCGCAGGGTGGGCGCTTACTGTGGTAGCGGGTTCCTTATTCGCTTCTGCCTCGTTCTTCTGTTCGTTGCTTCCGCATCCCGCCATCACAGACAAGACCATGATGGGAAACAGTATTCGGGACACCTTTTTGTTGATACGCATACGTCATCCTTCTTCCTTTTGGATAGTGGAACATTTTAATTTATATTGTAAATATTGGCACGTTCAGCATCAAGTGAAAAAAGGCTCAAAGTTCTCAAAATGGTTCTAACTATCTAGGCTGCCAGCGAATCCAAGAACTTGCTATCCGAATCGAATATAAATATAACCAGATATTCTAATCCAGTTCGAAGAGGTGGTTTCCAAGTGAGAAGGCAGGCAGGGACAGCTAAAAAACGGAACCTTTCACCCAGACCCCGACCCAAAGACAGCTTGAAGCTTAAGGTGCAGGCACAGATCATTAACTTTGCCGTGATCGGAGATAGTCATGTGGGGTATGGGAACAGCTCGGCTATTTTTAGAAAGCTTTTGCCAAAATCAGTGAGCAGCGGGAATAAGAAGTTTGTGATTTTTGGCGGGGATAATGCCCAGGCAGGAGCCAATCATGGAAATAATGCCGATGCCTTCTACAAGGACTTCAAGGATACGGTTACCAGCACGCTCGGGAGTATTCCTTATAAAGCATCGATAGGAAATTGGGAGGCAAGCACTCAGTCCTTGTTCAAACAATATTTAGGTGCGGTTGCCGGGCAAATGAATTTCCCGGGTACGCAGGCAAAGGTGAAGTATGTATGGCTGGATTGTGCGCTAGGGGCATTCACACCGGAAAGCCTAAATATTCTGAAAAATTTAGACGACCGTTATTATTATATTATTGATTTTCATTGGCCATTGAAAGTGAGCGGGATTACGGTTGCTCCCAGTCATGTGTTAAGCGGGGCAGAGACGAATAAGTTTTTTACGGCGATTCCAGCGAAAGTGAGAGATAAAGTGCTGGCCATATTTACACACCACGGGCATTTGTTTTATCGGAAGCTGGCCAATATTTATCCGGGGTTCCCTTCAACTAAATTCTTCGTGTGCGGATGTTCAGGGGATTATAAATGCAAGCCAAACGGTGACCGGGGGTATTACAACGCCACATTGACCATTAATGGGTCTGCTGTCACTGTGAACGCTTATAAGGTGCCGGTTATGTAGCTCGATTTGGTTTGAAATTCTAATTCGGCAACTTTACTGATTTCGGTACTATTTAGCAGTTCAACCCGAACCCTCTCAAGTTCAGGTAGAGACACATTTTATTGTGTTTTCTACAACAGAATCTTTATAAAATAGCCGGGAAGCAGACTCTATTGCACGAAGTACAGCAGAATGCGATTTACCGGAGAATAATGAGCATTCTGCTGTATAAAGTGCACTCATATGAAAAAAGTCCTCATGCAATTACTGCACACTCAGATTATCCCAATTGATCTGGAACTCCTTCAGCATGCCTTCTTTAGGCAGCTTACCGCCGAGATAACCTTGAATGCTGCTGGATAACTCCTGTGGCATTCCGTTCGGCAGACGCGACCAGTTCCAAGTCAGCGCCTGATCCTTGTCTGTATAGTCCAGCACCTCAGCGCCAAGTGCCCCGAGATCCTCTTCGCTTCCCTTGATGCTGTCGAGCGCAGGGATGAACTGGAATTCCTTGGTGATATATTGCTTGCCGGTCTCCGAGGTAACGAGCCAATCCAGGAAGAGCTTAGCGTCCTCTTTAACCGGGGAGAACTTGTTGACTACCCAGTTGCTTGGCACCCCTACATAGAGCTTATCGTTATCTTCCGGGGTATCGTCAATCGGCATCGGCAGGATGCCCAGGTTAAGATCCGGGTCAATCCCGTCAATCTGGCCTTGGGTCCAGTTGCCCTGCTGCATCATCGCGGCTTCCCCGCTGGCCACCATGGTGACCTGGGTATTATAGTCGGTCGAGAGCGGGTTCTTGTTCCCGTATTCCACCGTCAGGTCAAGCAGGTCGATCCACTTGGAAAAAACCGGGTCTCCGGCGAAGGACTTGGAGCCGTCCGTCAGACCGGCGATGAATGCTTCGGGATCGGGCTGCTGGGCGAAGGCTACGTTCACATTGTGGTTACCGAGCACGAACCATTCCTGATAGCCGTTGGCAAAAGGTGTGATCCCTGCGGCCTTCAGCTTTTCGGCAGCCTCGCGCAGAGCGGCCAGAGTCAGCGGCTTCCCGGTAATTCCGGCTTGCTTGAACAGATCCTTATTATAAATGAAGCCGTACCCTTCCAGATTCATGGGCATGCCGTAGAGCTTGCCATCTACAGTCATTTGTTCGGCAGCCAGTGGCTTCACATCCTTAGCCCAGGCTTCTCCGCTCAGATCCTCCAGATATTCCAGCCACATGTCACGCTCATTGTTGCCGCCGATAGTGAAGATGTCCGGCTCATCCCCGGATGAGAACTTCGCCCTTAGGGAAGCGCCATAGTCGCTGCCGCCGCCGACGCTCTGAATCTCCAGCCGGATGTCCGGGTGTTCCTTCTCGAATTCAGTCTTGAGCGAAGCCAGTGCTTCGGAGATTTCGACCTTGAACTGGTAGATATGCACAGTTTTGATTCCACCCGCATTGTCGCTGCCGCGTCCACAGCCGGCCGTTAGCAGGGCCAGCAGCAGGGAGCATGCGAGGAGAATTCCACGTTTTTTATTCATATTGATTCATCCTCTCTGCCTGAAAAGTCACATGTATCGTCAGCCCTTGACGGAGCCTTGGGCGATCCCTTCAATAATATACTTCTGCATCAGCAGGAAAAAGATGACCACAGGTGTAATCCCGAGCACGAGACCCGGAAGCGCCAAATCCCACTGCTTCGTATATTGCCCGAAGAAGCTGTAAGTGGCGATGGGAATGGTGCGGAGCGATGGGGCCTGCAGAATGAGTGAAGGCATCAGGTAATCGTTCCAGATCCACAGAGTGTTCAGAATAATGACGGTGACGATGATCGGCTGCATCAGCGGCAGTACGATCCGGAAAAAAGTACCGTAGGGACTGCTGCCATCCACCCGCGAAGCCTCTTCAATGTCGATGGGTACCGATTTGACGAAGCCGTGGAAAAGAAAAACGGTCATTGGCGCACCAAACCCCAAATACGCCAAAATCAGACCGGCCGTCGAATCCATTACGCCCAGGCCGCTGACGATCTGCACCAGCGGAATCATGATCGCCTGAAAAGGAATAACCATGGCCGCTACGAGCGCGATATAGAGGAAGCGGTTGTATCTGCTGTTGTTGCGGACCATTTTATAGGCACACATGGAGCAGAGGAAAGCCAGCAGGATATTGCTGATTACCGTGACGACAAAAGAGTTCAGGAAAGCACGCGGGAAATCGGTAGCTTTCCACGCATCGGCGTAGTTGCTCCATTGGAACACGGAGGGCAGCGCAGCGGAATCCGAAAGAATCTCGCTGTAGCTTTTGACCGAATTGGCCAGCAGGAAGTAAAACGGAACCAGAAAAACAAGCGCCAGCACAATCATCAGTAACTCGGCAAACAGCAGGGGGGCACTGAATTTTTTGGCGGTAGTCTCCATTACAGCTCCACCTCTCTTTTCTTGGTTGCACTAACCTGCAGCAGGGAGATGACGGCCACAATGACGAAGAAGACCATTGCTTTGGCCGATCCCATGCCGAACCGGCTGATCGTGTAGGCCTCATTGTAAATATTAAGCGCGACCGATTCGGTAGCCTTGAAGGGGCCGCCTTTGGTCAGCGACAGGTTCAGGTCGAACAGCTTGAAGGACCAGGAGATGGACAAGAATAAGCAAACGGTTACAGCCGGCATCACCAGCGGAATGGTGACATGGCGCAAGGCTTGCATACGTCCGGCCCCGTCCACTTTGGACGTTTCGATCAGGCTCTGCGGCACGTTGTTGATGGCCGAGATGTAGATCACCATCAGATAACCCGCATTTTGCCACACGAAGACGATTACAATAGCCCAGAATGCAGTGGCTTCCGTACCGAGCCAAGGCAGATTAAAGAAGGACCAGCCGGTGGCCTGTCCCATGGAGGCAAACCCTCTAACAAAAATAAACTGCCAGATGAATCCGAGCAGCAAACCGCCAATGACATGGGGGACAAAAAATACCGTTCTCAGCACATTGCGCGTAAATAGCTTGCAGGTCAGCACATAAGCGAGTGTGAATCCGAGCAGATTCGTCAGCACCAGTCCACACAAAGTGAACTTCGCGGTGAACCAGAACGAATTCAGAAACGAAGGGTCTTTGGTGAAAATATGTAAATAGTTCCGCAGCCCGGTCCACTCGACATGCCGTGAGATTCCGTTCCAACTGGTAAACGAATAATAAAGGCCCAAAAAGAATGGAATCAGCACAATAACAAAGAAAAACAGGGAAGTTGGCCCGACAAAAATAAACTGCTGCATCAGGCGTGATCTTTTTTTATGGTCCATCGTTCCTCACCCCTCTGTATAAAGTAAATATTTCATTAAATAACCGGATCACCGATTAACCAAACAAGAAAAACTAGAATTTACCAGATTTCACTCGCTGTTGTGTCAGACAATGGCATTCATTATGGACGGGCTCAAGTGGATAAACAGGGGGAAAAGCCGGTGTTTAGCGGGGGGGAATTAGCGAGAAAACTATAAGCTCTATAATCTAAAAAAAACGGACGAAGAACGTCCCGTACTCCATGGCATATTGGGGTGCGGGATTTTTTTTATGCAGAGGAGGAAGTTAGGAATGGGTTTTGCTGAAGAACACCAAAAGTGGCTGGATTCTCATAAGAACCGTAGAACAGGAGAACGACTTGACCGGTTGGTGCGAGGGCACGGGCATGGTGAGAAAATGTTTGTGGAGCGGGTTTGGTGGCCGATTTTTGGTCATATGGATGATCTTCATCCGGAGTACGAGGTCTCGGATTGGCGGGGCCGGCCTTATTTTGTTGATCTGGTCTGGAAACCGGGACAGGTTAAGTTTGCCATTGAGATCAAGGGGTACGGGCCACATGTGCAGCGGACCGATCGGACCAGGTACCGGCAGGAATTAAATAGAGAAACTTATCTGCAAATTGCAGGGTATCGTGTAGTCGCGGTTCCCTATGATGATTTGGAATCTGTACCGGAGCTGACAATTTCTCTATTTAAATCTTTATTGGCTCCAAGCTTGTTGAAGATTGCGGATGGGGAGAGTCGTCCGTACAGCAGGCTGGAGAGGGACATTCTACGGATGGCGACACGTTGGAATGGGTTCATCCGGCCTGTTGATCTAGTGAACGAGCTTGGAGTGAATCCACGTACAGTCAAGAAATCTATGAACTCTTTGTGTGAAAAAGGGAAGTTTAGACCTGGGCTGGCCCAGGGTAGCAATCGAATTTGCCGATATGAATTTATACATTCGTTCATGGATAACGAGCTATGGTAATGCCTCTGATATCACCGAAAGTGGGTAAAGTGGTGAAATGAGAGGTAAATGTGCCTCTAATATCACTCCTCTCGTGAGAAGGTACGGAGGTTTGTACGCGGATTCACTCACCAGGAACGATTATCAGCTCAGGCTTGACAGCCCTTTCATAGTGTGGGTATGGTAGATTGGTCACACTAGAAGGAGGTTGAGGCACATGTCAGGAGTTCTCGGCAATCATTTCGTTACGCAGATTGGAATTTTGGTGAATGATATTGAGAAGGTAAGCCGGGCGTATGCGGACTTTTTTGGACTGGCGGTGCCGGAAATTATCATTACCGATACGGCAGATATTGCCCAGACCCGGTATAACGGCGGGGCGACGGAGGCGCGGGCCAAGCTCGCTTTTTTTGACATGGGCTCCTTGCAGCTGGAACTGATTGAGCCGGATCATCAGCCGAGCACTTGGCGCGATTACTTGAATGAGCATGGGGAAGGGACTCATCATATCGCTTTTGTAATCGAAGGAATGCAGGAAAAGATTATGCTGCTCGAAGGCAGAGGGTTCCCGCTGCAGCAGAAGGGCGAGTATGACGGTGGACGTTATGCTTATATGGATACGTTCAAGGAATTGAAGGTGCTCGTGGAGCTACTGGAGAACGATAAGCAATAAATTAGCAATAAATCAGCAATTGAGTGCAGTAGCAGAATACACCCATGCAAATTGATATTCTCCCGCTGTGAATTCTGCCTATTCATGAACAGAACAGCGGCGCTTGGGGAAATTATGCAATAGAGGAGGAGCGAAAGATGAACATTCTAATTACCGGTGCGGGACGCGGGCTGGGTGTTGAGCTGGCGGCCGAAGCACTGAAGCGCGGGCATGGAGTGATTGCCGGAGTTCGCCATCCTGATCAGGAACAGACCGCGCTGTCGCAGCTTGCTGCAGCCTATGGAGCCAAGCTGACCGTGGCCGCGCTGGATGTGACGAACGAAGAGGGAATCGCGGAGCTGGCTGCTAGTCTGAAAGGGCAAGGGCGGACGCTCGGTGCGATCATCAACAATGCGGCGATCCTGACCGCCCGGAATACGCCGGTAGAAGAGCTGGATCTGAAGGACATGCTGACAACGATGGATATTAATCTGTACGGGCCGATGCGGGTGGTCAAGCATTTCCTGCCGCTGCTCACCGAGCCTGACCGTTCAATCATCAACATCTCATCGGAAGCGGGCAGCATCACCAATGCCTATCCGGGTGATTATCCTTATGCCATCTCCAAAACAGCACTCAATATGTTCTCGCAGCAGCTGCATGTGTATTTGCAAGAACGCGGCATACAGGTGCTGAGCGTACATCCCGGCTGGATGCATACGGATATGGGCGGGGAAGAGGCGCCGACGAACCCGCGCAGCAGTGCCGAGGGTATTATCAGCCTGATCGAGCAACGCCGCGCTCCGGAAGGGCATTTCATGTTCGTGGATTATACCGGCAAAGATATGGACATCTAGGTTGTGATTCTAAGAGAGTCCGATGTAGCAGGGGCTGTCCAGTTAGCCGTTCAACGGCTGCCAGGGCAGCCTCTTTGAGCTAATCGGGAGCTGGCGAGTGCATCCGTAATCAAGCTGTTTCACACAAATCTCGCTATGCTCTATGCACTCACTCACTAACTTATGAGCCCCGCAGTACCTCAAATTGAAGCTTATAAATTTTGGTGGGGCGGCCCCGCAGCTTCTCCTGCTTCTGGTAGCTTACATTTGCAACTCCCTTTTCGGTTAACAGGTTCATAATCCGGTTGGCGTTGCGCAGCGTAATCCCCAGATGAAGAGCAATATCCTGACTCGACAGCTCATCACGCTTCAGCTTGTGCATGACGGCTATAATCTTTTGAACCTGAAGCGGCGTGATGCCTATATGCCGGCCCCATGCTTCGGCTTGGGGGTCATGGGCATGCGTAAACTTCAGACGGTTAGACTCGCCAAGCGGTCCGATGATGCGTTCATCCTCCATTACCGCGAAGCTGCTAGGCAAGGGCTGCCGCTCTGCAAGTGTTAGCGCGTTTTGCCCATGAAAGCGGGCCTTATACAGTGTCTCCCCGGCTCCCCAGCCAATATCCACGCGTACAGACAATTGATCGTTCAGGAAAGCCAGCAGTTGGCAGCTAGCCAATCCGCCTGTCCATTTCTCCTCCAAATCCTGCTGAGATACCAGCAGCTCGAAATAATCTGCGTGCTTCTGAACAATAAGAGGCAGCTCCTCCCGGCCGGAAAAAGTCAGCAGCGCTTTGTGCAGTGTCGCCATAACGAGCACGGCTTCGGGATCATCCTGCTCGCGCAGCTTGCGGAGCCCTTGAGCTTGAACCTGTCCGACGGCTGTGCGGTTGGCTTTCATTTGCAGCCGTTCTATTTCTTGAGCCATATGGTTGAACGCTTCAAGAATGGTTTCGTCTGAGGGGAATAAGTGGACAGCATTTACCCCTTGCTCCGTCAGCTTATCGACCAAATTACCGTAGCGGGTAACGGAGAGGTCGATGTTCCCTTGTTCCCATAGTTCCAAATGAAACCGGAGCATATCTTCATACGACAGCCTGTCCGCTTGCTCTTCAGGCATATAGGGTAGCAATTCAGGCTGCAGTAATTCTTTTATGCCGAGAAAGCCGTTATCCTGGTCCAGGAAGTCAACAGCCATTCGCGAGCTGCGCAGCTCCGGATGAGCCGAGTGGGCTTGAAACATCAGTTTATAGAAGTCGCGTTCCGTAACATCCAAGTAGCTCATCCGGATAGGATACGGGCCGTTGCTCTCCTTCTGCAAAGCTAAATAAGCAAGTTCTCCACCAAAAATAACAGCGTCCAGCGTCATCGGCCGGGACAAATAAAGGGCTGTGATTTCATCCAGCGAGCGGTAAGGGAGCAGAGTCAGCTCGCATAACTGCTCCAGCTGTCCTTGCACCTGCTTCAGGCGTTTCACCGAGTGCTCCGCTACAATAAAACCGATTTTTAACATGTGCTCACGTCCAATCTTTACTCGTATTCATTGAATAGGCCTCTTAAGTATACTATAATTTTGGAAAAGGTAATAATACGTCCAAAAATATACCGGAGGTGCATCTTGAAGAACATACGTGAGGAGCAGCAAGCTGATTATGATTGGTAGGCGGATAGGATTGAGCATAAGCGGGAAATGTTTACGCAACTAAGCGATCAAATCTGGGGATTGGCAGAAACCAAGTTCGAAGAGTTTGAGTCGGCGGGTCTGCTGGCAGATCAGCTGGAGCTGTCCGGCTTCCGGGTCGAGCGTCATGGCGGGGGTCTTCCAACCGCATTTATCGGTACGTATGGCTCGGGAAGTCCGGTTATTGCCGTATTGGGGGAATTCGACGCGTTGCCAAATATGAGCCAGCAGGCGGGTGTAACGGTTGAACAGGCGCTTCAGAACAAGGGGAACGGCCACGGCTGCGGCCATCATCTGCTTGGAACGGGCTCACTGGCAGCCGTTATCGCCGTTAAGGAATATATGGACAAGAAGGGGCTTCCGGGAACGATCCGTTACTACGGCTGTCCGGCTGAGGAAGGCGGATCCGGCAAAACCTTCATGGTACGCGAAGGCCTCTTCGATGATGTGGATGCGGCCTTAACCTGGCATCCTGGCTATAACAATGCAGTGGTGTCACAAACGTCATCGGCCAATGTCCAGCTCCGCTACAGGTTCCAAGGCAAAAGTGCACACGCCGGCATAAGTCCTCATAAGGGAAGAAGCGCCCTGGATGCCGTGGAATTGATGAACGTGGGGGCCAATTACTTGAGGGAGCATATCCCGCCGGGAGCACGGTTCCATTACGCGGTGACCGAGACGGGCGGACATTTCCCGAACGTGGTGCAGGCCGTAGCCGAGGTTGTTTATTTAATTCGCGCACCGGAAATGCAGCAGGTGAACGAGATTTATCAGCGAATAAACGATGTGGCGAAGGGGGCGGCGTTGATGACCGGAACAGAAGTGGACATTCAATTCGAAAAGGCTTGCTCCAATCTCATTCCAAACGTAACGCTGGAAGAGGTTATGTATCGATGTTTCACAAATTTGGGCATACCTGCGTTTACAGAGGACGAGCAAAGCTATGCAAGCGAAATCTTAACAACGCTGGAGCCTGTACAGACAGGGGCTGTGAACGGGGGAGGACTGCTGAAAACGCTTGACCCATACGAACCTGTCAGCGGAATAATGTTAGGCTCTACTGACGTATCGGATGTAAGCTGGGTTGTGCCGACGGCTCAGCTGGAGACCGTCTGCTACGCGTCGGAAACGCCATTTCATTCCTGGCAGATGGTGGCGCAAGGGATGACCTCAGCTAGCCATAAGGGCATGCTGCATGCTGCAAAGGTCATGGCTGCAACCGCAGTCGAACTGCTTATGCACCATGACATTCTGGAAGAAGCGAAGCAGGAGCTTAGAAACCGGGGCGGCATGGAAGGTTATACCTGCCCGATTCCCGCTCATGTCAATCCACCGGTGAAGGAACGGTTATTCCGGCAGCAGCCTGAATAACGCTGATGAGATGGCTGCACAGTAGTGCAGCCAACCCGGTTTATGAACAATAATCAAAAGCAGCATTCTATCTGTATGCTCCCTGGCAAGGAAACATACGGCAGAATGCTGCTTTTTTCCTTCTATATATACATACAAGCATATAAGGATTACAGAGATAGAGCGAGAACCTGCTCCGTAGTTATGTTAGCACCGGTCTGCAGATATTCCATGTTCTTGAGCGCCATGTTATGTGCCTGATGACTGGTGCCGATTACGGCGTCTGATACGACATGAAAGTGATAGTCATGCTGGTGTGCATCAACGGCTGTGAAGCGGACGCAGATGTCTGTCATGCCGCCGATGAGGAATAGGCGTTTGACGCCTAGGCAGCGGAGCAGCAGGTCGAGGTCAGTCGCGAAGAAGCCGCTGTACCGCCGTTTGGTAATAATATATTCGCCTTCGATTGGCGCGGTCGACGGATGGAATTCTTCGGCCGGAGTGCCTTCCAGGCAGTGAATCTTCTCCACACCGTCGAGCTCGCGCCCGAAATCGCTGAGGTCGGCGCGGTGAAGCTCGCGGATTTGGATGACTGGCAGACCCAGCTCACGGAAATGCTTGATAACCTTGGGCGAGTTCAGCATACAAGTGCCGCCCTCCATGACGGGAATGGCATCGCTCTCCATGTCGTTCTGGATGTCTACGACGATGAGGGCGCTATGTTCAGGTATTTTGTTCATAAGAAATCTCCTTTCATTTTCCTGATTTTAGTTGAATAAGTCCTCGACAGAGATGATCGAGCCAGTTTGAAAGTATTCAATGTTGTCTAGTGCGGCTTGAGCTACTTCGTCACTGCTTGGCGTGCCAACAGCTTCTTTGAACACATGCACATGATAGTTGTATTGATGCGCGTCTACCGCAGTATAATGCACACAAATGTCTGTCATGCCCCCAACCAGGAACAGGTGCTCAGCCTTGAGGCCGCGCAGCAGAATTTCCAGGTCAGTGCCGAAGAAGGCACTATAGCGGCGTTTGTCGACCGTGTATTCTCCTTCGATGGGTGCTGTAGGCTCATAATAGGTGGCTTCGGGATTCCCTTCCACACAATGGATATTCTCGGCGCCGTCAAGCTCCCGGCCAAAGTCGATCAGGTCTTTGCGGTGAATCTCGCGAATATGCACAATCGGCACATCGCCGCGTGTGCGGAAATATTCAGTTACGCGTTCCACGTTTTTGAGATAAGCCTGTCTTTGTGGAGTCAGGCCGCGCGATTTTGCAGGATCCGAGTTCTGCACATCAATCAGGATGTACACGCTATGTTCGGGTATCGTAATCATCAAGGATCGCCTCCGGTTATAATAATAGTTTACGGGCTAGCAGCTATTCCCACAAAAAGTCTGTAGATACAAGCTGTGTTACGTCAAACGGTTCTTTGATTATACCGATGGATGTGTAGAAATCAACGACGTCCTGCATGGTGTCGTAAATCCAGCCGCCTTCACCGATGCCTTCCACATTATCGGCCAGTGTGTACAAATGAACGGTAGGGAACATCGCTTTGACTTCTTCGGCACTTACTTGCAGATCGTCAGCTGTCAGCTCCGCAGCTGCATCCAGATCACCTTCGATGTATTGAGTTGCGTCTTCCACCGCTTTAAGCGTGTTTAGCAGCCATTCCGGCTTCTCTGCGGCGTTTTTGGCGGATACTACCACGACGTCCAGAATCGTATTCTCCATGTCGGCAGTCGAAATGATAATATTACCATCGCGCGAGGTTGTGCCTTGGGACAGATAAGGCTCGAAAGTGGTTGCTGCATCTACGCTGCCGGCCACAAACGCGGCGCCGCCTTTGCCCGGCCCCATATCTACGAGCTTGACATCGTCTATAGTCATCCCTGCCGTAGCAAGTGCCTTGGCCAGCATATAGTGGGTTACCTCGCCGTATTGAGCACTAACAGATTTTCCTTTCAGGTCAGCCACGCTCTTGATGCTTGCATCGGATACAATGCCGTCTGCGCCCGTAGAAGCATTATGCAAATAGACGATTTTTGGCAACGTGGTAATATCGGAGCCTTCTTCAATAAGTGCATTCACTGAAACCAAATAGGATTGGAGAGTCGTAAAGGCCATGTCTACATCGCCAGTCATGACACTCATCAGAGGAGAGGTGGCTCCAAACGCGCCGATTTTCAGGTCAACGTTATGGTCGAGGTCGAATTTCTTATCATCCAGTGCATAAATGCCAATTCCGCCGATGAATGGCGCATAGGCCGTTTTCACGGTAACAGGACTTTTTGCCGGAGCGGCAGAGCTGTTGCCGCCTGCAGCATCAGCTGAACCATCCGCCGAATTCGTGTTTCCGCAAGCCAATAAGCTGGACAGCATGGCCACCGAGGCCAGCAGGGTCGCACCCGTTTGAATGAAGCCGAATTTTTTTTGTTTCATGTTGATTTCTTCCCCTCCATTTGGTTTGTATATGATCAACATCCGGCAGAAGGATTCCAAGGAATCATTCCACCAGATTGTGAATCCACTTGTTGCCCCGAATCCGGATGCGTACCAGCGTGAACTTGAACAAGTCATCCAGAATTACGAACAGAAACACGATTTCGATGCCGAGATTAAGCGCGTAGCCGGTCAGGAATGTGAGCGGAAGGGATACGCACCACAGGGCTACATTATCAATGATGAAGCACATCTTCGTATCGCCGCCGGCCCGGAGCGTTCCCATAATGTGAATGAAGTTCATTCCCTTGATGGGCATGATGACTGCCAGATAGATGACGATCAGGACAATGGTATCGCGGACTTCCTGCGAAATTGCCTGGTACAGATTCAGGAAGAGCGGCACACAGGTCATCATAATAATGCCCAGCAGTACTCCGCCGAGAGCGGTATAGGTCGCCATACGGTTGGAATAATAAGGAGCCTTCTCCGGTTTACCTTCTCCAATGGTCTGACCGAGAATAATCGCGGCAGCTTGTCCGGTTCCGATAAACAATGCGATTAGCAGCTGTTCCAGCACTTTGGCGATCCCGACGGCTGCCCCGACCGCGTAGCCCATATGATAGAAGACGACGCTATACAAGGCGTAACCGATACTCCACACCGTCTCATTTAAAATGACCGGAGCGGAGGTTTTAAAGAATACTGCTAGAAATTCCTTTTTTGCCGAGAATAGATTCCGGAGTGTCGGAGCAAAGCTTTTGAACTTGCTGTACAGAATGGAAGTCGTAATCAGCATTTCTATCGTTCTGGCAATTACAATGGCAACGGCAGCCCCCTGAATACCGAGAACAGGCAGACCGGCATAGCCGAAGATGAGCATATAGCTGAGAATAATGTCGATGATGATCGTCAAAAGAGTGATCCGGAGAGGCAGGCCGGCCCGCCCGATATTCCGGTAGATCATTGTGCAGGCCAGGGACAACCCTGTAGGCAAATAACTGATGCACACCGTCTGCAGATAATTGGCAGCCTGCTCAACCACCTCTTGCTCATTGGAGAAAATATGGAGCACCTCTGCCGGGAACAGCAGGCCGATCAGAGTGAACAAGGCACTAACCGCAAGCACGAGGGCAAATGCGACAGCCGATGCGATCTTGAGATTGTGCTGATCGCCTTTACCGTAATATTGCGACAGAAAAATGGTAGAGCCGCTGACAATGCCGACAATCATCAGATTGAGAATGAAAAAAACTTGCCCCGCCAGACTGACAGCAGATACCTGCAGGTCTCCAAGCTGGCCCACCATTAAGGAAGCGAAGGTGTTGGTGATGCTGGTCAACATGCTTTGCAGGCCGATAGGAAGTGATAAGAGCAGGAAGCCTTTCAGAAAAGCCTTATCCTCATGGAATGTAGCGATAAAGCTAGCTTGTCGCATGAAGGTCATTCCCGAAATCTTTTGAATGCAGAAGGCTATGGATTTTTTTGCGGATCTGGATAAATTCCGGTGTGTCCTTAAGCTCCAGATCGCGCTTCTGCGGCAGATCAATCGGGATATCCGCAATGACCCGCCCCGGGCGGGAGCTCATAACATACACACGCTGGGACAGGAAGGCGGCTTCCTCAATGTCGTGTGTAATAAAGATGACGGTATGCTTCTCCTTCTCCCACAATTCCCGCAGCTGCAGCTGCATATTTCCTTTGGTGTCGGGATCAAGTGCGCCAAAGGGCTCGTCCATCAGCAGTACCTCCGGATTGTTGGCCAGCGCTCGGGCAATGGCTACCCGCTGTTTCATACCGCCGGACAGCTCTTTGGGCAGCCTGTTGCGAAAATCGGTTAAGCCCACTAGGTTCAAGTATTTCTCGACGATTTGATCCGCCTCCGCCTTGGGCATTTTCTTCAGCTTTAGGCCAAAGCGGATGTTCTTCTCTACCGTCAGCCATGGAAATAGAGTATACGCCTGGAATACCATGCCGCGGTCCGCGCCCGGGCCGGTCATGACGCGGTTGTCGAGCAGGATATCGCCGGAGGTTGCTTCGTCCAGTCCGGCAAAAATGCGGAGCAGGGTCGATTTGCCGCAGCCGGAGGGACCAACGACACTAATGAATTCATTGTTGGCAATATCAATGTTGATGTTCTCAAGAGCGAAGGTTTCCGTTTTTTTGGATCGGTAAATCTTGTTGAGGTTTTTGCAGGAAATTTTGATGGCTGGCACTTGCTGCATAAGAGTGGTCCCCTTTCGAGTGTGGCTGCTTTACACGTCTTCGGCCCAGTGGAACAGGCGCTTGTTGATGAAGGCAAATATACGGTCGAACAGCAAACCGAGAATTCCGATGACAAAAATGCCGCCAAAGATGATGTAAGTCTTCATAAACCGTTCTGCGATCATGATGTTGTAGCCAAGCCCGGAGCTGGAAGCCAGCATTTCCGCCATAATCAGGTACGTCCATGCCCAGCCCATAACCATGCGCATCGTGTCCATGACATTCGGCATAATGGCGGGGATAATGACATTGCGGATCACCTGGGCTTGAGAGGCTCCCAGCGTATAAGCAGTGTTGATCAGGTCGATCTGAATGCCTTTGACGATATCTGCAATCATGGCGGTCATCGAAAAGACGGCGCCGACGACAATAATCGTAATTTTTGCCGTCTCACCTACGCCTGTCCAGACCATGATCAGCGGTATCAGCGCCGATACGGGCAGGTAGCGGAAGAATTCGATCAACGGTTTGGTTACAGCGTTTATGATTTTATAGGTGCCTGACAGCAGGCCCAGCGGAACGCCGATCACAACCGCGATAAGAAAGCCCATCAGCACGCGATAGCAGCTGATAGTGATATCCTGCAAGATGCTTCCATCCAGGATAGCTGTGAACAGGTAAGAGAAGGTCGCTTGAGGTGTAGGCAGGAAGATCGGGTTGATGCCCGAAAAGTTGCTCCCAACATACCACAGCAAAATCAGCAGCAAGAAAGTGATGATCATAATAGAATTAAATAGACGAGGATTAATATCCCGACGAATCCGAAACAGATTTCGCAGCAGACCTCTGTTGTTCACTTATAACTCCCCTTTCAAAGTATGTTCGCTCTACTCTCCCATTTCGTAAATCTTTAAACCCAGTTGTAACTGAAGCCGTAATTCCGGATCGTCGAACGAGATGCCGAGTATCGTCTTGATCTTATCGAGGCGGTAAACGACGGTATTATAGTGGGTATACATGGCTTGTGCGGTGATTTTGATGTTGCAGCCCACTTGAAAGTAGGCGGTCAGTGTTAGAATTAAGCTGGAATTATGGGCTTTGTCGTACAGCACGAGCGGCCGGATAAAGCGGTCGAGAAACTTCTCGACGTTGGCATGCTTGGGGAGCAGTGAGAGTATCGTATAGATGCCAAGCTGCTTCCAGGTAATCAGTCTGGAATTCTCCCGGCTGATACAGGAGGCAATATATAAATTCTCAGTATCGATATATCCCGTATTAATAGAGAGTGCGCTGCTGGATTCACCAATGCATAAGGAGAACTCTGTTGTGCCGCATGCTTCTGCAATCTGTCCCGCCAAGGCTTCCGCCTTATTATGTGGATCATCGCTGCTTCCGTCAGTCTGAGGCATAAGCGCGACGATTTTGCCGGACATCGACGTAAAGAGGGATGGACTTCTGGGCTCCATATGATTAAGCCTCGATAGAATGGTGGAGTCCGGTGTCGGCTGCACGCTGGAGTGGAATTTCACGATGACCACACGGTAGCTGCAGGCTGACAGATTGCTGCACCCGTAGAACTGGCCTTTAATATCGAGATCCTCGGAGCTTGGGATGCAGCCCATCAGCCAGTCTTTCAGGAAATCATCAAAGTATTTGGCCTGAACCAGCTTATAGGTGTTCTCACCGCTAAGCCGGATGTTCAGCAGCGGGAGAATCCGGGACACTGTGGACAGATCGAGCTCGCTGCAGGCTCCGTTCTTCTCCGCGACCAGCACCAGGATCGGGTCTCTCTCTGTCTCCCATAGGTTGAAGACATGCAGGTTGACGTTGTGATCTGCGGCAACCATGGCATGAATAGTGCTGTGCTTGGGAGAAGATCTGGAATCAAAGCTTAGAAGGTGGTCGTAGAAGGACTTGAAATAGTCCAGCTGCCCGGGGGAAACGATGAACTGGCTGAAAGCATTCAGTATAGAGATCGGATTGCCGATCATCTCCCCGACGACCTCAAGAATTCCCGGCATATCATACCCGTGGAGCATCAACTCCGATACCTGTTCAAGGCGGCGCTGCAGCAGCAGAATGTTCCGGGTTTCAAATGTGATCACCTTCTCCATGACCTCACGCACCACATTGGAGAAAATGGTCGATTCCGGAAGCTCGAACAACGGCAGTCCGTGAGCTTCTGCGCAATCAATGATCTTCTGCGGAATCTCGGCAATAAACCGCTTGGGCTTAATGCCGAATGCCGCTACACCCCGGTTCACCAGATGGGGGATAAGCTCAAGGAAGGCGTCCATATTATTCTGGTAGGAATAGCCGGTGGTCACCAGAAACTCATTTGCCTGTGCCCAGTTCTGAATATCCGGAACTTCCATGATGTTGACCCGGCTAATGATATTATCCAGCCGGTCTTTACCTGCGAGCAGCTTGAGATTCTGAAGGGACTCCATATCATATAGATCACTGCACCGAAATGACGGTGAAGCTTCTTCAGCAGATACTCCGGTTGGAGTCATCGTTCTCGCCTCCCTTCCTTATCAGCATAGTGATCAGCCTGTAGCAGGGGTATCACTCTGGAACCTGTCTAGCTCCGCAGCTGCCCACCCGCCGTATCCTGTAATATCCTCGCCGTTTATCTCGGCATAAGGCTCACATATAAATCCGGTGATCTCACTGTCGTCCTCCAGCTTGATTCTGCCGATTCCAAGCGGTGCTGGCACCAGCCGGATGAATTCGCCAAGCCGGCCAATCGGAATTCTCCACACTTCAACGGCAATGGAGCTTCCTTGCTCAGAACGAATCAGTCCAGGCTTGGCAGGGACGGAGTTAAGACGAATCAGCCGGTAGCAGGGAGCTGTCCGGTCGGAACGGATGAAGGAAGCGTCACAGTCGAGCAGTTGCTTCTCTAGCGGGAAACCCCGCATGTGCAGACCGCAGACGGCAAGCTCGATGGCTTCGGTCTTCATAAATTCGCCAGCCGCACCTTTCAGCATGTTTTCTTGGCCTCTCATGGCAAACATCGTAATGCCAAAAGGCAGCTGCTCCCCTGCATAGTCGGAAGGCAAAGCGACAGCATTTAAATCAAGCAGATTACAATGGTTAGTATAATGGCCCATGTCGCTATTGGTGGATACCGGGGAAACTGCAACCTGTTCTCTCGTCCAGGTCCCGCCGCAGGTCGGCATTACGAGTACAGCGTCCTTCAAGAGCAAATCAGCTTGTTCTTTGTATTCACGAAGCTCATGGAGTGCTGTGAAGACAGAAGCTGCATCGTAGCCCTTCACCAGCGAGGAGCGCAGAATCTGTTCGGTAACCTCAAAAATGTCCCCGGGGTGGTTTTCGACGAATTCTCCAAGGTCGGACCAGCGCTCGGCAACCCAAGGACCGTCGTATAGAAGACTTGAGGTCTTGTTGAACAGACTGCAATCCACATATTCTATAGGAATTCCGCACAATTCCAAGCGCCGTACCGCCGCTTCCCATGCCGTACGGTAGGCATCTTTGAACTCGCCGTAAAAGTATAGAGGTTCTTTGGGAAGCAGCAGCTTTTGAGGTTTCACGGAAGCGATGATTTCATATTTGTCTTTGCCATTGCCGCCCGGCTGCTTGCTGCGGGCGACAGCATCCACAAGATAAACATCGTCCAGTGTGCTTGCGAATACCGTTACGCAATCCAGGGTGGCACAGGCCGGCACCACACCCCGGGTAGGCCAATCGCCGATATTTGATTTGTAGCCTACCAGGTCATTAAGCGCCGCCGGCACGCGTCCCGACCCGGCAGTGTCGGTTCCAAGCGAGAAGACGGCTTGTCCTCTTGCGACGGCTACGGCAGAACCGCTACTGGAGCCACCGCTGATCAGCTCGGGCTTAAGCGCGTTATGCGTTTCTCCAAACGGGCTGCGTGTACCGACAAGGCCGGTCGCGAATTGATCCAGATTCGTTTTTCCTATAGGAATAGCTCCTGCTTTCACCAGCCTGGTGATGATGTCTGCACTCTTCTCAGGTTGATAGGAGTAAGCGGGGCAGCCGGCTGTTGTAGTTACGTCTGCCAAGTCGATATTATCCTTGATGGCAAAAGGGATGCCCCACAGCGGATATTCATCCGGATTCATCTGTTCAAGCTTGTCCAGATAAGGCTGGATATGAGCTAACGAAGGAGGGGTGATCCAGATGTTGCTCTCTTTCTCCTGCTCGGCCTGCCTGATAATGTCCTCCATTAATGCCAGAGGTGTTAGTTTGCCGTTTTTGTACATCGTCTTCAATGTGCTGATCGTCATTTTTTTCAAAATGGTTGAACCCCTCTCTGTCAGATAGTTAACCAATGTGTTTTGCGAAAGTTAAATAATGAAGTTTCGTGTTAGATATTATGACTTTAGTGAGAGCTTAAACGATGATGAAGAGAGATATTCAATGTTTAAATGTAAATTAATTTAACACGTTAATTATGTTCTTCATTATCGTTCCCGTTCTGGAAGACTGTCAAGGCATCGCAGGAGCATGGGATGATTTTCATCATGAGTTGACAGATTAGGCCGCTAAAGACAGGTGCTATTTGTGAAGTGTCGCTAAATAAATCGCTCCGGATTTGTGAACGTTTAATCAAAGATACCCTTAAATGTCTACTGTTTCGGCTATTTTGAGCAAGGAATTGGGAGGAGAAGGGAAGTGTTTTGAGAGAATGATTCGTATTTTACATAGATGAAGGTTCCTCCGGGAACCTTGCGGGAAAGATTCAGAAAGAAGCGGTGAGACATTCATTTATAATCAAAACTATTTATTTTCTTGTTTGACAATTATCGAAATGATATGTTATCTTGCCTAACATAAAGTTTGATGTGACTGCTGTGCTTTAGAACGGATTGAAATAGCTGCTGACAAGAGGGGAAAAGGAGTGGAGTTGTTGATGAATGCGATTTGGAGTGAAACGATGCATCCGGGAGGCAAGTGGTCCGGCATTGTTGGCAGAGGGAAGCTGATTCGTCTGACGGCACTCGAAGCGGGCGCCAATGTCTCAATGCTGATGTATCATGCACGAGATTTGTCTGAGCGTTACAATATGCCCGATACACTGAAGGCGCAGCATACTGCTCACTTAACCAGGGGCAATGTGCTTATGAGCGATAACGGAAGGGCGCTGGCCAGCATTCTGCATGATGATTTGGGCTGGCATGATCCGCTGGGTGGTTACACGACAAGGGCAGGCACGGACAGCAAATACGGAGTCAGCTGCTACCAGGAAAGCCGCAATGGCTGGCTGCGCAGCGGCCAGGAGAATCTGGCGGTTGAGCTTGTAAGGAATGGCTTGGGTGAGCGCGATATCTCACCTGTGGTGAACTGGTTCTCCAAGGTTGTCTGCGATGAGGAAGGGAATATGCGGTTTGCTGACAATCACTGTGCTGCCGGAACAACGGTGACACTTCGCCTGGAGATGGATGTACTCCTGATCTTTTCCAATACGCCGCATCCTCTCGATCCGCAGGGGGATTATCCATCTGTGCCTGTCAAGATTGAGGTGCTTCCTGCCGTGCAGGTGGATGCAGGGGACTATTGCGTCAATTTCCGGCCGGAGAACCGCCGCGCTTTTGACAACACATGGACGTATTACGCTCTGCAAAACTAGCAGAAAGTCTTGTTAAGTGAAGGAGGAAGAACATGTTAAAGGCATTTCATCGTGTGGAAAGCACCCGTAAACCGGAGGCTGCTGTTTATGATCAGGTCATTCCGGCCGGAGAAGGCTGGATGTATGCGCTGCAACCGGGACAGGTGCTAAGAATCGTGGATTTGGAAGGAAACCAGGCCGCAGATACGCTGCTGTATGATGCGGACAATCCGGAAGATCATTACAGCGCTGTACGGACGATTAACTCACAGAGCAATATTTATTTAACTACAGGCTCAACTCTGTTGGCGGAATCCGGCAAGGAGCTTGCCTCCATAGTAGCCGATACCTGCGGACGACATGACACCTTGGGCGGTTCCTGCTCTTCCCAGAGCAATACAATCCGGTATGCGCATGAGAAGGGCCACATGCATAATTGCCGGGATACGTTTATGCTGGAGCTTGCTAAACATCCGGAAGGCCACCGTTATGCAAAAAGAGACCTGTCTCCAAACATTAACTTTTTCATGAATGTGCCTGTAACGCCTGAAGGCGGATTAACGTTTGAGGATGGCGTGTCGGGACCGGGGTGTTATGTAGAGCTCCAATCCAGCTGCCATGCCATGGTGCTGATCAGCAATTGCCCCCAATTGAACAATCCATGCAACGCCTATAATCCTACGCCGGTCCATGTGCTTATTTGGAACGAATAGAGCAGCTGGATTATATGGCGCACGTTAACGAATACATCTGGCAGCTTGTCTAAGGACAGGCTGTTTTTTTTGCGTGACCGGTAAAAAACTTCAATTTCAAAATATTGACAATGATCCCGATGCTGCGTAAGATGAGAATAATTAAAACGACAATGTGTCGTTATTTTGAGTGAGGGGGGACATTGTATTCCAAAAGTTAGCGAGGCATATACAGAGAGTAGAATCAATGAAATTTTGGATGCAGCGCTGGAGGTTAGTGCGCGTAAACCGCTGCATAAAGTAACAATGAAGGATATCGTGAGGCAGACCGGACTAAGCCAAGGAGGCGTATATAAGTATTTTGCCAATATTGAAGAGGTGTGGTTTGCGTTGTCCGACCGTTTTGATCTTGAGATAGATTTCAAAGGTTTTTTAACGCAGCTTTTTGCGGCCAGCCTTTCACCTGACCAGACCCTTCGCGCAATCTTTACCTTCATCGGGCAAGAGATTACGGCTTCTATGGAGAGTGGCTACAGCAAATTGGCCTTTGAGCTAAATGCAATCTATGCCAGTCAGCCGGAGCTGGTTAAGAAGCAGCTTGCTGAGCAGGCTGCGGAAGCAGAAGCCGAGTCCGGGCACGGCTACAATTACTTCTTTCAGCAATTGATGAATTATTGTGCAGAAGGTGAAGCTAGAGGCCAGTTCCGGCCCCTTGTTCCCTTAACCGACATTCTGATGCTCATTCAGGTAACTGTGGATGGAATCATCCGCGATGCCACGCTGGAGCTGTGTTTTGCCGGTGATGAGCTCCCTGCTGAATTAAGTGTGCGGCAGAGTGTGGATCGGCTGATGGATAGCTTGTACATTTCTACATTGACCTTATTAGGAGGCTTTTAATTATGCGTAAACCAAGTGCGCTGAAGTCCTGGCTCCTGCTTATCCTGTCCCTTCCGAAGGGGATCGCAGCGTTTGTAATTGCCGTTACAGGCATATGTGCCGGCTTGCCGCTGCTTATTGTAGGGATTGGACTGCCGTTGCTGGCTGCAACATTTACCCTATGCCGCTGGATGATGGCCAAAGAAGAGCAGGCGGTAACAGAGTGGATGCAGGGAGAAGAGCAACCGCTCCAAGCTGAGGACTCCCGATCCATTGTGGATTGGAAGGATTGGCGTTCCATGCTGTCTATGCTTTTAAATCGTAAGAGCTGGCGGGGGATCCTCTATAGTATAGCCCAGCTTCCCGTAGGCATTGCCGGGTTTACCCTTGCTGTCACGCTTCCCGCCGTTGTTATTGCGATTATATTGTCACCGGCAGCTTACAAGTTAAGCAAGGTCTTATCCCTTTCCTTTGATCTGTATTCCTTTGACGGGACGATGAATCTGTTCTTGCCGTGGCTTAATGTATATCAGCGTTCCTGGGTAGCGGCTGCAATCGGCATAGTGCTGGCCCTGTTGCTGCCTATGACCATAAGAGGGTTGGGGAGATTATATTCCGCCTGGATTCGGGGGATAGCCGGTGACTTCACCTATGGAGTGAAACCTGCGTCTATTAACAAGGAAGCAGGGTCGAGAGTATAGCAGCCAGTGTAATCTCTAATAAAAAGAGACACGATACCCTAGGGATATCGTGTCTCTTTTAAATGCAACGGCTCCCCTCAAAGGGGGAGCCGCCGTTTCTTTTTGCACCCTCTGCTATTAGCGGCGTGACTTGGTAATCAGGAACGGAATGACGCTTCTTGCAACGCCTGTCGGGTTTTCAAGGATGATAACCCACTCCGAGTCGCTGTTCGGGAAGCTGTCTGTTGGCCAGGCGGAAGTCAAATTGGAAATTGTCCATCCCGCACTAACGACAGCTCTGCCTCTTCCAGCAGATAAGAAGAGGAAAAGGAAGTCGTTGGCTTCGATGATTACAGCGGGAAACTGAATACGGCGGAAACCATTCCCAAGGTTTTGCGTGGAGCGCGCTCTGTTTGGCCGCAGGGTGACTCTTTTACCTTTACCTTTAGCTTTATTTCTAAGTGATAGTTTTTTTATTGCCATTTGCTGCTCGCCTCTTTCTTCGTAGGATAGATTATCTTACGAGAAGAGAGGGGTGTGAGCTTGTATGAATGTACATGGAGATTAATCCAAATTATTCTAGAGTTTCTTATTTAGATTTTGGCCGGATTACCTTAAGCATGGAAAGCTCTTTCGGAGTGAGGCGGCGGGTATAAGCAGCATTGCCGTTATGGGTATCTACAACCTTTACCTTGCCCGCTCTTTGTCCCGCAGGACGTGCTACACGCACCCGGAGTGCCCGGAGTGCCCAATCGACGGGAAAGGCAACCGAAGTCTTTCCGTCCTCTGTACCGGCGTAATTCACAGCCGCCGCGAAATTATCCGCGCTTCTGAGCCAGACAGAACCGGAGTCTCCAGGAAGCGATACAGGTGTATCACTCAGAATTATCGATTGATTGCGGAAGGTTAGCACGCCTACATCCCTACCATAATCCACCTGTACATCCGTATTCACCGAATCGACTCTTCCCCTGGTCAGACCTGTTGTCCGTCCTACCTTTTTGAAACGCTCCCCTACACGGTAGGAAGTGACATGACCGGGAATGTTGCCTACCGTTGCATATTTCGGACTGAGAATGCTGTTTCTTACAGGGCGGGACAAGGCCGCATCTATGCGGTTAGTACCATTTGTCTTCAAAGTTACAAAACGCGATAAATACCCGACCCGATCCCTTACGGTCCGCCCTTCATCCGCGCCGCCCGGCTGCAGCGTTTCCGCCCGGTTGTTGGAGTTGGTCGGATTGGTAAGCACGTGGTTATTGCTGAGCACATACAGCTGATTGCCGCTGCTGACAATTAAGCCTGCGGTTCCTGAACCGCCGGTCGTACCAATACTGTAGCCTGCTACGACTGGACGAATCCGGTCCTGGTAACTTGCATTGCTGCGTATTTTTTTGGTCTTTACTACCCGGATGGGGACATTTATAGGCTTGCCTTTGACCTGCGAGGAGAATTTTGGACCCAAACCCAGGGCGGTGCTGCTCACGGCATTGGCGTAGAGGATCACGGCTGCGCCTTTTTTGGGATGTTTGGGGTCGTAATACCCTATCCCGACTCCATGAATTTTCCGGTTCTTGAGCACGGTACTTGCTATGTTTTTCTTTATCACAAGAGCTTCAGCAAATGTTGCCACTGTTCATCACCTAACCTCATTAGAATAAGATAGTATATTATCCTGAGGTGTAAAAGGCATGGGCGATTATCCGCTCTTTTATGAAGTCCAGAGGCGATTTATTTATTTTGTCGTACATGCCGCACAATGACTGGAGTGACAATATGCCCTATTTGTCTAACAATAAACTATTGTCCAACCCCTTTATTCACTATTTTCATATGATGCAGGGTAAGGAAAAAAGTGATGAAGGGAATGAAGACAATGGGGCTTAATTTCCGCAACAGTACAAGTGAGACGATATTTGTTGCCTATGCTTACCCGGATTTCAGCTGTTCTCCTGTCAACTACGCCACAATCGGCTGGTACCGGATCGAACCGGGCCAGTCGAGACAAGTGTGGAGCGGGTATGCCGGGGGCAACACATTCTTTTACTATGCAGAGAGTGACAGCTATACCTGGTCAGGGGGATACTATACAGATATCCCTAATGACGCCTTCAATCAGTGCTGGGACAGCGACTGCAACGACTGCAGAGAACTTGGCTTTCGTAGAGTTCCTGTCGGATCCAGCGTCCGCAACTACACAGTTGTGTTAATCTCCAGCAGCAGCCGAAGCAAAAAAGGGTTAATCCATCTTCGGACAGCATTGCCTACAAAGCCTGGAAAACGGCTTGTGCGCAGAGTTCCGCTGAAGGCCAGAAAGCTAGCCTCGGGAAGACCGGTTTTGGCCAAACGCAGAGCCGTGCCTAAAAAACGGAGAAGATAGTGAACGCCAAACACTTCTTTTAATCTTTGAATCAACTGAATAAATGCAAAAAGAGTGCACCTATCATTGGATAGGGCACTCTTTTTTTCTAAAACAAAGGATGTATTGTCCCGGTTATCCGGTGACGGCAAAGGCTCTCATTAACGCGCCTTCCAGCTCGCCTGTAGCAATAGGTTTCAGCAGGGAAACAATGCCCCCTTTGCTGAAAGCTTCGAGGACAAACGGATGGCTGCTGGTGACAATAATTGTACTCTGCGGATATTGGGCATTGGCAAGGCGTTCAGATAAAGGCGCTTCTCCGAGCAGCAGCAGTTTGGCATCGGTCACAATAATATCCGGTTCATGTTCGGTAATCAGCCGAATGGCTTCCTGATCGCAATTAGCCTCAAGAATAACATCCTCTTTAAAATGGAGCTGTTTCAGCATCAGCTTCAGGTGATTGCGTACATGAGGTTTGTCGTCAACAAGCATGATTTTCATAATATTGCCTCCTGTCTGGTTGCATTTAGGATTCATACACCTTTTGTGCGGAGTAGCGCTGGGGAAGCAACATAAGTGCAAGGGAGAATACAACAAGCAGCAAGCAGCCCCAGTAAGCATTCCGGTATCCGACCCACTCGGCAGCGGCCCCTCCGGCCAGACTTCCGCCCAGCCGTCCGATGGTAGTGGCATTGGTATATAACGTTGAAGCATATCCGGGCAGATCAGGGAGCAAATCCTGAATGTAGCTGATTCCGATGGCCGAAATCACGGCAACAAAGAAAGCCAGCAGCACCTGCCCGGCCAAGAGATGCCACAATTGTGTCGAGGCAAGCACCAAAATATAATAAGCCGCTCCCAGTAGTATTCCCCAGAACATCAGCACCCGATTGGAGGTTTTGGCAGACAATACCCCTAATACGAGCATGAATGGAATCTCCAGCAGCGCACAAATACTCGAGACCGTAGCTACATTCTGCGTACTGCCGCCCAAGGTGTTAATGATGAACAATGAGATATTCAGATTGTTAAGCCAGTGCCCGGCATATAACAGGGTCAGCACCAGAAACGGGATAAGCACTCTGGCGTTCTGATGCAGCTTCAGCTGCGTTGCGGCTTGAATACCGGCTGGCTTCTTTAATACAGGACGTTTCACGAAGAAGCAGACCAGCAAGGCATTAAGCAGGAAGATCAGTGAGGTGCTCATGAAAATACCCTGGAACCCCAAGTGATTAAGGAGGATCGAGCCGATCAGCGGGCCGGTAATAAACCCCAGGGAGAACATCGAGCGCAGACTTGAATTGGCAAAGGCATGATCGGCGGACGGACTGGCATTTACCGCTTCCCGTGCACTGGCGAACATTTGCGGCATGGCCGGAGCGCCAATCGCAGTGAAGACCGTCATATACAGCAGCAGCGCATAAAATTCGTGGATGAATAAATAACCGGCAAAAGCCAGTGCGTTGAACAGCATGGCTGTGACCATGAGTGTTTTACGGTTCAGTCCGGAATCGGAGCGTTTGGCAATGATCGAGCTGAGCCAGACCCCGCTGATTAAGGTCACTGCGGTAAAGATTCCGAAGGTTCCTGCGGAAACCCCCAGCTTTGTTGTGAAATAAACGGCCAAAAAGGGAGAGCTGATGGAAATGGCCATCCCCTGTAGCATCATGCAGATCATAAACAGGGAGTAGCTTGGAATCAGGAAAAGCTGGCGGGTTCGCGTCAACATGTACGTAAAGTTTCTCCTTCACTTTCTAGCCTTGCGGCTTTCTCTTTGATTTGGTTATAGTATAGATAATGGCTTGCGATTATTGAATGTTTTATCTGATTGAAAAGCTCTACTATTTGGCTGAGGCGGTGAACGATATGGACCTGAGGCTGCATGCCTGCGCCTATTCTTTTCATACACTTCCGTTTAAATCTTCCTTTACGCCGCCACCGTTTTTCCTGTTCCGGCTGCAGGTGGTGGGCAACTGCCGGGCGCTTGTAGACGGCAAAATGAGTCTTGTCCAGCCAGGCGACTTATTAATCTATCGTCCTGGAGAGCCTTATCATTTAGCGGTGGATGCAATTGACGGAAAAATCGAAAGCGGCGACTATTATTTACTGTGTGAAGGTTCTTGGATCGAAGAATGGTGGGAATCCCAGCCCCGGCTGACTCAGCAGAGAGTTCATCTGGATGAAGGCATGCTCTCGTTATGGCAGCAGCTCAGCATCGAGCAGCACCGTATCGCACAAGGTAACCCTGAGCTGATCCGGCATTTATTGTGTGCGCTATGCCTATCTTTTGACCGTTTGTCGGGTGAAGCTGTCTCGGGGCATAACCCGCAGGGACGCTCGAATGAACTGGTTTTGCGGATGAGACGCTATATTAACAAAAATGCGCTGAATCCGCTAAGAGTGGAGGAAGTTGCCAGGTTTGCCGGACTGAGTGTATCCAGAGCCGTACATCTTTTTAAAGAGCTGACGGGTTATACCATTATCCAGTATACACAGGAGATTCGCCTGTCCAACGCCCTGGAGCGGATCCGCTTCACCGACTTAAGTCTGGAGAATATTGCCGGGAGCTGCGGCTTCGGGACGTATTCCTATTTTCACAAGGTATTCAAAGCCAGGTTCGGCCTTTCTCCCAAGGAAATCCGCAGCCGGCCGGCTTCGGCAGAGCTGAACTACCAGGACAGCAGGTTTGTTATCCATCACCCGGATGGTAATCTGTCAGGCATCTCCCCTGATGCCCGGCGTTTTCTCAGTTCATGATTAGAATCTCTAATTATGAACTGATTTTTATTATAATTGTTAAGGTGTTGCTGCTCACGGTAATCTTTTATGATGGTGAAGGAGAGTCCTGTGGAAGCGCCTTAATCGGCTATCCATGAGCTACGATGAAACCGTTATCACAAAGATTGAAGGAGTGAACTACTAATGGAAACAGCTACATACCCATATCAGCAGACGGATTTACCTGTAAATGAACGCGTGCAAGATCTGATCTCCAGATTGACTCTGGATGAAAAGGTAAACCTGATGCCGCAATATCAAGCCGCTGTAGAGCGCTTGGGCGTAGGAGCCTATAAACATGGTACGGAAGGGGCTCACGGGATTTCGTGGCTGGGCAAGGCAACTGCTTTTCCTCAGGTCAGCGGATTGGCCTGCACCTGGAATCCGGAACTCTTGAAAAAGATTGGCTCAGCCATCGGTGACGAGGCGAGAGCGTTCTACAAGAAGAATCCGACCGTTAACGGCTTGACACTATGGGCACCTACGGTGGATATGGAACGTGATCCGCGCTGGGGCCGCACGGAAGAGGCATACGGCGAAGATCCGGAATTAACCGGACGCCTCAGTACTTCACTGGTGCAGGGAATCCAAGGCGATCATCCCAAGTATTTGAAAGCGGTAGCAACACTGAAGCATTTTCTCGGCAACAATAATGAGATCAACCGCGGCGTTGACTCGTCGAGCATTGATCCGAGAAATATGCGTGAATATTATCTGGAAGCCTTTAAGCCTGCCTTCAAGGAAGGCGGCGCCAAGTCCATGATGACCGCCTACAACTCGCTTAATGGGGTACCGGTCATCCTGCATCCTGCGGTGATGGATATTGTCAAAGGCGAATGGGAAATGGACGGCTTTATTGTAAGCGATGCCGGGGATTTGTTCGGTATTGTGAAGGATCATAAATATTATGAGTCATTCGCCCAGTCGATGGCTGAATCGATCAAAAACGGGATCGACAGCGTGACAGAAGAAACAGCAGAGACGATCAAGGTTATTCATGAAGCACTGGCTGAAGGGCTGCTTGCCGAGGAAGATCTGGACCGTGCGCTGTTCAATACATTCCGTGTCCGTTTCCTTCTGGGTGAGTTCGATCCTGAAGAAGGCAATCCGTATGCGGCAATCGACGATTCCGTCATTCTCAGCAAGGAGCATGGCGAGTTGTCGCTGGAAGCTGCGAAGCAGTCTATTGTACTCCTGAAGAATGAGAACAGCACGCTTCCGCTGAACCCGAAAGAGTTGTCCAAAGTTGCGGTCATCGGTCCGCTCGGGGACGAAGCTTTCAGAGACTGGTATTCCGGCACCCAGCCTTATGCTGTCACACCTCTGCAGGGAGTGACCAAGAAGCTTGCAGGCAAACAGGTATCGTTCGAAAGCGGCGATGACCGGATCATCCTGACTTCGGCGGCAACAGGCCAAGCCGTAGGAATCACTGGCGAGGACGGCAGACTGGCAGTGCAACATGAGACTAAGGAGCGCGGAGAATTGTTCCGCCATACGGCCTGGGGCTGGACGAGCAACACTCTTGAAGCTACAAGCCGGGGACAGTATGTCACCCTTAGCGACGCCCATACACTGACGGCTTCCGCTGATGAAATCTATGGCTGGTATGTGAAGGAAGCACTGAATATTGTACCGGAAGCCGAAGGTACAGTCAGCCTGCGGACCTGGAATGACAAGCCGATCTCAATCCATGCCGAAGACGGAACCCTCCGTGTAGCCGATCAGGATACCGTGGCGCTGGACAATACATTCCGCAAAAATATCGTTGTAAACGGAGTTGAGGCTGCGGTTGAAGCGGCGAAGGCCGCAGAAGTAGCCGTTGTATTCGTCGGCAATCATCCGCTCCTGAACGGCAAGGAAGAGATCGACAGACCGGATATCGTCCTGCCGGAAGAGCAGGAGAATCTGGTTAAGGCTGTGTATGAAGCCAACCCTAATACAGTGGTGGTTATTGTCGGAAGTTATCCGATCACCTCCACATGGATTGATGAGCATATCCCGGCGGTCCTCTATACTTCCCACAGCGGGCAAGAGCTGGGCAACGCGGTAGCCGATGTTCTGTTCGGCGACTACAGCCCGTCCGGTAAGCTGAATATGACTTGGTACCGGTCGGTGGATCAGCTTCCTCCGCTGATGGATTACGACATTATTAAAGGCAAAAGAACGTACATGTACTTCGACGGTGAGCCGCTGTATCCGTTCGGCCACGGTCTGAGCTACGCACAGGTATCTTATAACAGCCTGTCGCTGGCTGCCGGGGAACTGGAGCAGAACGGAACGATCAGCCTGTCCGTTCAGCTTGAGAATACCGGTGCCGTGGATGGCGACGAGGTCGTTCAATTATACGTGCAGTCCTTGTCTTCCCGAGTCACACGTCCACTGAAGCAGCTGAAGGGGTTCCAAAAGATCCGGCTTGCCGCAGGACAAACGCAAACGGTGGAATTCACGTTGCCGGTTGCCGAGCTGGCTTTCTGGGATGTAACGCGTGAACAATACTGTGTTGAAAACGGCGAATATGCCGTAATGATCGGTCGCTCTTCAAGTGATATTCAATTGACCGCCCAGATCAAAGTGCATGGCGAAACGATTCCGGCCCGCAATCTCTATGCGACGGTCAAAGCCGAGAACTACGACGACTACGAAGCGGTATATCTGGATGAATGCAAGGCGGGCGGCGCTTCTGTCCATCCGACAGGTGAAGGAGCATGGATCGCCTTCAAAGATGTGGAGTTCGGTCAAGGCACCGCAACGTTCCACGCGCTCGTATCCTCCGTGACCGGCGGCAGCATTGAGATCAGAACAGAAGGCCCGGCAGGACAACTGGCGGCGACCCTTGAGGTTCCGGCGGGCGAAAGCCTGCAACAGTGGCAGACATTGTCTGTTCAAGCTGAAATTGAAGCTGGTGGAAACGATGTGTATCTGGTCTTTAAAGGCGAGACGCTGCTCAACCGCTTCCATTTTTCCGTGTAGCTCCAGCTAACTAACGCGTAATAGGGTATTCTCATATCGAGGATGCAAAGACCCTGTGTTTCTGAACGTAAGAAATACGGCCTCAAAGCAGCACGTCGCGCTCCACAGTTCTCGAAACGTTAATATCCCTTGTATATCAATGAATTTCAGCCCTTGGCCTTCATGGTCAGGGGCTTTAATTTTGTCCTGAGAATGTTTCACCCTGATATCGGTTTGGTGGCTGTCGATCGGGAAACGGCCGGCCATCCGGCAATACTTTCCGATAAAAATAATGATCTGTTTCCTTGAAAAATTCCCATCCGTCATTGTCACAAAAGCGCTTAAGCTCTTTCCACAGTAAGTTTTCTCGTACTATTTAATTTACTTAGTACGTAAGTGGCACCATTGCGGACTTGTTCTTAATTCGTTTGCCGCAATAACGCACCCACCCGTTTCACAGTACTTAGCTTTTACCACTCCTATGATTTTCTTGGCTACACGGTAAGTTAAGGCTTCGCCTTCTCTAAGGTTTTCACAACCATAGCACTTCGGCATCGCCATTAGCTCACTCCTTCGCTGTATCTTCGGACTGCGCAATACTTAATCATTTTGTGTTAAACTGAATTTGGTTTTTATGTTAATTTTGTTTGGTAGGAATGAATAAGTTGAAAAGATCTCTCTAAAAACACTTAATCACTATGTCTTCGGCTTTTGGAATTATCATCGTACAAACTGGCCTTTTTTAAACTCGAGATGCTATATAATCATATGAGAATTATATATACAAATATGGGGGTATCCAATAATGAGTAATATTAATCCATTTGATAAGTGTCCAGTTTATGAAACCATTAACTTAATATTCACAAAAGTTAAAGAGGAAGACGCAATAGACTTATTTGAGTGCTATTCTGACCCGATTACAAAAAGCCGTATGAATAATGATAATTGTGGCGGTGTATGGGATACACACAACATTGATGCTGTAATAAAAGGTATTAAGGGATGGGTGCAAGAATATAACGATAGATTTTATATAAGATGGAGTATTAATCATAAGCAGATAAATAAGATAGTAGGCACTATCGAAATAGCACCTGTTCCTAATACAACAAGATTTTGGGATGGTGCTTGTCAGACTGGTATATTAAGAATAGACATCATTTCATCCCTTGAAAATAAAATAGTTTTATCTGAAATTTTAAGAATGGTTTCCGATAATTTTTATGTAGACTTAGATATTAATAATATCATCATTAAAGCAACCAAAGACGATGGAGAAAGAGTTTTAGCCTTGGAGAATAATAGTTTTGATAAATTAGAGAACAGCACCTTTCCTTATAGCGATTATTACATAAAATGAATATATTGGTTTATAGTTGGCAACTAAATCTATCTAATGGGAGGAATTTTGTAATGAAACTTAAAAAATGGCATTGTCTCTGCTAGCATCTGCTTCTTTACTAACCTTTATTGTTCCAAGCACTTATGCTGCTGAACCGGTAGTAGAAACTAGCACGTATGCAGTTAGTTCGGTAGTTGTTACCACAAATTATACAGAAGAAAATATGGACCCAATCGTGACACCATTCTCTTTATTGACAAACTATTCCTTTGGACCTCTTTCAGTTAATGACTTTACAACTACAGCATGGTTCAATCATTACTCTTACGGAAATGTGACGGTACAGCTTGCTCAGTACCCTACTTATGGTAGCGGGACTGCATCTGTTGAGTATACTTTGAGAGCTGCTGAAAAAAATAGCATACCACTTGCTGGTAACTATTCAAGTGCTACTAAAACAATAACTTTTGACAATGTTCAAGCGGGTACTTATGCTTTGGAAATAAAAAATATTGGAGTTACAAATGCTAGTGTATATGGATCAATCAATGATTAAGTAAAACAAGAAGGCCAAGAAGGAGCCATTGTCGAAAACAATGGCTCCTTCTTTATGAAGTGAAATTACTATTTTGATGAACTTGATGGAACATCAGTATCAGTCGGGTTTTCATCATTTAAGGTTTTACCTAAGAGCAACGAATTGGGATAATTTTTAGAAAATTCTGCTTCATCTACTTTTAAAAAAAACTCGCCTTCAAAAATTAGTTGATTCGTATTAGGCCCGATTTCATCTATATTTCTTGCTATCTCCGATTCCTTAAAGATACTTTGTTCATCTGCTCGCACGAACATGCCATGAGGTGTATAGAATTGACTATAATACCCTTTTGCGATTTTTGATTCTACGGATTCTACGTTTTTTACTGATTCTACGGATTCTACAGATTTCACGTTATTTGTTGAAAAATTAGTGTTAACAGGATTTTTAACTGTCTTATTTACGGTTTCCATTTCTGGATAGGTGTCTGCTTTTGAATTCGATATTAATACCACTCCTGAAATAATAGTCACTGCAAAGGCTATTAAGCCTATTTTTTTAAACATATTATCCCCACCCTTTCTATACCAACAATTATTTCCTACTTTAAAACATTATATTCACTAAAATGTTGAACGAATCGATAAGGTCCGTAAAGGAAAAGATCCCACTATAAAATGTGTGATTTTCCTAATTTTATTATAATACCTTTTAAAGTGCATGTGAACATCAGTTTACGATAATATTAATTTCCTTACGCATTAAATCTCCAATTCTCCTCTATGTATTATTATGTTCCAATAAGCCTTTTAATATGTAGTCTACATGGACACAGATGAATTCACTTACGAAGAGTAGCCGAAGTATGGTGAACAGTAATGATGGTTTTATTCCCAAAAAACTTGGTTATTAAATTCCAAAATCTAAATGTATAGTTTAGTATTTGGCATTGTATTAAAGTTACTGCAAACAAATCAAGAAATTTCACCCTATATAACTTGAACAAGGAAACCATTGCCAAGCAAAGACCGGTGGATGTTGGATTCGAAGCGAAATACACTTGGACGTTAAGAATCATTCGTGCAATGGATCCTTCGCGAGTTCGGCGAGAAATATACCCTAAAAGGAATCTCTAAAATGCTGAATCGGCTTGGTTTTAGCTACACAAAAGCCACCTATACGCTGGTACGAGCCAACAAAGAGGAACAAAAACAATTCCGCGAGGTCACTTTACCTGAGCTGAAGGAGAAACTGAACCAGGGAGAAATTGACCATCTTTTATTTGAAGATGAATCCATGATAAGGGCCTATTTGGCTTTGCAGAACAACTGGTTTCCGAAAGGACAACAACGCAAAATCCCGACTCATGGCGAGCATAAAGGAGCCAAACTGTTTGCTGCCATCGACTACGAGACGGGTCATGTGATCCACCGAGAAGAAGAAAAGTTTGATGCAGCGGCCTTTGGACGATTTTTAATAGATATTTTACAGACCTATCCCTAAGGAAAACTCGTCATGGTGTTAGACAACGCCCACACTCATCATGCAGATGCGATTCAGCCGTTTCTGCGAGAGAATCCGAGACTTCAGCTTGTTTTTCTACCCAAGTATAGCCCTGAACTTAATCCTGTTGAAGGATTGTGGAAATGGCTAAAACACGATGTAGTAAACAATGTCTTTTTTCATAAGTATTACGTCATCCGTACTCATGTCGCAGCTTTCATGAAACGGGTCAATGAGAGCCCTCTTGAATTGATTGATCGGCTACTGGTTCGGGCGTAAAGATTTTCAGTTCAATCTATATAGTTCTTTATTAAGTTTATTATCTTCGAATAAAGGCTGTTTCTCTAAATAAGAGACACAAAATTCAAGTTGATTTGTCGTTAAAGAATGGAAAATATCCATAATATCTATTGAGCCATCTGCTTGACGATTCACGTAATATCTTCGCTGCTTTTTTATATCCATATTGAGCCCCTCATTGAGCCCCCCTTTTTAATGAGCAATATGCGTCTACTACTTTTTACTTCTCAGCCTGTAAGTCAGACCGAGTAAACATCCTATAAAATAGCCGGGATAGCACAAGCTGCCTGTCAGCATCAAATCCTACTGACTGGTAGTGAACATATCCGTCTACATCTTCGTATAAAGCAAACACTGTCTCACCTTCAGAATCATCGTAAAATCGCTCTATTCGCCGTTTGAGGTGGATGGTTGCCAAGCTCTGGTCGCCCCTTATAAGGGCCTTGCCCTTATGGTATGTATCTTCGTACTGTGCAACATCTTTCGGAACCATTTCTGTAAAAATAAAGTATAGGACTGGTGCTCGCTCATTAATCTAACAGATAGTATAGTTGAGTCATGCAAAAGGAATATTCATCTGTTTCGCGAATTCTTCAATATCAAGTGGTTATTTGTGAGTCTGATCCTAAAATTTTTCTAAAGGAGATAAGAATTATGCTGTTTTCAGATGTATGTCTAATTACAGAGGATGTCACAACATTAACTAGGTTCTATGAAGTCGTTTTACATGAAAAAGCCGTAGGAGATCATATCCATTCGGTAATTCATACGAAAGGTCCTGGATTGGCGATCTATTCGAAACAAGCTGCAGAATCAGATATGAAATTTGATTTTTCAAGATATTGGGGATCAGGCAATATTACACTAAGTTTTAATGTTGATGATATTGACAATGAATATGAACGATTGAAGGCATTTGATGTTGAATTTGTAACTGTGCCTACAACCTATCCTTGGGGAGCAAGGTCAGTACATTTTCGAGACCCTGACGGTAACATCATATGTTTTAGAAGTAAATCAAAATGAAGATAAGTCAACATGTGGTTTTTATACTGGAGCCCTCAAAACCAGCTCTTTTGGAATTCGCTAGTGTGCAGTTTGCGTCTACAATTCTTCACACACAGTTTATCGAAACATCTGTTTATAATCCTTGGAATCGAATTTCCCCCTGCTTAGAACCAAAGTGTCCATGGGTAGCGGTGAAATTCATACGGGATTATGGCGAGAAATTCTAAAAAAACAATTAGAAGTAACACAAGTATATTTTAATAAAAGCGCGAGAAATCTTTCTCGGGCTTTTTTTAGTTTTTCAACGAAGTCGCTGCAGAACGATGCGACGGCCGGGTATCGCTGCTGGCCGGCATCCAGAAGTGCGCCAACAGTGGGCGGCTGCAAGTCAGGATGCGCTCCCCGGAACACTTGACCAAGTAAGTTGGCCCAGGTGGACGCCCTGTAGCCTGGCTTCCTTCAGCGCATGGCTGTAGCAGGCTGCAGATCGATGCGCAAGCCTGGTGCCATAGTTAGCTGGCTTGGTAATGTTTTGAGACTGATACTTTAAAAGCATACGGATTCCCAATCCAAAGTGGAATTTTATAACGAGCTGAAGGTAACGACCAAATTCAATAAAGTGGCCAAACGATGATTATCCGTACGGTGGTTGTCTACATAGACACCATGGGGTGGATGATTGATGACGTGGAAGTTGTCGGGCAATTGTAGCCCAAAGGAGTAGAAGACGGTCACGTTGTTTCTCCGCAAGACTGGGTGCTTGAGGATATTCGTGAGCAGTTTATTTCCAGTGGTGATTTTGATCCAAAAGCCTTTTCTGCTGCTCTAGAGGCCGCAGGAATCGAGACACCCAGCTTAGTACGAGCCGCAGTCTGTTCATTCTGCCGGCAAGCTATGAGTCGAGCTATACGCTGCCTTAAACAGTCCACCAGCAAAAGTAAAAAGAAACTGGCTAAGACTGCTGAAGAAAGCGAAATGAGCGTGAGGTCCTGCACATTTGCCGCAGGCGCTTTTATTCCATTTTGAATGGTTGCTCGACACTCCATTTTACCAAAGGATGGTTTCCTTTTGTTTAATCTGAATAAAAATAGGGGCGTCCCTCAGGTCATCGTCTATGACAACTTTTGGGAAAGCCCCTTCACATGTCGGAAGATTGTTTCTAATGGTAATAAAATGATAAAATCTATATTGTTGCATTGTTTGCTATATATTAGAAAAATTTGTCTGCATATTGAAAGAGTACAGGATTATATTACTATTTTTTTAAAAAGGAGATGGTATATGAACGGGTTTTGGAAATAAATCTTATTTAGGATTTGTTGTTCCTTAATTTTTTTAACAGTCGATCTAAAATGAAACCAACAAGATACCAGAAAGCTAATGTGGTGAGATAAACTCCCGTTATTGGAATGTCTGCTTTTCGTACAAAATGAGATGATTCGTATATCCAGACCAACGGACTAGTTATGGCCAACAGTATGTTATAGTCGTCATTTCCTGAAACATTTACAACAATAGCAACAAATGAAATTAAAACTAACCAAAATCGAAATGATTTCATTAAAGAACGAATTAGTTTCATTAACCACACCTCCAATTTTTACATTTGAAATAACATCCAATCGTCTGACTAGCTATACTCAATTAAATATACACCTACTTCTTGAATTATATGAGTTATCTCGAATAAAAGCGAAAGAAGGTCAAGTGATGAAACTTAACAAGCCAGTTGTAACAATTGGTACTTCTATCCTTTTAATATCAACCATCGTTCCTGCTGAAGTTTCAGATGTAGTGACAGAAAAAGAGTACGATCCAAAATTAAGAGCATTGACTATAGATATACTAGCTAATGGCAATGGAATAGATAAAGGCGGTTTTGATAAAATTAAAACTGTGATAGAAGATAAAAGTGAAGATGAAAATCTTCGGAGATACGCTTTATTACAATTAGAACCACAACAAGACGCTAAATTGAGTGCTGAAATTGCTGCCGAGAAGTCAATTAACTTGAAAGCAATTTATGATGACTCTAGTGAACCTGTTGAAGTAAGAGCTGCTTCAATTACAGCTATGCGTAGATTAAGCGATCCTAATTTTAAAGAAGTGTTAGCTTCTTTAAGCAAAAGTGAAAACATGAATGATCCGTTACTGCGTAATTTTGTTACGAGCGCTGCCAAAGTTGGAGAACTAGATAATTATACAGAAGTAGTAAATAAAATTCTTCAGGAACTCCAACCGATTTTGATATATCAAGTAAAGCAAATGTACAGTTCCATGCTAACTTAGGATATGACCAACCTTGGATAGAGGTTAGTCCAAGAGTACAGCGCGGAGCTGCCCCTGTAACCAATCCTACTAAATGGACGCAATTGCGGCCTAGAACCTCATAAATCAGGTATAGAAAGGGCTGTCCCAAAAGTAGATTCTCTATGAAGGGAGACAGTTCACTTCATTCTTAAAACCACAAAAAGTAAGCAAAGCAGCGATTCTCCCGTTATTGGAGGATCGCTGCTTTGCGTTTTTGGTCATTAGTGGCTTGCTTTAGCAGATTGTGGGCAAGCGAAAGCCAACCGACCTCTAGTGTCACTTTTTCCATGCCGCGAAGCAGAAAGCGCCGAAAGCCCCGATTGTTCTTCAATTGTCCAAATACACTTTCCGGTTCCGTCATTCGGCGTACGGCCAGGGCGTAACCTTCTTCACTTCGTAGAATCTCCCGAGCCTGACTGGGCATTAGTTCGTTTCAAAAAGCCATAAAATTAATTATGGAACGTCTCAATGATTCAAGGGATCATCTGAGACGTTTTTTCTATTAGGAGGGGCTCCATTGAAGATTGCTTACGGAAGAGTTTCAACGAAGGAGCAAAATGTAGAGCGGCAGCTTCTGAAATTCCGGGAGTTAGGGATCGAGGAGCGATTTGTTTTTGTCGATAAGCAGAGTGGCAAAGATTTTGACCGTCCACGCTATCAGGCGATGCGGCTTATGCTGCGGGAAGGAGATCTGGTTTATTTGGATGCGCTGGATCGGTTAGGCCGGGACTATGACGGTATCATTACCGAGTGGAAGCATATCACACGCGAGATTTGTGCGGACATTGTGTGTCTGGATAATGAAACGCTATTCGATTCCCGGAAGTTTAAGAAAATGGGGGATTTTGGAAAAGTGGTGGAGGATCAATTTCTTAGCCTGCTGGCATATGTGGCTGAACAGGAACGTAAGAAAAATCGTTTGAGGCAGGCAGAGGGTATTGAAGTAGCCCGGACGGAAGGGGTTACTTTTGGCCGACCCAAACGTGAAATTGATAACACATTCATTGAAGTATATGAGGCATGGAAATCTGGTGAGTTTACTGCAACGGAAGCCATGAGAAGGGGTGGCATGAAGAAGCTACTCAATGAAAGTATAATATAGCCTCCTTTGCGAAAAAATGTTAAAAATCAACTTACCCAAACCATGTATAAGGTTTGTCCATCTCTATACTCTTTATCAGCATATATATTGTGAAAGCGTTGGTTTAGTGTGTTTTCTCTTACTAGGTTATAAAGTAATGCATATGCTAATTTAGGGTCGCCAGTAGTATAGCCTTCAAATTCAGTCCCTATTTTATTAAAAGCATCGCCATTATAAACCCATTCTTCTGCTTCTCGTAAAGTATCAAAATTTATCATTTCTCTGAACCAGCGTATATCTTTTTTGTGTGTTTTTTGATTTTCATCTTTGATGAAGTGAGAAGAGTATTCATCTGTGTTTTGTCCCTCGCCCACGGCAATACCTCCCTTACTCAATGAAAAAGGTCTAAAATTTATTTTTGTTTTTATCTTATGGAACCAAGCATGAAACTGACACTATCCCTCCCGCGCGTGAGCTATCAATCTTAAAATTAACACCTACAATATCACCTGATTCTAGGTATGAATTTCCCCAAAAATTGGTACGGTAAGTCGATATACTCCCGTGAAATAAATAGTTAGAGGGCTCATTGAGGGGCGTGAATATTTGCTTCATTAAAAAAATGTGTGAGCCCAGACGCTGTAGTAACAGTACCATTCGTTGCTGAGACTGTGACTTGCGGTCCAAAAGCAGCAATTCCTGCTGGTGTAACTGTCAATCCCCAAGCTAAAACCCTATCAAAGGAATACTGTGATATAAAATTTGTGAGTCCAAGGTTACCCCCTCGTTCTGCTAATAGGGCAGGATAGTTACAGAAACATTACCGACTCAGTGCTTAGGACCAGATGGTAGGAATATCCTTATTGTTAGGAAACTATCATAATTAGATTAAATTAGACTCAAAAGGTGGTGGTTCGGTGATATGCCATAAGTTAATAGTTATTGAACAAATGACGCGAACTAAGCATGCATGACCGCCAAAAAAAAGAAGATATAGCTACCGCTACAACTTAATCCCTTCCAGCTTCATATCATTTGTTCGCAAAATAGGCAGGGTGGGTATTAGCCGTTGATATGTAGCTTTCCAGATAAAACTAATAACGCAACTGATTTAGAATATAAGTCATACTGTCAAGTAGCGGCTCTGTCTGTTTGTACCTTCTAATGATAAGGCAAGTACACAAGCTATCAATTAATCCCAGATGTGCAATTCTAGAGGACACAGCTTCTTTTAGAAAGTCTGCTTCAATAGATGAGATGACCAATCTTCTATCTGAGAGATCCAGAAGGGGAGATTTATAAAAACTTGTAATGCCAATAATTTTTGCGCCTTTTCCTTTTGCAATTTGTAATGCTTCAATTGTATCTTTTGTGCGGCCGGTATGTGAAATACCAAGTACCACGCATTCATCATCTAGCATGCTTGCAGATATGCGACTGATATGAGGATCGGTGGCTGCATAAGCCGGAAGACCGATACGCATAAAGCGATAATAAGTGTCTTGGGCGAGTGTGGCGGATGTTCCAATGCCGTAAATTTCTATTCGCTTAGCCTCTAATAAAAGTTGAACCGTTCGATGGAATTCCTCTTTATCCAATGTATTTATTGTATTCTGTAAGGTTTGAATGCTTGAACTGAATACCTTCAAAGCAATCGAGTAATCGTCATCATGAAGACTGATCTCTTCTGGTATGAGGTATGATGATTTGGAAATGTTCTTAGCTAAATTAATTTTTAGGTCAGTAAATCCGTTCAAACCAATTAATCGGCAGAATCGGACAATACTTGAATCTGCGACTGACAGAAGAATAGCCAATTGAGCAATTGTCATATTAATGACATCAGCGGGGTGACTCAGAATGTATTCCGCAATTTTTTTTTCTCCTTGATGCATAGAGGGTAAAAAATTTTTAATAATGACTAGGTAATCCTTCTCAATGTCCATGAACGCTCTCCATACTTTTAATTAATCAACATCTATGATTTTATATTATCTCACTCCAATCAATTCAAGTAAACCCCGTTCAAATTTACAATATTTAAACATCACAATAATCCTCAGTTAACATTTAACGGTTACGATAACAATGCATGATCGTCAAGGAATAATATTCTGCAATAACTGAATTTATAAAGAATATTTTTCCTTTATGAAGGCGAACAGTCAGGAGGTATGATCCATGAATCGAATCCACATTTATTAAAATACGATACTTATTTTATTTTGCAAAGTTTGTATGCGGGATTGGAGAAGGAGATTACGATACAGCTTTTGCAAGATTAAACTTCAGATCGGTAATCCATTCAAACCTATTAGTTTGAAGAAGCGAACGATGGAAGGCAGTAAGTTTCGGATCATGACCTTTAGCGGAGGACATCGATTCATCTCTCCATTACCTGGACGTATATTTACATCACATTTTCCTGAGATGTATTTGTAGTTTACAAATGAAAGATAGAATTAAAAAAGCTTAAAAGAAGTGAAATTCACTGGAAATAATTATTGAAAGAATTATACTCCATAGGCCAAAATCGGGAGAAAATAGGGATGACATGTGAGCTTGGGCATTATGAAACTTATATTTTTGACCTGGATGGATGTTTGTACGCGGGAAATGAACCATACCCAGGGTCAATCGCACTTATCTCATACCTTGCGGACAAGAACAAAAAGATCATTTTTCTGAGCAATAATTCTACCGAGACATCGGAGGAGGTACTTGCCAAAATGTCGGGCATGGGATTTCCTGTTTTGGGAATGCAGGCTATGGTAGCTACCGATTTAACCGGAAAATATTTGTTAGAGAAGTACGGCAAGGTAACTGTATCTGTGTGCGGATCGGAATCCTTGGAGGCAAGCCTAAGGGGATTTGGACATCGAGTCGTCCGCCTGGACGATCACAGCAAATCCGAATTTATAGTATTAGGCCGGGATGTCCAATTTAATTATGAGAAATTGAGTAGAAGCGTCAACCAAGTGCAGAGGGGTGCAAAACTGGTTATTACCAATTCCGATGTGTACCACCCAGGTGCATTCGGGGAACGAGTGCCAGAGACGGGGGCACTGCTGGCGTCGGTGCTTTCCATGTTGGACCGGCCAAGTGTTATTTCCATTGGAAAACCCGAGTCATATCCGTTTCAAAAAGCGCTTGAGCTTTACGGAACGAGCCGGGACGCGTGCCTAATGGTTGGCGACAATATTTACACCGACATTAAGGGGGGCAAGAATGCGGGAATTGACACGCTTTGGATTTCTTACCATAGAAGTCGTCCACGAGCAAGCCCAGTTCCCACTTATAAGGTTCCCACAATTGACGGTTTCTACAGAAAGTTGCGCAGTCAGATCTGATACTACCAGAATAATTCCCCTGGGAGTAATCATGCTAAGAGGCGATAGGGTCTTAGGAACGTTTTTACGAAAAGATTGTGTGCCTGAATTCGCGGCATTTTTACCTTTAAAAATGACGATATCAAAGCCAGCACAGGGGGAAAGCCATGTTGAAGATCGTAGTGATGGGGGACCTGCATTATTCGCAATCGTTCGCTGATCCTTCGTTGAAGGAGTATCAGGAAGATTTCCTCAAACGTTATCTCGATAATGTATTTCAGGTCCCGGCCGATATGCATGTTTCAGTCGGTGACTTAACGCACTCTGGCTCTCCTGCGGAATTCGGCCGGATCTACCAAATTGCGAGTGAGAGACATATTCACTTCTACCAAGCGATAGGAAATCATGATGCTCTGACGATCCCTAAGGAGATGATACCTTCGGTAATGCGGCGTCCCCTGTATTTTCATGTGTCGACGGAGGATGCCATTGTGGCGTTTATCGATACAGTGCGGGAACGGTGTCCTGATGACTCTTCGGGAGCGATCTCGGACGAACAACTCGACTGGCTGCAGGAATTGATATTGAGCAGCGAGAGCAAGCCGGTTATATTGTTTGCCCATCACCCGTTGTTTGGAACCACCACTTTTTCCGAGATGGAGCATCTGTCCATCAGGAATGACCGGCTAACACGCATTCTCGCGAGTAAGCAGGGAATCGGGTTGTATTGCAACGGTCACAATCATATTCACTCTACACACCACAGCAGCCCATGGGTGTATATTCAGACCGCCGCTTGCCTAATAAAACCATCTTATCGGATCATTACAGTACATGACAGCGATGTATTTATCGAAACCCGTTTCTTGAACGACGACATGCTTACGCAATACGGACAAATGCTGGGCGAGGAACTACTTTATATCCCTGACCAAATCCAGCCGCCGGTCCGGCCCATCGACTTGGAACTTCGTTTATGGGGCATTTAATTCATGGATGACCAAACTGATTGAGAGAGGAAGTGGAAATATTGGAAATAAAACAACATAAATTTATATCGTCCTACTTAGGGTCAGACATCAGCTTCAAATGGCTTCGCGGCAATCATCATGGACACTCGACGAGGTCAGATGGCACCGATGAACCTTTAACAATTGTGCGTGCTTATGAGGAAGCTGGATACGATTACTTTGCCCTTTCCGAACATGATCTTTTACTCAGACGAGAAGAACTACAGCCCTATACTAAGATGTGTGTGATCCCGGCCGTAGAGGTCGCGGCTAAAGACTTACAAACTCTTCAATATCTTGGAGCTGACAGAGTACTCCCTGCGTATTCACTAACTCCCAGCGAAATTATGGATAGTGTGCATCAGGCCGGAGGACTTTGCATTTTCAATCATCCCAACTTCAAGCCCTTTCATGAATATGCTACAGATCAAATGCTCGATTCGATGGAAGGCATTAAAGGTATAGAAATCTATACTGGAGTTATCGAAAGACTTTTCGGACAGGCTTTAGCGACTGATCGCTGGGACTATCTGTTGAGTAAGGGATGGAAGGTTTATGGACATGCAACGGATGACCAGCATGAGCGGGTAGATCAATTTATAGCTTGGAACTGTGTGCAGTGGCCAGATTCGCAAGCCATTGATCCAGAAGGAATTGTCGCCGCACTTTCAGAGGGACGCTTTTATGCATCAACGGGAGTATCCATTTCAAAAATTGAATCAAAAGATAACAATCAGTGTATTTCAATAGAATCCGATGCTGATGAAGTTCATTGGATTAGTCGAAATGGGGTTGTATTGAAAAAAGTAAATGGAGGTTCTTCCACTTTGACCATGAAGGAATTGCGTGAGAATCCCAGATTACACAATAAAGAACTGAGTGAAGCATTCTATGTACGTATCGAGTGCTTGGGGCATGGTAACAAGAGTGCGTGGTCCCAGCCATTTTGGATTGTCCCCGAAGAGTGAGGGCATTCTTTTAGAGTATGGATTCGTTAGCTTAAAAGATAATTATTGTTTAACAGACGGATACGATAGGTTGAAGGTCCTTCATCTCATCTTAGTTTCCGGAATGTGGAATTATGCATAAACGCAGCACCTTGTAATTGGAAATGGAATTATACAAAATTGCATCGAGAGGGGTATTTCGATGAATAAAAGGATGATTGGTTTACTAGCTATTAGCACGGCATTACTAGTTACAACCGCTTGCAGCAGCGGCGGCAGTGGAGGTTCAGGCAAGAAGATTGAAATCAGCTTTACTGACGTTGCTCCATCGCCTGAGAGAGAGAAATTCTTTAATGAAATCATTGCTGATTTCGAAAAAGAAAATACGAATATCAAAGTGAAATTGGAAACAGTGCCTTGGGATCAAGCGTTTGCAAAGCTGACAACACAAGGTCAAAGCAAAACATTGCCCGATGTAGTCAACGTTTACCCAGCTTGGTTAACTACTTTTGTTCCAGCAGGATATCTGGAGCCGATTTCGACCCAATATGATGAATGGGATAATAAGGATAATCTTACAGCGTTCGCAAAAAACGTTACAATCGAGCAACAGCAGCGTGAACCATTCAAAGATGTTTATCTCATTCCGGATGCTTTTATGGGCGGAGCATTGTTCATAAGAACAGACTGGATGAAAGAGGCTAATCTGGAAATGCCTAAAACATGGGATGAATTGTTTAATGTTGCCGAGAAATTGACAGATCCAGCCAAAAATCGTTATGGTTTTTCATATCGTGGAGCTCGTGCAGGGTTTGACCAAATCTTAGCTTACATTTTCTCTGTTACAAAAGGCGAAAGCTATGAAGCAGACGGCACATCGGTTCTTTTAAGACCCGAAGCATTGACTGCATTCAAGAGATACACCGATATCTATAAAAAAGGCTGGGCTCCAAAGGACTCCATAAACTGGGGATACCAAGAAATGGTGCAGGGTTTCACATCTGGCGTAACCGGAATACTAGCTCAAACTACTGAAGTAGTAGCTACGGCAAAAGATTCCATGAAGGATGGTACTTGGACAGTTATTCCTAATCCTCATGCAGTAGACGGCAACACATATGCCGGAGCAGGAGCTTCATGGGGCTACAGTATTTCCAAAAACTCTAAGAATAAAGAAGCAGCTTGGAAATTTATTGAGTTCATATCCAAACCGGAAAACAATAATAAATATAGTAAAGTAATGACCATGATCCCAATCATGCAAGATTCTCTTAAAGATCCTGAACTAGGCCAAGGTCCAATGAAAGGCTTTATCGATATGTTGAATGATCCGAAGCTGATACCTCCTGCTGATTATGGCAAATTCCCTGAGCTTGGTGAATTCAGAGAAAGCTTTATGGATGCAGAAGTACAAAAATATTTATTGGGTACACAATCAGCAGAAGATACGTTGAAGCATTTGGGAGACTTCTTAACGAAGGCACAACAGAAATTTATGAAAGACCACCCTGACATTCCAGTTCCACATGCAGCAAATTATAAAGGCGAGTAAGGATACGATGCATATGATTCCTACACTATCAGGGGTTGGTTCACTGACCTCTGATATGTCTTTTTGAAATTCAGAAGTGACTGGGGGTTTCTTCAATTGAAATTTATTCGTAAGAATGAACCGTATATACTGCTCTTTCCTAGTTTTTTTCTTTTATTTATTTTTCTGGCGTATCCCTTATTGAGTTCTATCTTGTATGCCTTCCAAAGCTATAAGCTGACCGCTCCTAATGATATTGGTTTTAACGGGCTTGCAAACTTTAAAGCTGTTCTTACGGATAATAACTTTCCGTTAATCATGAAAAACACTTTAATCTGGGTAGTTTTAACGGTAGGGGCGCAATTTGTACTCGGTTTAATTCTCGCTTTGGCATTGAGTCGCCCATTTCCTTTGCGTAATGTTTATCAGGCTGTCGTTTTCCTGCCATGGGCAGTGTCCTCCTTTGTCATCGGCTTGACATTCCGCTGGTTTTTTAATACAGAGTACGGGCCTGTTAATGATATTCTGTTGAAGCTTGGGATAATTCACGATAAAATTTATTTCCTGTCCGATCCTAAAATGGCGCTATACTCGGTTATTATTGCCATGGCCTGGACGGGGATTCCTTTCTTTGCAATCATGCTGCTTGCAGCGATGCAATCTATTCCGCATGAGATTTACGAAGCGGCGGAAATGGATGGAGCGGGCATAATTTCTAGGTTTTGGAATGTTACCTTTAGTTATATCAAGCAAACTATTCTGATTACATTGCTGCTAAGGACCATTTGGGTGTTTTCATCTGCCGAATTGATCTATATTATGACGACTGGCGGACCTGCAAATTCATCTAACACCTTAGCTTCCTATATGTTCATGAAGGCTTTTGCATCGCTAGACTACGGCCAAGCGGCGGCTATTGGTCTATTCTTTATGGTGTTATTACTCCTATTTGCTTTTGTTTTCCTTCGTCTCACTAAATTTGAAAAGGCAGGTAACTTATAATGTACAAAAAACAACGTACGCCTATTGTTATAGTCCGTTTTGTTGTTTTGTCGGGTTATCTGCTGATGGTATTAGCGCCATTCTATTGGCTATTCATCACATCGTTAAAACCCAAATTAGATATCCTTACAACAGATATTCAGTATTGGCCTAAACACATTACATTTGACAATTACATCTATCTTTTCGAAACCTCTAATTTTGCTGTATTTTTTAAGAACAGTATTATTCTTTCATTAGCTACCGGATTCTTTGGCACCTCTCTGGCTGTACTTGGTGGTTATGCGATGGCAAGGTTCAAATTCAGAGGGCATAATCTTGTCATTTATGGGTTGCTGTTAACACAATTGATTCCCGGAGTACTTGTTTTGGTACCGACGATTATTATGTATTCCAAGCTTGGGTTAACAAACACAATGGGTGGACTCATCCTTTTCTACACAGTGGGAACGATTCCGTTTAGCTTGATCCTGATGCGGAGCTTCTTCGATCGAATTCCGATGGATCTTGAAGAAGCTGCATTGATTGACGGTTGCAACAAAATGCAGTCACTGTTCAAAATCATTCTGCCTCTAATGGTACCTGGTGTAATTGCAACCTTCATATTTGCCTTTATTGGAGCGTGGAACGATCTGCTTGGAGCTGTTATGCTTATTAGCAGCGACAGTTTAAAAACAATTCCAGTAGGATTGAACATGTTTATACACAACTATGATATTGATTGGGGTGTCATGACGGCTGGAGGCATAGCAGCAACCGTTCCATCGTTGATTATGTTTGCCTTTATGCAGCGATTTGTTGTTAACGGACTGACGGATGGGGCTGTAAAAGGGTAGAAACCCTATGAAGAGATAGTCTGTCCATTAAGTAGAATACAGCGTTTTGTTGTAGATGGATTGACAGATGGAGCCGTTAAAGGAGAACACTCGATAAGTTTGAATAGATAGAGGTAGAGGGTGGAGAGGTCAGATGAGCAAGTTATTAGGGAAGGAAACCAAGGACGCAGGTATGCAGACCATTCTTGCCCATTATGGGGATGAAACGTTTCTAGGAGCGGTTGTTCCACCCGTATTTATTAATACACTATTTACATTTGATTCGTATGAGGCATTCCAAAAGTCGCAATGGCTGGAAGAGACTTATTATTATTCAAGGATTTCTAATCCTACTCAGCAGATAGCAGAGAAGAAGCTAGCGGCGTTGGAAAAGGGAGAGGCGGCCAAGCTATTCACTTCGGGAATGGCAGCGATCTCCTCTACGTTGCTTCACTGCTTGAGCCAAGGCGACCATGTGGTCTGCAGCTATCCGATATACGGTGGCACACATCAGCTGCTTCAAAGTTACTTGCCTAAGTTTGGTATTACTGCTGATTTCGTGGATTTCAGACAATTAGACCAGGTACAAGCAGCGATTAAGCCGAATACGAAAATACTGTATTGTGAAGGGTTTTCAACCTTTTACATGGATGTGTTCGATATTCCGGCTGTCGTACAAATCGCCAAGGAACATCAATTACTAACCGTAATGGATAACACTTGTGCAACACCAGCAACTATGCGCCCCATTGAATGGGGCATTGACATCGTGATCCATTCCGCTTCCAAATATTTGTCAGGTCACAGTGATGTGACTGCTGGAGTAGTAATTGCATCGCAAGAGCGGATCGACGCGATAGCGAACAATGAAATTGTATTGCTTGGGGCTACACTAGCACCGTTGGAGGCGTGGCTGGTTACTCGTGGACTGAAGACATTCGGATTACGTATGAAGCAGCATGCTGAGTCCGCGAAGCAAATTGCGCTTATGCTTAGCCAGCACCCTCAAGTCAGCAGAGTTAATCTTCCTTTGCTGGAGCAGCATGAGCAGCATGAGCTTGCGGTACGACAGTTTAGCGGGAATACAGGTTTGTTCAGCTTTGAGATGCATGGCGGTCCTTGTGCTGTAGCAAAGCTAATGAACAATCTGAAACTATTTCAAATCGGCGTGAGCTGGGGAGGCTTTGAAAGCCTGATTTATTCCCCAGGTCTAGCCATTAATCCCGAACAGAAATCTCGCACCGAGCATGAAACACGATTAGAGCACACCGTTAGGTTATCTGTTGGGCTCGAGGATATCGATGATTTAATGGAAGACTTTAATCAGGCATTAGCTAGCCTATAAAGCAAGTTACGTTAGGCAAGTAAACTGCTAGGAGAGTAGCTAAATGACTCAATCCTAATCCTGGCATATAAAGAAGGTAAAGCATCGCTAAACCTAAGGTACCTCCTCCTCAACGCGGATGAGCAACTGCGCGTAAAAATCGCGCGGGGCGGAAAGCGGTGGTTCTTTCCGTCATTTATAGCCGCAGAAGCGCTTGTCGATTTCTGAGTTAATCCCGGTTAGACCTGCCTTCACAGAACTCAGGAGAGCGAAGTCCAGAGGGAGAAACGTATGCCCGTCCGACCAGCCCAAGGTTAGCATACGAAACCCTTTAGAGTAAGCCCCAGTTGCATGATCCTTATTATAATAAATTCAGAAGAGCTGCATTTGCGCAGCTCTTTTGTTGTTTATGAGGCATTCCAGGATTGAGTCGTGTGCTTTATAGAGGATTTGAAGAAATACATACTTTTTTAGCACGTTCTTCGAACGATTTACGTGCTTAAAGAGTGTAGGATCATATTGTAAGAAAATTGGATAGGGAGGTAGGGCATCATTGCATATTGTACTTTTAGGTATCAAACCTGAACTTAGTGATCCGCGTTGACACTGGCTTCTTATATCTTAAACCCACAGCCTCACCGCTTGTGGAGCGGGAGACGAGCTGGTATATTCCCAATTGGGTAGATGACATGATTCATAAAGTCGATGATATGATTCAATCGTTCAAAGACCTCATGTCCGGAAAGCTGATCAAAGATGCCATTGAAGGTTTAGTTGTTCTGTTGGTGGACGAGCTCATGTCACCGCTCTATGATGCCTTTGCCAAGAGCTACTTGTTTACTCCGCAGATTGCCGAAATCGATAAGGTTCGTTTTTTAGAAATATGGAGTGCAAAGAGTTTAGGTGGTTGAACAAACTTTTTCGACCAAATTTTGACCCTATCTGTAACTGAACTAATCGGAATTCATTGTTTAAGAATTTCAGAGAGCATGGGGCCTGTTGCTGCAGGAGATCTAAATTGGCTGTATTTAAAAAGAACCCACAGTTCAAAAACGCCTGTGAGTTCTCTTTGCACACTATATAAGTTGGAGGCAAGCTTAATCGCCCCCACCACCACCGCCGCCCCCACCGCCGGAATCGCCACCGCTGCTATGGCCGCCACCATCCCAGCCTCCGCCGTGACTATGACCGCCGCCATCCCAGCCGCCATGCCCGCCATGATGACTGTCCCAGCTGCTGCCGCCATGACTATGACCGTGATGACCGCCGTTCCCGCTGTTTCCGTCATGGTGATTGCGGGTGTGATTGTTGTTGTCGTTATCGCCCGTAAAGAGATTTGGATCCGCGCCGGGGAAGAAATAATTGTCAGCCGAATTATTTCGGTTCCGCAGCCGGTTGCTGCCGCCGTGTTTCCTGCCGTTATCACGGATAACCGCCTGGACGACGATAAACACTAACACACCAATAAAAACAATGCCGATGCCCAAAGTAATCGCTCCTTCAAGGTTTCTTACCAAGATTGTACCATATTATTGCAGCTCTGCACCTTAATTGCACAGGAGAATGACACATCTAGTAGATAATTCAGCGGTCATGCCGGAACTGCCTGGGTGTTACTCCGGTATATTTCTTAAAGACTTTCGTGAAATAGCTCTGGTCGTTGAAATGAAGCCGGGTGGCGATATCCGACAACGTGACCCCGGGCAGCTCGATCAGCCGCTTGGCCTCCTCAATCCGCTCCCGCTGGATATAATCGCTGACAGAAATTCCATTCTCCTTCTTGAACAGCTGAGAGAGATAGCTGGCATTCAGCCCGGCCACCTCAGCCAATTTGCTCAAAGTAAGCTCCTCGTACATGTGGTTGAAAATATAGTTCTGGCATAGTGCAGAAGTGCGTGACAGCTTTGATCGGCGGTTGTCACGCACATGATCGGCGAAATCGCACAGAGCCGCGAGCTGGGCTTTGTCAACGGCGGGAATATCCTTCAGTTCTTCGATATGCTGAATGTGGAAGTCGCTCAGCGTATAGGCGATTTCCCAGAACAGGCCCCCGTCGATCGCGGCCCGGGTTGCCAGTGTGATGGAGGAGATGGCCAGATTTTTTTTGCTGCGCAGCTGGCTTTTCTTGGAGAGCCGCCCGAAGCTTTCCTCGGAGAAGGAGGCTTGGGACCGCAGGAGTCCTGCTTTGTCTCCGATTACGATATGGCGGAACATCTCCCGTTCGAGCATCGGCTCATGATGCAGCCAGGTGTTCTCACGCCGGTAGGAGTGATCGAGATCCGAACGGCTTTCCGTATGCTGCACAGGCTCATGATGAGTAGAGGCAAGCAGCAGCTCCGTGACCGAAAGGGCTTGTCCGTTGACCAGTGAGTACAGCAGCAGGGCGGCATGGTACCATCTCGTCCGGCTCAGCACCGGCAGGCCGCGGTAATACTGAAGCCACTCTTCCACATGGCCAAGCGGGAGGTTGTGGTCATTCATCAGGCTGGCTACAGTAGTCTCGGTCATTGAAGCGGCCAGTGAAGGGCCGAGTATTATCGTTCCGCCAGTCCCAAGCTCTGCAGGCAGCTTAAGCATAATGAAATTTTCCAGAAAACCGGTAGTGTGCAGATACGGCAAAAAGGAAGTCCCCCCGGTGTTTCGGGGAAGGTTGTTTTCAAGTCCAGAGACGAACTCCGCAATTTCGGCCAACATCCCGGCGTGGGTGGGCGCAGCCGGCCGTTCTTCCATAGAAGGAGGGAGCGCCAGTTGAAGGTTGCCTGCACTGTCCAGCCAGCAGACCGGAATCTGGTAAGCTTCGTAGATTAATTTGCAGATGTATTGTAATCCTTCTGTTTCCTCCAGGTAGTCTAACATCTTCATCCATCGACCTCCCGATCCAATGAAAATACCAATAATACAATAGTAATACCATAAATGCAGGTTGAAGTATATTAGAATGGGAGTAGAAAAACCTATTTCGAGGAGGCATATGATGACAACTCACATTTCAAACCTCATTTCGCAAATGACACTGGAAGAAAAGGCCGGACTTTGCTCCGGGCTGGATTTTTGGCACACGAAAGGCATCGGGCGGCTGGGCATTCCCTCTTTGATGCTAACCGACGGTCCCCATGGACTGCGGAAGCAACAAGGGAGCGCCGACCATCTCGGACTCCATAATAGTGTACCGGCAACCTGTTTTCCATCCGCAGCCGGGCTTGCATCTTCCTGGGACCGTGAGCTGATTCATGAGGTCGGCAAGGCGCTCGGCGAGGAATGCCAGGCGGAGGATGTAGCGGTCCTGCTTGGACCGGGAACCAATATTAAACGTTCCCCGCTGAACGGGCGGAACTTCGAATACTTCTCGGAAGATCCTTATCTATCCTCGGAAATGGGCGCCAGCCACATCCAAGGAGTGCAAAGCCAGGGCGTGGGCACCTCGCTAAAGCATTTTGCCGCCAACAACCAGGAACACCGCAGAATGTCTACGAATGCCATCATTGATGAGCGGACGCTGCGGGAAATTTACCTGGCCAGCTTCGAAGGCGCAGTGACACAAAGCCAGCCCTGGAGTGTAATGTGCTCTTATAATCAGCTGAATGGTGAATACGCTTCCGAAAGTGAAACACTGCTGACGAAGGTGCTTAGAGAGGAATGGGGCTTTGACGGCTTCGTCGTGTCTGACTGGGGAGCGGTCAATGAACGGGTGAAGGCGCTGCAGGCCGGGCTTGAGCTGGAGATGCCGTCAAGCGGAGGCATTGGTGATGCCAAAATCGTGGCCGCAGTGAACAGCGGGGAGCTGTCCATGGAAACGCTGGATAAAGCTGTGGAGCGGCTGCTGTCCTTTATTTTCAAAAGAGTGGAGAACCGCAAGGAGAATGCAACGTTCGATCTGGAGCAGCATCATGCGCTGGCACGAAAGGTGGCCCGGGAAAGTATGGTGCTGCTGAGAAACGAAGATAATATTCTGCCGATTGCCAAGAGCGGAACGCTTGCCATTATCGGCGAATTCGCCAAAAAGCCGCGTTACCAGGGCGGAGGCAGCTCGCATGTCAATCCGACGAAGCTGGATGATGCTTTTGCCGAAATGCAGGCGGTGGCCGGCGATTCCGCAAGCTTCCTGTATGCACAGGGCTATGACTTGAACAGCGATGAAATCAACAGTGAGCTGCTGAAGGAAGCACAGCAAACAGCACAAGGCGCAGATGCTGCGGTGTTGTTCCTTGGACTGCCTGACAGCTATGAATCGGAGGGGTATGACCGCAGCCATCTGTCGCTGCCTGAAAGCCATAAGGCGCTGATCAAGGCGGTGGCTGAAGTTCAAGACCAAATTATCGTGGTGCTGAGCAACGGCTCCCCGATTGAGATGCCTTGGCTGAATCATACGAAGGCTGTTCTGGAAGGTTATCTGGGCGGGCAGGCTTTTGGCGGCGCGATTGCCGATCTGCTCTTTGGTGAAGTAAGCCCAAGCGGCAAACTGGCCGAGACCTTCCCGCAGAAGCTGAGTGACAATCCCTCCTTCCTCAATTTCCCCGGTGAAGGCGATACGGTGGAATACAAGGAAGGCCTGTTCGTCGGCTACCGCTATTATGATAAAAAAGAAATCGAGCCGCTGTTCCCGTTCGGCTTTGGACTCAGCTATACGCAATTCGAGTACAGCGGTCTGAAACTGGACAAGAGCAGTATCAGGGATACGGATGTTGTCCAGGTGACGGTCAATGTCAAAAATACAGGCAGCCGGACAGGCAAAGAGGTGGTTCAGCTCTATGTCAGTGACGTGGAGAGCAGTGTCATCCGCCCGCTGCACGAGCTTAAAGGCTTCCAGAAGCTGGAGCTGCAGCCGGGGGAACAGCGTGAAGTCTCCTTCACCCTGAATAAGCGTGCTTTTGCCTATTACAACGTGAAGCTGGCGGACTGGCATGTGGAAAGCGGAACGTTCAATATTGCCGTAGGCTCTTCATCGCGGGATATCCGGCTCTCCGCTCCACTTACGGTAACTTCGACAACGAAGATTACGGTAAGTTTCCACCGCAACACCACGGTAGGCGATTTGCTGGCAAATCCGTTGACTGCGGAAAAAGCAAAGAATTACAGCAGTATCTTTGGCCTGGAAGATGCAATGGATGATAATCCGGAAATGTTCCTTGCCATGATGAAATATATGCCGCTGCGTGCGATGATCGGCTTTGGCCAAGGGAAATATACCGAGGCTGATTTGGCCGAAGATTTGCGGGAATTGAACGCGCTGGTTGCAGAGCAATAATCGCCGCCTGCCGAATCACTGGCAGGAAGACATAACCTGTTAGGAATAGAAAAGGCAGCGCCCCGTTATGAGGCCGCTGCCTTTTGACAGGTTAAAATAATCCAATCCGTGATTGCCGGATTATCCAATTCCATTATGAATGACCCGAGATATAATGAAAGCGTAATCATTAAAAAAATACAGCTCCAAACTAAACCAATGGAGGAACTTATAATATGGCTGATACAATTCAGAAATGGTTTGCCAGCACGGAAAAAGCACCTTGGATGGCCCAAAACATCCCTGGTCCTGGTCCAGAACAAGCCGGGACGGCCGCGAATCTGACCGTTACCGCAGAGACGTTCCAGACGCTGGAAGGCTTCGGCGGCTGCTTTAACGAATTGGGCTTTGTGGCACTGGGGCATCTGCCGGAGGAAGAACGTGCGGGGCTGATGCATGAGCTGTTCCATCCCGAAGGGGAGCAGCGGTTCAGCATCTGCCGCCTGCCGATTGGAGCCAGCGATTATGCGCTGGAATGGTACAGCCTGAACGAGAATGACGGGGACTACGCCATGGAGCATTTCTCCATTGAGCGTGACCGGCAGATGCTGATTCCCTACATCAAGGAAGCCCTGCAGCTGAACCCGGACCTCAAGCTGTTCGCGTCCCCCTGGAGCCCGCCGACATGGATGAAGTTCCCCAAAGCGTATAACTATGGAACACTATGCTGGGAGCCGCAAGTTCTTGAAGCATACGCCCTTTATTTCGTGAAGTTCGTGGAAGCCTACCGTGCAGAAGGCATAACGATTCATCAGGTGCATGTGCAGAATGAGGTGGTTGCCGACCAGAAGTTTCCTTCCTGCGTCTGGACCGGGGAGCAGCTGAGGATCTTCATCCGCGACTACCTTGGCCCGGCATTCGAGAAGCATGGGCTGGAGACGGAAATTTGGCTGGGGACGATCAATGCCCCGGAGCCTTGGGATGAGTGGCTTAAAGCTAAATCAAGCGATCATGATGCCTTCGCCGGGGTGGTGCTCGGGGATCCCGAAGCCTATAAATATATTAAGGGAGTAGGCTATCAATGGGCCGGCAAACATGCCATCCAACGCACCGCGCAGAGCTACCCGGAGCTGCGGTACATGCAGACCGAAAATGAATGCGGCGATGGCAAAAATACGTGGTTTTATGCGAGATATGTATTTAACCTGTATCAGCATTATTTCATGAACGGTGTGAACGCTTATATCTATTGGAACATGGTGCTTGAGCCCAAGGGAAGGAGCACTTGGGGCTGGGAGCAGAATTCCCTGCTGACCATTGACCCCGGCCAAAGACAAGCGACCGTGAATCCGGAGTATTACGTGATGAAGCATTTCTCCCGGTTTGCCGTCCCTGGTTCAGTAAGAGTAGGGCTTAAAGGTCCGTGGAGCGGCCATGCCGTTGCTTTCCGGACACCGCTGGGCGGGATCACGCTCGTTCTGGCCAATCCATTCAAGGAACGGCGGATGCTGCACTTGCATAGTGGTTCCTCCTCGTACTCCCTGGAGCTTGAACCGGAATCCTTTCATACGTTTGTCCTTAGTTAACAAGGCATTCTCCTTAAACTAACGTCCATTCTTCGCGGGGCGTTAGTTTTTTGTTAAGATAAAATAATTTAAAGCATTCCACACTTAGCATGAATTGTTGAACCCAAGAAAATTCCATTCTGACTTGGGCAAACTATGGCAAGTGAAACTTGGAGGTTGGTACAGCAATGAGGGTTGCCGATTGGATCATGAAACTTACTGAGCCTTTCCGCCGCAGTATCCGCAATAAGCTTATTCTGACTATGATTATCCTCGCTGTTGTGCCAATTGTGACGATTACAGCACTGGCAGCCGAGAACAGCCGCCGTTCAATGGAGGCCGAGGTCATCAGCACGAATCTTTCCAATATGAAATGGACCGGTGTCTATCTGGGTGACCAGTTCGCCCAGCTTAATAATCTGATCTATACCGTGCTGATCAGCCCCCACCTGAGCGAATACCTCGCGAATGTAGAGGAGTCCAGCCTGTCCAGCCAATTTGCCGCACAGCGGAACATTATTGATACGCTGACGAATCTGTTCTACTCTGCGGGCAATCATGTGGTGGGGGTGGAACTGTATCTGAAAGAATATAACAAGCTGTTTACTATCAACGCCTCGCAGAGTGACATTGCCTCAACAGCCGGAATTCCTGCTCCGTATAAGCTGCTTTTTGAGCAAAACAAGGATTTCACAATAGCCGTTGGCGGCAACGACAACGGGAAATTCCAGCTGATCCGCAGCATTAACCGGTTTGAGAACCAGGAGAAGCTCGGAGGCATCTCCCTGGAAATCCGCTGGGGTGTACTGGATCAGACGCTGAATCTATTAGGCCGGGGCAACGATCATACTGTATTTATCGCTAGTAGCGACGGCAAGGTGCTGTACCAGCCCTGGGGAGTGACTCCTTCGGAAGCCATTCTGGACCGGGTTGCTGGCACCGGTGAGGCACAGGGCTTTTTCCGCGGTGACCAGGCCTATGTGTTCTACAATACGATTGATCCAGTGGGTCTCAAGCTGGTCACCGTTATTCCGAACAGCTTCATTAACCAGAGTGCGCTGGCGACCATGAACTTCGGATTGATTGTAGGCGCCATTACCGTGGTCGTGGCGATATTGCTCGCCGTCATTCTGGCCTGGAGGCTGGCGACGCCAATCGTCAGTCTGGCCCGGTCCATCCAGGGCTTCGGCTTAATGAAGGAGCGTGAAGTGCGGCTCAGCAACCGGGTCGATGAAATTGGCCTTCTGGAGACGAAGCTGTACCAGATGTCGTACCGCATCCGCGAGCATATCCGGACGGAATATGTTATCGGCCTGGAGAAAAAGAGTGCCGAGCTTAAAGCACTGCAGGCGCAGATTAATCCGCATTTCCTGCAGAACACCTTGCAGATGATCGGCAGCATGCTGTTCAAGAACAGCCCGGCGGAAAGCTACGGGGTGCTGAGATCGCTCAGCGACATGTTCCGCTACATCATCCGCGAGCCGGAGGACTTGGCCCCGTTGCGGGCGGAGCTGAACCATCTGAACAATTATATGCAGATCCAGCAGCAGCGTTTCGCGGCCCGGCTCAGCTATGCGATTGAAGTGGATGAGCAGGCGACGGACAGTCTGATTCCGAAGCTGAGCCTGCAGCCAATTGTCGAGAATGCTTTTTTTCATGGGCTGGAACAACAGTCGGGCCCCTGGGTGCTGGAGGTCAAGGTAACTTGTGAAGGGGAGGACACGGTCATTACCATCTGCGACAACGGGATCGGGCTGCAGCCGGATAAGCTGGCGGAGCTGCGGGGAAGACTGGAGCGGCGCAGCGGCGATTTATGGACGCATGGGGAGCGGATTGGCCTAAGCAATGTTGCTTCACGGATTCAGATGCATTTTGGCGGGAAATATGGGATTGGTCTAGATAGCATTCAGGGGCAAGGCACAAAGGTGACTGTAACAATACCACTGGAAAGGGACGGTGCAAACCATGCTTAAAGTGCTGCTGGTGGATGATGAAAGCTGGAACCGTGACATTGTGCGGACGTTTGGCTTATGGGATGAACTGGGCATGGAGATTGCCGGAGAAGCAGAAGACGGGAGCGAGGCGCTGCGCCTGGCCGGTGAGCTGTCCCCGCAGATTGTCATTACCGATATGCGGATGCCTGGTGCGGACGGTGTCAAGCTGATGAATCAGCTTCATGAGTGTTATCCAGAGATTAAAGTGATTGTTGTGAGCGGCTACGACGATTTCAACTATGCCCAGAATGCCATCCGCTACGGTGCGGTGGATTATTTGCTGAAGCCCATTGATCCGGGGGAACTGAATGACGTGCTGCGCAAATGCCGGAAGGAGCTGGAGGAGAGCTACCGTGCCCGGGAACCGTTCGCCCTCGATATTGAGGTATCCTTCTCGCTGTCTTCTTACAAGCAGCTGATGAGGGTGCATTTCAATGAGCTGAATCCCGAAGGGGTCAATGCCGTCCTTGAAGGAATAGAGAAAGAACTGGTGCAGGGAGGCTCTGGCAGACCGGGAATGCTGCGGCAGGCGGCAAGCGAAATGCTGCTGCTGCTGAAGGAGCTCATGCGGAGCAACGCACTGGAGGAGGATGTCCTGAAGGCGGAGATCCCCCGTGAGGTTTTGATGTCCGGGAGCAGCACCGCAGCGTATCTGAAACAGCTCTACGGGACAAGTCTGGAGCAGCTGATCGGACAGCGCAAGTTCAAGAATAAGCTGAACTTGGATGAGGTCCGGCAGTATATCAATGCCCACTTTGCCGAAGTGGTAACGCTGGAAGGGCTGGCCAGAGCTTTTTTCGTCAGCAAGGAATATTTGAGCAAGGTGTTCAAGCTGGAGTATGGCTGTAATGTTACGGATTATATCCTGCAGCTGCGGATGGAGAAGGCGAAGGAATGGCTGGCTGAGGAGAGCATTCCGATCAAGACGGTGGCAGAGCTGGCCGGATATGAGGATGTCGGCTATTTCTACAGAGTGTTCAAGAAGCATTACGGCGTTGCCCCCGGTGAAATGCGCAAGCAAGCAGCCGGTTTAAAAATGTCCAATCCGAAAGGGTAATTCCGTCCAATTAACCGCTTTCATAATAAAGATACAATGAAAGCGTAAACAAAACATAGACATTGGGAGGTCTTACAACATGAACAAGATGACCAAAGGTGTACTCTGTACATTCCTCACCGCCACACTGCTGGCCGGCTGCGGCAGCAACAACGGTACAAACAACAGCAATGCTGCGGAAGAAGGAAATACAGGCAGCGGTACAGCCAAAAGCGTTACCCTGAAGATGTTCATCGCGCAGCCGCGCTTTAAGGAACAATATGATAATTATATTGCCGAGTTCGTGAAGAAAGAGAAAGCGGACAAAAATATTGATGTTTCCGTACAGCTCGAAATGCCGACAGCAGACAATGCCTCGCAAATTCTGAAGACGCGCCTGGCCTCCAATGATGCACCGGATATATTCGCTATCCATGCTGTGAACGAAATTCCATCCTATTACAAGGCCGGGTACCTGGAAGACCTGACTGATCAGCCCTTTGTCGGCAAGCTGCTGGACAGCGTGAAGCCCTCTGTAACCACTACGGACGGCAAGGTTGTGGCGCTTCCGCTGGAAACCCTGTCCTGGGGCTACCTCTATAACAAGACCATATTTGCCGAGAATGGCCTGACCCCGCCGACAACGCTGACAGAGATGAAGGCCGTCACCGAGAAGCTGAAGGCGAAGAACATAACGCCGTTCGTGCTCTCTTATAAGGAATCATGGATTCCGCAGCTGGTGCTTCCGCTGGCTGTAGGTGGGATGATGAAAACTGCGGACCCTGAATTCGTCAACAAGATGAACAAGGATGAGGGCTCCTTTACCGAGATGAAATCCGCGATCTTTGATGTGTTTGATCTCATCAACGCAAACGGCACGGCGAAGGCCACCGAAGTCGGCGGCGATGACGGTGCGGCGGCATTTGCCGCTGGCAAAGGAGCTATGTGGCTGATGGGACCGTGGTATGCGGAAACCATTCTGAAGTCGAACCCGGATCTGGATTTCGGTGTTGCTCCGCTGCCGATCAGCGACAATGCGGATGCGACCCTGATCAATCTCAGCGCCTCGACTTCGCTCGCGGTATCCCCGACCAGCAAGAACAAGGAGGTTGCGCTTGATTTCCTGAATTATGTGCTGGATGATCAAGCCTCCAACGGCTTATTCCAGGCAATGAAATTCAATCCGGTGTCCACGGTGCACACCTATGAGAGCTATCCTTGGATCACCGAAGCGACCACCTATGTCAAAGCTGGCAAGTCGGTGCAGGACCCGGCCATTCCGCAATCCGTCAAGGATGAGGTGGGCAAAGGGCTGCAGGCATATTATGCAGGACAAATGAGCCAGGATGATGTGCTCAAGGCGCTCGACAAAGCCTGGAAATCCTACAATAAGGTAAACAAATAAGCAACAGCTTTACAGTCCGGGATGGAAGAAACCGGGGGCGCTGGCCCTCCTTCCTCCATCCCGTTTGCTTTGCACACCACAGAGGGAGAGGGGCGGATATTATGCCGGTCAAGCGCTATAAAAGTGTTGTTTCGCTGCTTGCTTTCGTTGCACCCGCATTTATCATTTATTCATTGTTTCTGCTGATTCCGACCATCGGCGGCATGTACTACAGCTTCACGGACTGGAACGGGCTGAACCGCGACTATTCTTTTATCGGCCTCGGCAATTTCATTGAAGCGCTGCGCGAGGACCCGGATTTCGTGCACGCCTTGCTCTTTACACTGAAATACGTGCTGTTCATGATCGTATTGCAAAATGTATTCGCACTTGTGCTTGCCGTGTTCATTGAGACAAAAACAAGAACCAAAGGCTTTTTCCGGACGATCTTCTTCATGCCGAATATGATCAGCACCATCATCAGCGCTTTTATGTGGACCTTCGTGTTCTCCCAAGTGCTGCCGCAGCTTGCCGAGAAGACGGCAGCGTCGTTCCTGGACCAGCTGTGGATCGGAGATCCCAACGTTTCTTTCTATTCGATCATTATCGTATCGCTGTGGAATGGCGTCGGCTATATGATGATTATATATTTGGCCGCCCTGCAGGGGGTGCCGCAAAGCCTGAAGGAAGCTGCCGTCATTGACGGGGCCAGCCCGTTCCAGACGTTCCGCAAGGTGACGATGCCGATGATTACGCATGCGGTTACGATCTGTTTTTTCCTTACGCTGAACGGGGCATTCAAGGTATTTGAGGTGGTATACGGGCTTACCGGCGGCGGTCCGGGACGCAGTACACAGGTCATTACGATGAATATCTACGAGGAGGCGTTCTCCAACAACTTCCGCTACGGATATGCCAGCGCCAAATCGGTGATTCTGTTCGTAATTATCCTGCTCTTCACCTTTATCCAGATCGGTGTCATGAAGAGAAAAGAGGTGGAAGCATGAGACTGAGAAAGGGAGCCAACCTATTCATCACGCTGTTTCTCTGTATCGGTGCTGTCATGTCCTTTTTCCCGATTTATCTGGCGATTATCAATTCCGTGAAAACCCAAGGCGAGATGTTCGCTTCCTTCACGGCGCTGCCGACCAAGCTGCACTTTGAGAACTACAGCCAGGCTTTTAGCAAAATCAACCTGCTAAGCAGCACCCTGAACTCGGTTATTGTCTCGGTCATTGGTATTGGAGGCATCATTTTCTGTGCTGCCCTGGCCGGTTACAAATTATCCCGGACCTCCGGCAGACTTAGCGCGGCGATCTTCTCGCTATTCATTGCTTCCATGCTGGTACCGTTTCATTCGATTATGATTCCGCTTACACGGATGGCCAAAGCACTGCATGTCAGCGGCAGCACTTACGGCCTTGCTGTGATCTACATTGGTCTTGGAGTGAACATGGCGATCTTCCTGTACCACGGCTTTGTGAAGTCGATCCCCCGCGAGCTTGAGGAAGCGGCACGGATTGACGGCTGCGGCGAGTTCCAGACCTTCTTCCGCATCATCTTTCCGCTCTTGCTGCCGATTACGGTAACCATTGCGATTCTGGACTTCCTGTGGATCTGGAATGACTTCCTGCTGCCGCTGCTGATGCTCACCGACTCTACCAAATATACGCTGATTCTATCGACCAACACACTGTTCGGAGAGTACAATAAGGAGTGGTCGCTGATTCTGGCGGCGCTGGTGCTGACTGCGCTTCCTGTGATCGTTATCTATGGATTCTTCCAAAAGTTTATTATGCAGGGCATTGCCGAAGGGGCAATAAAAGGCTAAAGCGAGAGGAGCAACAGAGTAATGAGTCAATTACGTTACGGCGTCGCCTACTACGATGAATATATGCCTTATGAGAGGCTGAATGAGGATATTGCTATGATGCTGGAGGCCGGGATCAATACCGTCCGCATCGCCGAATCGACCTGGAGCACGCATGAGCCGCAGAACGGGATATTCGACTTCACTTCCGTCGACCGGGTGCTGGATGCGATGCATGCCGCAGGAATCTCCGTGATTGTCGGGACCCCAACCTATGCCGTTCCCACATGGCTGGTCAAAGAGCATCCCGGAGTGCTGGCTGTAACGGCGGACGGTCCCGGCCGGTATGGCGCACGGCAGATCATGGATATAACGAACCCGGTCTACCTGTTCCATGCGGAGCGGATCATCCGCAAGCTGATCGGCAGGGTCAGCAAGCATCCGGCGGTCATTGGCTACCAGACGGACAACGAGACGAAGCACTACGGGACAGCCGGAGAGAATGTGCAGCTGCTGTTTGTTAAGCATATGCGGCAGAAGTATGGAACACTGGATGAGATCAATGACCGGTTCGGGCTGGATTACTGGAGCAACCGGATTAACAGCTGGGAGGACTTTCCGTCCGCTGTCGGCACGATCAACGGCAGCCTGGGTGCGGAATTCGCCCGTTTCCAGCGCGGTCTGGTGACGGAATTTCTTGGCTGGCAGGTGTCGCTGGTGAACGAGTACAAGCAGCCGGGACAATTCGTCACACAGAATTTTGATTTTGAATGGCGCGGCTTTTCGTATGGCGTACAGCCGTCCGTGGATCATTTTGCCGCAGCTGAAGCCTTCGACATCGCCGGAGTGGATATTTACCATCCCTCGCAGCATGAGCTGACTGGAACGGAAATCTCCTTCGGAGGGGATATCGCCCGTTCCCTGAAGCGCAGCAATTATCTTGTATTGGAGACACAAGCCCAGGCGTTTCCCCACTGGACACCCTATCCGGGCCAGCTGCGGCTCCAGGCCTTCAGCCATCTCGCCTCCGGGGCAAATATGGTGGCTTACTGGCATTGGCATTCCATTCATAATTCGTTTGAGACCTACTGGAAGGGGCTGCTCAGCCACGACTTTAAGCCGAATCCGGTATACAACGAGGCCAAGACTATCGGCCGGGATTTTGCCCGCTTAAGTCAGGCGCTGGGTGACCTGCGCAAGGATAACAAGGCTGCGGTAATGGTCAGCAATGAAGCCCTGACTGCGATGGAATGGTTCAAGCTGCCGGATGGCAGGAACTACAATGATGTGGTTCGCTGGCTTTACGATGAGCTGTACCGGATGAATATCGAATGCGACTTCATTCAGCCCGGCTGTACCGGGCTTTCGAGATATAGTCTAATCATTGTTCCGGCACTTTATGCCGTTCCGGATGAAGCACTGCTGCGCTTAAATGAATATGTGCGCGAGGGAGGCCACGCCGTCTATTCCTTCAAATCCGGTTTCGCGGATGAAGATCTCAAAGTGCGCACGGCAGAGCAGCCGGGCATTATCAGCGAGGCCTGCGGAATCAGCTACAGCATGTTTGTGACTCCGCATGAGGTGACACTGCGCAGCGAAGCTCTGGATACCGGTGCGGCAGATCCTGCGGTGAATACATGGATGGAGCTGATTACACCGGATACGGCGGAGGTGCTGTTCCGTTATGAGCATCCTCATTGGGGCGAATATGCGGCCGTCACCCGAAACAGGTTCGGAAACGGTACGGCAACCTATATCGGCTGCATGACAAGCAGCGGGCTGGCCGGCAGCATCCTGAAATCCGCTGCGCAGGAGGCCGGACTATGGGGGCCCGATCAGGAGCTGGCTTTTCCGCTGATTGTGAAGACTGGAGTGAACCGGCAGCAGCAGAGGGTACGCTATTATTTTAATTATAGCGATGAGCCGGTGTCTATGGTGTACCGGCATGGCGCGGCAGCAGAGCTGTTGTCCGGAAGAGAGGTTCAGCCTGAGGAAAAACTTGAGCTTGAGCCTTGGGGTGTGCACATCCTCCTGGAGCATTCAAGCGGACAATGAGACCGGAGGCCCCGGGAATAATAGAGGGTTGCTTTTATCGGCGGTATTTGCTAACATACAATGTAACTTAATCAGTTGTTCTGTTTTCTAGGGTTCCGCAGCTGCTACAGGCTGGGCTGGTCCGAGGGAAAACGCTTGTACTGCGATGTACATGTCTACACGGAGGGATAAAAGCCCGGGAGGTATCGTCAATTAGACGATGGCCTTCCGGGCTTATTTTGTTTCCGCGGTTAAGAGGTTTGTACCATAACTTATTTAGGGGAAGAGGAGGAAATGGCAGTGAATAACAGTATGGCATGGGTTAAGATCGCAGGCGCTGCCTGCTTCGAGGTCGTGTGGGTCATCGGGCTGAAGCACGCTTCGGCTCCGTGGGAGTGGCTCGTTACAGTAGTGGCCATTATCATCAGTTTTTATACGATCATCTCGGCGAGCAGCAAGCTGCCCGTAGGTACGGTCTATTCTGTATTTGTCGGACTCGGCACAGCCGGGACCGTCCTGGCGGATATCCTCTGGTTCGGTGAGCCGTTCAAGCCGCTGAAGCTGGTGCTGGTCTTGGTTCTGCTGGCGGGTGTTATCGGGCTGAAGCTTGTGACTGGTGATTCTAAAGAGAAGGAGGTGTCCTAAAATGGCTTGGTTAATGCTGATTGCTGCCGGCTGTTGTGAAATGTTCGGGGTGGCGATGATAGGCAAGCTGCACCGGGACCGCAATTGGCAGGCGATTGCCCTGCTGGTTCTCGGATTCGGAGGCAGCTTTCTGCTGCTGTCGCTCGCCATGGAAAGTCTCCCGATGGGCACGGCCTATGCGGTATGGACAGGAATTGGTGCTTCCGGAGGTGCGATTCTGGGCATGGTCCTGTATGGTGAAGCCCGGGATCTGCGGCGGATCATCTGTATTGTGGTGATTCTCGGAGCTGCCGTCGGTTTGAAAATGGTAGGCTGACGACGCTGAGATGTTAAAGAAATAGACACCTGTACGATGTTTCGAATGATGTAACATGGTAAGTATAGTAAGTAGTACTTAATCCATCGTATAAGGAGACTTCCACTATGAATGAAAATATACCCGAGCGGATTAAACTTCCGGACGGAACAGACTTGCCGAGAATCGGGCAGGGAACCTGGTGTATGGGTGATGATGCTTCCAGACGTTCTGAGGAGATAGCTGCCCTGAGGCATGGAGTAGAGTTGGGTCTTAGTGTGATAGATACGGCAGAAATGTACGGAGACGGCCGCTCGGAAGAGCTTGTTGGCGAAGCGATCCGGGGAATCCGCGACAGCGTATTCCTGGTCTCCAAGGTGTATCCGCAAAATGCAGGCAAGAAACAGCTGGCCCGCAGCTGTGAGGACAGTCTGAAGCGGCTCCGTACGGATCATCTGGATCTATATCTGCTGCACTGGCGGGGGAAGATTCCGCTGGAGGAGACGGTGGAAGGCATGGAGGAACTGGTGGCCGCCGGAAAAATAGCCCGTTGGGGCGTGTCCAATCTGGACACGGACGATATGCGGGAATTGCTGCGCATCCCCGGAGGCAACCGCTGCGCTGTTAATCAGGTCCTCTACCACCTGGGTTCCAGAGGTATTGAGCATGAGCTGCTGTCCTGGCAGCGGAGCCACAAAATACCTGTAATGGCCTACTCTCCGCTGGCACAGGCAGGCACCTTGAGAAAAGGGCTGACGGAGAATGCTGCGGTGCAGGAGGTTGCCCTTAGACACGGAGCGACACCACTGCAAATTCTGCTGGCCTGGAGCATCCGGGAAGGCGACGTAATCGCTATTCCCAAAGCATCGACCCCGCGGCATGTAGCCGAGAACGCGGCAGCAGGGGCAATCAAGCTCAGTACCGATGAGCTGTGGCAGCTGGATGAGGCTTTTCCGCAGCCCGCCTGGAGAGTTCCACTGGATATGATCTAAAACTTTTAAAGATTAGAAATAACGGAGTGGAAATTTAAATAAAGCACACCCTAAACGGGAGTCTTGCAGCCAATGCAGACTTCCGTTTTTTTTGTAAATATAAGGATGTTTAGGCTTCACGCCATAAATTATTTTTGTTTTTGCTAAAGAAACGGACCTCATCCCATAGGGATGACAGGGCCGTTTTTTCTTGTGTCCATAAGCCGGATGCATGTCCAAAAGCCTGTGGCAACAGCTCTTAAATGTTGTCAACAACGTTCATGACGAAACCGTGTTTTCAATTTAATGACAAAGAAAGCGCTTTGATTTACGCTGTGTGCATAAGGGATATCTTTTAAAGAAAGCTTAAATAAAGGCATCCCATTTAATTTATTAAGGGGGCATTTTAAATGGCCACAACGGCAACAACGCAAACTTCATCCGGGGGTACAAGGGTGAGAGTTCAACAATTCGGCCGCATGCTCAGCGGTATGGTTATGCCGAATATCGGCGCTTTTATCGCATGGGGTTTAATCACGGCTTTATTCATTCCAACAGGCTGGTTTCCAAATGAAAGCCTTGCAGCTCTAGTAGATCCAATGATCAAATTTCTGCTTCCGCTGCTCATCGGGTATACAGGCGGACAGATGGTACACGGTAAACGCGGCGGTGTTATCGGGGCGGTAGTCACGATGGGGGTAATCGTCGGTTCTTCTATTCCGATGTTCCTCGGCGCCATGATTGTCGGCCCGCTGGCCGGCTGGGTTCTGAAGCAATTCGACCGTGCGGTTGACGGCAAGATCAAAGCCGGGTTCGAAATGCTTGTCAACAACTTCTCGCTTGGCATCATCGGCGGCGGCTTGTCCATTGCTGCGCTGAAGGGAATCGGACCTCTGGTCGAAGGGTTGACCAACATCCTTTCGGGTGGTGTGGAATTTCTGGTCAATCATAACCTGCTGCCGCTCGTCAACATCATCATTGAGCCGGCAAAAGTATTGTTCCTGAACAATGCAATCAACCACGGCGTACTCGGACCGATTGCGCTGGAAGAATCACAGAGACTGGGACAATCGGTACTGTTCATGCTGGAATCGAATCCGGGACCAGGGCTGGGTATCCTGCTTGCTTACTGGCTGGTAGGACGCGGTTCGGCGAAGGCCTCCGCACCGGGTGCGGTTATCATTCACTTCCTGGGGGGGATTCATGAAATTTACTTCCCGTACATTCTGATGAATCCACGTCTGATCCTGGCTGTTATCGGCGGCGGCGTGTCTGGAACGTTCACATTGCAATTGCTGGGCGCAGGTCTGGTAGCTTCTCCATCGCCAGGCAGTATCTTTGCTTACTTCGCCATGACACCTAAGGGCGGATATGTGCCAATGCTTGCCGGTGTCATTGTTGCCACAGCCGTATCCTTCGTGCTGGCTACACTGCTCCTTAAGACCGTGAAGAAGAACAACGAAGAAGAGATGGATCTGGAAGAAGCCGCGGCAAAAGTGAAAGACATGAAGTCGGCAGGGACTGCAGTGCAAACCGCTGCTGCTGCCGCAACTGTAACTACAGCGGTAAATGTCCGCGGCAAAGCTGATGTGAACAAAATCGTCTTCGCTTGTGATGCAGGCATGGGGTCCAGCGCGATGGGCGCATCCGTGTTAAGAAAAAAACTGCAGGCTGCCGGAGTCAATATTACGGTTGTCAATTCCGCAGTCAGCGAAATCCCTGCGGATGCTGATATCGTGGTTACCCAAAAAACGCTGACGGACCGGGCGATTGCCAGCAATCCGAAAGCAGAGCATATCTCCATCGACAATTTCCTGAAGAGCCCTAAATATGACGAGCTTGTGGAACGTTTAAAGTAAGTGGAACAAGCATAGAAATGATGTATAACGCTAACTCAGGAGACGCTGGCCCGCAAAGCCGGCGTTTGTCTCCATTTAGGGCGGGGGTACACGGTTATGAGAAAAGTTACCGCGAGGCAGCGTCAAATCATCTGGCTTCTCTTAGGGGTCAGTGAAGAGATTACTGCCGCCGAAATCGCCGAGAGCACCGGTGTGAGTGTAAGAACGGTTCACCGCGAGATGGAGGACATCGAGCTTACGCTGGCAGATTTCGGTCTGGATTTGATCCGTAAATCAGGAAAAGGGATTCAGCTGAGCGGCCCGGCGGCCGGTCTTGCCGAGCTGCGCCTGTTTTTGCGGGAAGAGAAGCCAGCGGAACATTCCAGCGAGGACCGCAAGGTGTATGAGCTCTGCTCCTTGCTGGAGGCAGAAGAGCCGGTGAAGCTGTTCACACTGGCCCACTGGCTCAAAGTTACGGTGGCTACTGTGAGCTATGACTTGGATGAACTGGAGCCCTGGGTCCGCAAGTTCGGCCTGCAGCTGGTCCGCAGGCGGGGCTACGGCGTTGAGATTACCGGCAGCGAGATTGACAAGCGCAGGGCGATTGGCCGGCTGGCCGCCGAGCATCTGGATCTTTCAGATCTGGTGGGGCATAATCCGCAGCCCGCGAGCAGTCCGGTCTTCCGGATTCTTCTGGATGCGGTAGGCAAAACCAATCTGATGGACGTGGAGAACACGCTGTGGGATATGGAATGGAAATGGACGGCGGAACTGCCGGAGATCGTTTATATGGAAATGCTGCTTGGCCTAGCTGTAACCACCAGACGGATTGAGATTGGCCGGAGTATCGACAACGGCGGGGAAGCAGGATATCCCCGAATGTCAGATCACCGCCATATTACTGCCGCCGAGCAATTTGGGCAGCGGCTGGGCCAGGCGCTGGGAGCTGAGATTCCGCGGGCAGAGATTCTATATATAGCCGGTCTGTTCGACAGGGTCCAGGAATCATTCTCCTCAGCCGGATTCGCCTCCGGTGACATTGAGCTGATGGAGATTGTATATAAGCTGACGGAGAGCGTGGTCAAACGGACCGGAGTACCGTTTCAAAGCGACCGCTCCCTGCGGGAAGGGTTGCTGGAGCATATGGATCCGGCCTTCAAGCGGCTCCGGGAGGGAACCCGTATCCGCAATCCGCTGCTGGGTCCCATCCGTAAGGATTATGAATATTTGTTCCAGATTGTGAGGGCCGCGGTGGAGGAGCTGGAGCTGGAACTGGACATCCCCGATGAGGAAATCGGATTTCTGGTCATGCATTTCGGCGCTTCTGTCGAACGTCTGAATCAGCTCAGGCGGGGCGTCCGGGCAATTCTGGTCTGCGCCAGCGGTCTCAGTTCTTCCCGGCTGCTGGCTACCCGGCTGGCCAAAGAAATGCCGCAGATTGAAATTCTCGGCAATATTTCCTGGTACGAAGCGGCGCGGCTGCCTGAGGTTGACTACGATCTGATTATTTCAACGATTGATCTGCCGCTCGACAAAGACCGCTATATCAAAATCAGTCCTCTGTTGACAGGGGAAGAAATAGAAAAACTGCTGAGTTATATCCAGAACACCACGCTGAGAGAACGGGAGAGCGTTCCGCAAGGCGAGTACGACAGAACAGCGAGTGAAGAGCATTCCCTGGAGCGGTTGAAAAGCTACCAGGGCATGCTGGATGAAACGGTCAGCCTGCTGGAGCGGTTCCGCTTCTATCCGCTTGATAACAGCGGGATAACGCTGCCTGCAACGATTTCGGCGATGCTCGATTTTCTGGATGGCAGCGGGGTGGTCGGCGATGCAGATATCCTGCTGGAGCGGCTGCTGGAACGGGAAAGGATGGCCAGCCAGGTCATTCCGGACACTGGTCTTGCGCTGTTTCATGCAAGAAGCAGCCACATCCTGATGTCTTCCCTGACGCTGTACCGTCTGCGCCAGCCGGTTGTTCTGGATGGGGGTACCGAGGTCAGGGTCATCCTGCTGATGCTTGCACCGCGCAAGCTGTCCAAGGAAAGCCTGGAAGTGTTGAGTGAAATCAGTGCAATGCTGCTTAATTCCGAGCTGGTGAAGCTGCTTGAGGAGCGTACGGAGTCCGAGATCAGGCGATATCTGTCGTCAGAGCTGCTGCGTTTTTTCGAAAATAAAATGTGAAAGCGAGAGAAACCATATGAGTATACTGTCAGAGAATAAAGTGATTATGAACGGTGCTGCCAAAGATAAATACGAGGCGATCACCATGGCCGGAAAGCTGCTTGTGGATGCCGGACATGTAACGGAAGAATATGTGCCGAAGATGCTTGAGCGCGAAGAGGTCGTTTCCACGTATATGGGCGAAGGACTGGCCATTCCCCACGGAACCAAAGAAGCCAGACCCTTCATTAAATCTACCGGATTATCCATTATCCGCTTTCCGGATGGTGTTGATTTTGGCGGAGATGAGCCGGCCTTTGTTGTGATCGGCATTGCAGCGGCAGGTGACGGGCACATGGAGATATTGACGAATGTGGCGATGATCTTCTCGGAAGAGGATGCCATTGAGCGGGTCATGAATGCGCCAACCCCGGCCGATGTGATCGCCATCTTTGAAGGAGGCCTGGAATGATGAAGGCTGTTCATTTCGGTGCCGGCAATATCGGCAGAGGTTTTATCGGTCTGCTTCTGTCGCAGGCAGGCTATGAGGTCACCTTCGTCGATGTGAATGAAACCTTCGTCACACAGCTTCAAGAACGCGGGGAATATCCGGTGACGCTGGCCAGCGAGGGTCAGGAGACGGTGATCGTGAAGAACGTGACTGCACTAAGCAGTGTAACCCATGCCGAAGAAGTTGCCGCGGCCATTGCCGGAGCGGATCTTGTTACGACAGCGGTTGGAGTATCCATCCTGAAGCATATTGCAGGGGGGCTGGCTGAGGGGATCGGCAGACGGCTTGCGGGTTCCACCGCTCCGCTGCATGTCATTGCCTGCGAAAATGCGATCGGCGGGAGTGCGCAATTGAAAGAGCTCGTATACGCTAAGATGGATACTGAGACACGGTCCAAAGCGGATAAATCCGTAGCTTTTCCGAACGCGGCTGTAGACCGGATTGTTCCCTTGCAGCAGCATGAGGATATCCTCAAGGTAGTGGTAGAGCCATTCTATGAGTGGGTGGTAGACGCTTCTCAGATGCTTTCGGGTTATCGTCCGGTAGAAGGTGTTCACTATGTAGATAATCTTGAACCTTATATTGAACGCAAATTGTTCACGGTGAATACCGGGCACTGTTCGGCAGCGTACCTCGGGTACCTGCGCGGTTACGGGACGATCCAGCAGGCCATGGCAGATGAGGGTTTGACCGGTCTTGTGCGCGAAGTGCTGGAGGAGACAGGTGCAGTGCTGGTTCAGAAGCACGGATTCGACGCGGAGCAGCACAGCAAGTATATCGATAAAATACTGGAGCGCTTCCGCAATCCGGCCCTGACGGATGAAGTTACCCGTGTAGGACGTTCACCGATCCGCAAGCTGTCGCCGAATGACCGGCTGGTATCGCCGGCGCTCCAGGCTTTTGACAGAGGGCTTGGATTCACGGCCCTGTCCCGCTCCATGGCGGCAGCACTGCTGTTCAACGTGAGCGATGATCCGGAAGCGGTTGAGCTTCAGGCGGCTGTCGCAGAGCTTGGTGCTGCAGCGGCAGTTACGAAATATACCTGCCTGGCCGCAGATCATGCGGTGCACCGGTCGGTGATGGCAGAGTATGACAAACTGAAATAACGATGCAGGGCATCATAAAGAGCCGCAGGGAAGATTCTATCCCCTGCGGCTCTTCGAACAGCGTAGCTTAGCTGTTCTCAATAATGGTCTGCAGCGTCGTGCGGTCCAGTCCTTCTACGAGCTTGATCAGCAGCTCTTTGGCGGCATCATAATCATCGCTGTGAATAATGGAAGAGGATGTGTGGATGTAGCGCGAGCAGATTCCAATCACTGTGGACGGCACGCCAATTCCGCTGACATGCACCTGCCCGGCATCGGTTCCGCCTTGGGAGACAAAATACTGGTATTTGATCCGGTGGGTATCTGCCGTATCCTGAACGTATTCGAGCAGGCCGCGGTGGGTAATCATCGTCGGATCGTAAATGCGCAGCAGCGCTCCTTGGCCCAACTGGCCGAAGGCCTGGCGGTCGCCGGTCATGTCGGCGGCGGCACTGGCATCCAGGCCGAAGAAGATGTCCGGCGACAGCAGGTTAGCTGCTGTGCGGGCACCGCGCAGGCCGACCTCTTCTTGAACTGTAGCGCCGGCAAACACGGTGTTTGGCAGTTTTTTACCGTGCAGCGCTTTGACCAGCTCAATGGCAAGGCCTAAGCCATAGCGGTTGTCCCACGCTTTGGCCATGATTTTCTTCGGATTGGCCAGCGGGGTGAACGGGCAGATCGGCAGAATCTGCTGTCCCGGAGCTACGCCGTAGCCCTGTGCTTCTTCCCGGCTGTCCGCACCGATATCTATGTACATTCTGCGGATATCACCGGTTTTGTTGCGTTCGTCTTCACTCAGCAGATGGATCGGCGTACTGCCGACAACACCCGTCAATGTACCTTTCGGGGTAATGATCTGCAGCCGCTGTGAGGCTACAGCGGAAGCCAGCCAGCCGCCGAGCGGCTGAAAGCGGATCATTCCGTTGTCAGTGATGTCGGTGACCATAAAGCCCACCTCGTCAAAATGACCGGCCACCATAATCTTGGGGCCGTTCTCTTCGCCGCGCAGCACACCGAACAGGCTGCCTAGCCGGTCCTGGACGAACTCTTCGGTATACGGTGTCATAGCATCCTTGACATAGGCACGCAACTCGCGCTCAAAGCCCGGAGCTGCGGGGAATTCAGTCAATGTTTTGAACAGATTAGTCGTTTCTTGATTCATATACATATCGCTCCTTTACTATTGTCTAGTATGAACATTGTCGCGCTACTTGTCCATGTCTGCAAAGGGGGAAATGAACACTGGGCGCCGCCTTTGCGAATATTATGCAGTAGTGGCTCTGCAGGCAGGAGCCGGGAAAGGAAGCGAGGAAGATGAGGGTGGCTGGGAGCAGGTCCGCAGACAACCCGCAGGGCTACTACGGTAAAGTGAATGCCCGTGGGGTGCCGAAAAGATACCTCCGCCGGTATGGGCCGGAGCGCGATGCTGTGCTGATTTTGATTCTGTTTATACTGCTGATTGTAATACTGCTGTATTTTTCCTGAACTGGGGAGACATAACGAAGCGGCTTAAGGCGAACAATAAGGAAAAACTTCTAAGCGAAGAAAAGTCCGAGGGGAAATGTCCGCACTCACTGGTCCAGCCCTCCCCTCGCATACATTCCAGGAGGTGTCCTCATTTGCCGGCCAAAACTAGAAAGTCCGGTGTCAAGCTTCGGCTTGACACCATGACCCCACAGGATTATGAGAAATTGTCCAAGCCGTATGTGCCCAGTCGCCCTGTGTTCAAAAACTGCATCCGGGCTTTTCTGTCGGGCGGGTTGATCTGCGTGATCGGACAAGGCATACAGGAGGCTTTTATGGCGATATTCGATATGACCTCCAGGGAAGCCTCAAGCCCTACCGTTGCAGTTCTGATCCTTATCTCCGTCATCCTGACCAGCTGCGGTGTATATGACAAATTGGCCCAATGGTCAGGAGCAGGCACTGCTGTTCCCGTCACGGGTTTTGCCAACAGTATGTGCTCCGCAGCGCTTGAACACCGTGCCGAAGGTCTTGTGCTCGGAGTTGGCGGCAATATGTTCAAGCTGGCCGGCTCTGTCATTGTATTCGGTGTCGTCGCAGCCTTTATAGTCGGGGTAGTCTATGCCGTTATGGGCTGGGGAGGTTCTCACTAAACTATGAAGCAGCTTGGCAGACAGACCTGGCAATTCACAACCCGTCCTGTCATTCTCGGTTCTTCCGCAGTAGTAGGGCCGGAAGAAGGGGAAGGCCCTTTGGTTTCCGATTTTGATTTTATCTATGACTCGCTCAAAATGGGCGAACAGACATGGGAGAAGGCAGAACGAGCCCTCTTCGAGAAAGCATCCAAGCTGGCGCTGATGCATGCGGGACTCGAGCAGGAGAAGCTGGAGTTTTTCGTCGGCGGGGATTTAATGAATCAGATTATCAGCAGCTCGTTCGCGGCGAGAAAGCTTGGTGTACCTTATCTTGGCGTCTTTGGCGCATGTTCCACTTCCATGGAGAGTCTCGCCATCGCTTCGATGATTGTGGATTCCGGCGGGGGCAAATACGCGCTCGCGGGAACCTCCAGCCATAACTGTACCGTGGAGAAGCAATTCCGCTATCCAGTCGAATACGGCTCCCAAAAGCCGCCGACCGCCCAGTATACCGTAACCGGTTCGGGCTGTGCCATTGTCGGCCGCAATGACGGCTCGGCTGCAGGCCCCTATGTTGTGTCGGCAACGCTCGGACGCATTATGGATATGGGACTGACGGACCCTTTTAATATGGGCACAGCCATGGCTCCGGCCGCCGCGGATACGATAACTGCACATTTCCGCGATACGGGCTTGTCCCCGGGCCATTACGATTTAATTGTAACCGGTGATCTGGCTTCCGTCGGCCTGCCCATTGCCAAAGATCTCCTGGCCAAAGAAGGCATTCCCATGGAGCAGACGACATTTGATGACTGCGGGATGCTCATTTATAATCTCGACAAGCAGAAATATGTCATCGCCGGAGGGAGCGGCTGCGGCTGCTCGGCTGTGGTCACCTATGGACATATTCTCAAACGGATGAAAAAAGGCGAGCTGAAGCGGGTGCTGATCGTGGCAACCGGAGCGCTGCTTTCACCGCTGTCATACCAGCAGGGAGAAAGCATACCGTGCGTGGCGCATGCTGTAGCTCTGGAGAGCGGAGGTGAAGGAGCATGATTTATGTATGGGCATTTTTGATTGGAGGCGCCATCTGTGTCATCGGGCAGCTCATGTTCGACGTACTGAAGCTGACGCCCGCTCACACGATGAGTACGCTTGTCGTTGCCGGAGCAATCGCTGACGCGTTTGGGCTGTATGACCCGCTGGTGAAATTTGCCGGGGCAGGGGCTAGCGTTCCAATTACCAGCTTTGGCAACTCATTGGTGCACGGAGCGCTTACGGAACTGGAACGGGACGGCTGGGTCGGCGTGGTGACGGGGATTTTCGATGTGACCAGTGCCGGGATTTCGTCAGCCATTGTATTCTCGTTTCTGGCAGCCCTGCTTGTACGGCCTAAGGGAACGCATTGATCAGCTGAAAACTATAGGTTTCATTTCCGGCCGCCACTTTGGCGGTCTTTTTTGTTTTGTCTACATAACCTTCCTTAATTCCTGCGTGCTCTGCTCAAGAAGTTTCTCCGCCGCAGCGGAAATTAGTGAGTACTCCTGATCAAGCCATTGCTTTATGCCGGGCTCGTAATCCTTCTTGAAGATTAGCGCCGATAAATTCCTGATGATGTGATAGGAAGCATACGGATGGGGCAGCTTGGGGGCATTTTTGGCCTGAAGCAAAAATTTGGTGAGCACGGAATGATCGCTGTAATAGATAAGCTCAACTAATTTAGCCCGGTATTCCAAATCCCTGGACTCAAGCCCGGGAAATTGGTTGAAGTCATACAAATGCTGTGCTTCGTGCTTCAGGTAAGAAATTCGAAACTCTGCGCCTTCGATATCTTCATAACGTTTAGCATTGCAATACAGGCTTTCCTTCACAGCCCAGCCCCCGACGGTTCTCTGTTCACACGTAGCGAAACTGATCCAGCTTTCCAGAATAAAGTCCTTCATCATATGTACGGTTACGGGCTGGCTGATGGAGGGGAGTTCCACAGTGAAATTTAACGTCTCCATCTTTCGCCATATATAAGGTCCTCTGTACGGAGGGGTGACTCCGCCCCAAAAATAATAGCCCTTTTGTGCAAATCCTTCCTTCAGATGATCTTCAATGCAATCAAGGGCGGCGGGCTGCTCAATCTCAATCTCAATCAAATTGCGGAGTGCCTCCATGAGCTTAACCTCAGCATCATCCGCTGCATCAGGACGGGTCAGCACCATGCGGAAGTAAGCGTGGTAGGCTGAAATCACCCGTCTAACCCAAGGGTCTTCTTCCTTAAGTGTTACCTCGTCATGTTTGTTGAAAAATCTGTTGATGTACAATGCCTCAATCTTTTCGATTTGCTCGGTTTTGGGCTGGATTGAACGCAGATACACCATTGCCGGGTTAATGTCTCCTTGAAGACATAGGGCATAAAACTTGTCCATGGATGACCCTCTTTTCGCCTGCCAGAATAGAAAAACGGATTCGGTTTATAATCATTTCTATAGGAACAATAATTTTCCTTCTATATAATAGAGAGATTTCCTTGTCCATTGTTTGGTGTATCTTTAATTTCACGGGCTGCAATAATGTACTTTGGGACCCATAATCATGTAAAATATAAGTATTACGCTTATTCTGACATAGGAGGTTTACTATATATGCCCGTACGTCAAGAATCAATTCACATCATGAAGGCTGTTCGCCATAATTTGGAATCCTGTATACTCGGCAAAACATTTGAAATAGAGCTGCTGCTTACGGCGCTGCTGGCCGGTGGGCATGTCCTGATCGAGGATGTTCCGGGAACGGGCAAAACCCAGCTCATTCGGGCGCTCTCCAGATCAATGTCCGGGGAGTACCGCCGGATTCAGTGCAATCCCGATATTCTCCCTAGTGATATAACGGGGGTATCGGTCTATCATCCGCGCGATGAGATGTTCCATTTCCGTCCCGGTCCCGTGATGACGAATATTCTGCTCGCCGACGAGATCAACCGTGCGACAACCAAGACGCAATCTGCGCTGCTTGAAGTGATGGAAGAACGGAATGTAACCGTCGACGGAGAGACGTATCCGCTGCCGCATCCGTTTATGCTCTGTGCGACGCAGAACCCGATTGATTTCGAAGGCACCTACACGCTGCCTGAAGCACAGCTTGACCGTTTCATGCTGCGTATCAGCCTTGGCTATCCCGATGCGGTTACCGAGAAGAATCTTCTGATGAGCCATCAGGAGGGACAGCCGGTGGACAGGCTTACCCCGGTAACAGGCATGGAACAAATTGCGGCTATCCAGGAAGAAATCCGCGAGATTTATATCAGCGATCCTGTCCTGAACTATTTGCTGGATATTGTCCGCCAGACCAGAGAGCATCCGCTAGTCCTGCTTGGTGCCAGCCCCCGTGCTTCGCTTTCATTCATGATGGCCTGCAAAGCCTATGCTTTCCTGCAGGAGCGCGATTATGTTCTTCCGGATGATGTGAAGATTCTTGCCCCGTATGCGCTGGGACACCGCATTCTGCTGCGTCCGGAGTCGCGGCTGGATAATATCAGTGTAGATTCCTTGCTTCAGAAGCTGCTCCAGAGCATACATGTGCCTGTGACGATGAGGCAATAATGATGAAAAGGTATTTGTCCGGAGCGGCAGCTGTCATTCAGCCGGGGAAATTCGCCGGCATCCTTGCGATCTGGGGCATCACGCTGCTCTACGTACTGTTTCAGGGCGGCAAAACATCATTCATGCTGTTTATAATGGTATCTGTACTAATGATATATCTGATGATTGGAGGCTTAGGCGGAGTACGGCGGGCCAAAGGCACGCGCAGCCTGTATTCCGAACTGGACAAGCCTGATCTGCTCTATGCGGGCGGCTTTCTGCGGGTGAAGCTGGACGTTACGATTCCAGGCTTTTTGCCTCTGCCGTATGTGGTGGTGAGAGAAATTCTGAAGCGCCATAACGGCGAATCCTGGGTATTTGAGGAGAGCATGGTTCCCAGCCTGAGAGGTCAGGGGGAGCTGCTGTTTCAGACGCCGGCACTGGAGCGCGGCCGCTATACGTTCGAAGGAACGGATATCCTGAGTGAGGATATCTTTGGCCTAGTGGAGCATAAGGGCACCTTTATGGCCGAAGGGCAATTCCGCGTATTGCCCCGTGCGGTATTCGTGCCGCGCTGGCAGCTCTATGAGCGGAAGTCACGGCTGGCGGGGCAGCAAGCCTCGCTGCTTCATTCCCGGAGAGAGACAACGCAGATCAACGGGGTCCGCGATTACGTCTATGGCGACCGGTTAACGCGAATCCACTGGAATGCCACCGCCAAGACAGGCAACTGGAAATCCAAGGAATTTGAGCATGAATCTGTACCCAAGACGATGATTGTGCTGGACGGCAGCGCCATGGTATATGCCGGCTCGAACCAGTTTGAGCTGGCGGTGTCCATTGCCGCCTCCCTGCTCGGCTTTGGGATCCGCGACCGGATCGGCATCGGTTTATGCTGTCTGGACAAGAACACCAAGATATTCATGCCTGCCGAGGGCGCTGCGGAGCGGCAGAAGATGATCCAATATTTGATTGACATTAATGCGGAAGGCCGCGGGCCGCTGGTTCCCAGGCTGGAAAAAGGACACCGTATGTTTCCCAAAGGCTCCTATCTGGTGTTGATCAGTCCGCAGAGCGGACAGCCTGTACTGGATGTGATGCGCTGGGCGGAGAGCCGGGGAATGACGCCCTCCCATATTCATGTGCGCAATCCGGCAGCGGTCAACCGCGGCGGAGAATGGATAGATGTGCTGAAATCCCGCGGGGCAACCGGCTATAGCGTAAGTTCGCTTCATGAGCTGCCCTCAGTGCTCGGAGGTGATAAAGTATGATGAGACGCTGGTGGAGCGGGATGAAGTCCTCATGGCATTACTCCTTCAGTCTGCTATGGCTGATGGTTATCGCCCTGCAATGGCTCACGTATACAGAGCCCTTCTGGCTGAAGGCGACCACTGCCGCCGTACTGCTGACCTTGGCTGCGGCGGGGGTTATTGAAATTCTTTTACCTGTTAAACGGGGATACCGGCTGATTCTTGAAGTTTGCGCCATGCTATATTTCGTGTACAGGGTAATTCTGCGCTACGAACTCTATGTTCCTGATCCATTGCTGCCTTCACTGCGCGACCGTCTGCCTGACATCGCCATAAATATGGTTCCATATCTATGGTTTGCTGCGGGTGCGCTGGCCTTGCTGCTCCTGTCATCGTGGTGGGTCTCCTCCAAGGCGAGGATTCTGCTGTTTATCACCACGAATATTGTAGCCTTTGCGGCACTGGATTCCTTCACTTCGGCCATACTCTGGCAGGAGGTCGCCTGGACGGTGTTCGCGGGGATGGGCTGGCTTGTTACCCAGCATTTGAGAAGCTTTCAATTGCATTATCCCCGCGGCTGGACTTATCTGCTGAAATATCCTTTCAAGATCTTCATAAATATCGCCATTATTTTCTCCTTTGTCATTATTACAGGTGTGAACATGCCAGAGGTGCGGCCGACACTGACAGATCCTTATACCGCCTGGCATAAATGGAACGGCACCGGATTATCGGCAAGCTCCGGCACATCGGGAACAACAAATGCCGGAACCAGTGATGCTTCTGCAGGAAGGACTACTTCGGGTTATAGTATGAACGACGATAATCTGGGCGGGGGCTTTAACTATGATTATTCGCCAGTCATGACGGTGACCTCGGATATAAGGTCCTACATGCGTGGGGAAACCCGCAGCGTATATTCTGGAAAAGGATGGAGTGATGACGACCGGCTTACACGCGGTCCGCTGTCCGGGGCAGCGGTAGGCAAAGAGCTGGACAGGGAACCCGGCTCCAAGGTGGAGACGCAGACCCTGAAGCAGACGGTAAAGCTGCTTGGGAACATTGATTATCCGGTATTGTTCGGAGCCTATTCCATTGCGAAGGTCGATTCCATAGACGGCAAGGAACAGAGCAGCCGCTTATTATGGAGAAGCGCAGACAGCGAAATGCTGTGGGATACGGATGGGAACAGCGGAAACTATCCCCAGACTTACGTGCTTACTTCGGAGGTCCCTGTCGTATCCGTGCAGGAGCTGAGCAAACAGACCTTCGATCAGCTGTACACCGGCCAGAATAATACGCAATACCTGCAACTGCCCGACAATTTTCCAGAGCGGGTCACAGAGCTGGCAGAGACAATAACCGCAAGCGCGAAGACCCCTTATGACAAAATTGTGCTGCTCCAGCAATATCTGCAACAAACCTATCCATACTCGAATCAGCCGGATCTGTCACGCGGCAAAAGCAAGGATTTCGTGGAGAGCTTCCTGTTCGAGATTATGGAAGGCTACTGCGACTACTATTCCACCGCACTCGTGACCATGGCACGTTCGCTGGATATTCCGGCACGCTGGGTCAAGGGATATGCACCCGGTGAACAGGCACAGCTTCCTGACAGTCTGGCCCAGCAGGGATTATCCAATAATAATTATACGATTACGAATGCCGATGCCCATTCCTGGGCGGAAATCTATTACGGTGAATACGGCTGGATTCCGGTTGAAGCGACACCGGGGTATAATGTGCCTCTTCTGACACAGAGCGAAGAGCCTGAGAATAAGGAAGATACACAGCCGGAAGAGGATAAACCTGAGCCTGAACAAGAGGTGGCAGATCCCGGCAAAACCGGTGAAAGCCTTCATGTAGGCGTCTGGGCCGTATCGGCCGCTGCGGCAGTGCTGCTGCTGTGGGGAGGTTATCTGCTCTGGCATTACCGGTTCAGTCTCCGGTTCCTGCTTGGGCGGCTGCGCAACGGCAAACCATTGTCTCCGGTGCAAAAAGTTGTGGCTGAAACCGAGCGGTGGGTAAAGTATGCCCGCAGAAAGGGCATGCTTAAAGAAGAGCACGAAACGCTTCGTGAATCGGTGGCCCGCTGGAGCCGTGAACGTCCGGCGGCTGCAGAAAGTCTGGCGTTGCTGCTGCAAATGTTCGAGAAGGCGAAGTACAGCCCGGATGTTATAGAAGACAAAGATTGGCGCAGCGTGTATACTGAAGCTTTGCGGCTGCACAGTCTTTTGAAATCAGATAAATAAACGTGGCAGTCCTAACATCGTCGCAGATTCATTTGCGAAGCGCAAAGAGTATGATATAGTTTTTCGTATGAAATCGAGGTGAACGTATTGTTTGAAAGGTTGGTTCCAAAACTCCGGGTGAATACGGTATTTGATATTGGGCTGGAAGAGCTGTACAGCCGGGGATACCGTGGTATCATTACGGATCTGGATAACACGCTAGTCGGCGCCAAAGCGCCTCTGGCCACTCCGGAGCTACTGTTATGGTTCGAGAAGGTGAAAGAGCTGGGCTTCAAGCTGATCATTGTGTCGAACAATAACATGGACCGGGTGTCACGCTTTGCAACGCCGCTTAATATTGAATTTGTACATCAGGCCCGCAAGCCGATCAATACGCCTTTCGTGAAGGCGATGAAGCTGATGGATCTGAAGCCGGAACAGACGATCGTAGTTGGCGATCAGATGCTTACGGATGTATTCGGCGGCAACCGGCTCGGCCTGTATACGGTATTGGTGCTGCCCATCTCCGTGAAGGATGAAGGCATTGGAACAAGAATTAACCGCCGGATCGAGCAGATTGCCCTGACACGGCTTCGCAAGCAAGGATTGTGGCATGAGGAGGATAAACCCCAATGAATCAACAGAATGAAACACAGCGCCCTGTAAAATGCAGCGGCTGCGGTATTAAGCTGCAGACCGAAAAGAAGGATCTCCCGGGTTATATTCCGGAGGTTGCATTTGAACGGGAACCGGTTATCTGCCAGCGCTGTTTCCGCATCAAAAACTATAATGAAGCTTCTTCGGTATCCGTCGACCAGGATGAATTTCTTCACCTGCTCAGCGGAGTGGGCGAGAAGAACGCGCTTGTTGTGCATATTGTCGATCTCTTCGATTTCGAAGGCAGCCTGATTTCCGGCCTGCAGCGTTTTGTCGGCAATAATCCGGTTATTCTTGCAGTGAACAAATGTGATTTGCTGCCCAAGGTAACGAACTGGAACAAGCTGCGCAACTGGATGCAGCAGCGCTGCAAGGAGCATGGACTGCGGACTGCGGAGATTATACTCTGCAGCGCGAAGCGCAATCAAGGGTTCGAACGTCTGCTGGAAGCGGTGAATGAGCTTCGCGGACAGCGTGATGTCTATGTCGTAGGGGCAACCAACGTAGGTAAGTCTACGCTGATTAACCGGCTTATTTCCGATTATAGCGATCTCGAGCAGGAACTGACGACCTCGCGATATCCGGGAACGACTCTCGATACGGTCAAAATCCCGCTGGATGACGGTCACTATATCATTGATACTCCGGGAATTGTATATCCTTGGCGGTACAGTGAACTGGTGGAGCGCAAGGACCTCGGTGCCGTTATGCCGGAGAATCCGCTCAAACCTGCGGTATATCAGCTGAATGAAGGCCAGACGCTGTTCTTCGGCGGTCTGGGGCGTTTCGATTTCATTCAGGGTGCCCGGCAATCCTTCACCTGCTTCATCAGCACTACGCTCAAGATTCACCGTACGAAGCTGGAACGTGCGGATTCCCTGTATCAGGATCACCGCGGTGTGATGCTGGCTCCGCCGGTAACTGCCGACATGGACAAGCTGCCGCAGTGGCAGCGTCATGAATTCCGGATCAGCCGGGGCAGCCAGACCGATCTGTTCATCTCCGGCTTGGGCTGGATCAAGGTGAACGGAACCGAAGGTGCCGTTGTGGCAGTTCACGTTCCGCGCGGCGTGAAGGTGGTTACCCGCCCTTCGCTGATCTGACGAAGGGAGGGGCATTGTCTGTGACAAGTGCAAACGGAAATGACAGAAATACGGATCTGCTTCTGGGGGTAATGGGTGATCCGATTGCCCAGTCCAAATCCCCGATCATGCACGGGGCTGCGCTGAAAGCGCTGGGCATACAAGGGGCTTATGTCCCGCTGCATATTACCGGAGATCAGCTTGGCGATGCGGTGCAGGCCATCAAGACCCTCGGCTTTCGCGGAGTCAACGTTACCATACCGCATAAGGTTGCGGTGATGGAGTATCTGGACAAGCTGGATGAAAGTGCGGTTGCTGTCGGTGCAGTGAATACGATTGTCAATGACAACGGGGTACTTACCGGATTCAATACGGACGGCATCGGTTATGTCCGTTCGCTGAAGGCGGAAGCGGTCCCTGATCTGTCCGGAACCCGTATTCTGGTAATCGGTGCCGGGGGCGCGGCGAGAGGAATTGTCAGCGCTTTGCTGGCCGAGAAGCCATATTCGGTTAAGATCGCTAACCGTACTGCCGGGAAGGCCGGGGAACTGGCGGCATTATTCCAGGGCCGGGGCAAGGTTGCCGGAGTGGGCATGGATGAAATCGCGGAAGCGGCTAAGGATGCGGATATTGTAATCAATACCACATCTGTCGGAATGTTTCCCCATCCGGATGACCTGCCGATGGATCCCGGACTGCTGCGTGAAGGAATGGTCGTAAGCGATCTTATCTACAATCCGCTGCGTACCCGGCTGCTGCTCGAGGGCTTGAAGCGGGGCTGCACAATCCATGGGGGTCTGGGAATGTTCGTATATCAGGGCGCCTATGCGCTGGAGTATTGGACAGGGCAGGCTGCACCCGTGGATATTATGCGGCAGACGATTATCGATTGCCTCGGCGGCAGTGCCAGTGAAATGGATCCGCAAGTTTAGGGTAATAATATATGTTAATTAAGGGGTTTGTTCATTTATGTTAACTGGAAAACAAAAACGCTATCTCCGCTCTTTGGCCCATCATCTTGACGCTGTCTTTCAGGTCGGCAAAGGCGGTGTGAACGACCACCTGGTCCGTCACATTGAAGAAGCTATTGAAAAACGCGAGCTGATGAAGATCAGCGTGCTTAACAATAATGCGGATGACCCGAAGGAAATCGGTGCAGCTCTGGCTGAGCAGTCCGGCTCCGAGCTGGTGCAGGTTATCGGCAAAACTATCGTTCTTTACAAAGAGTCACGCGACAACAAAACGATTGAGCTTCCACGCTAGGAAAGCTGCGCCTTGCGGCTGCCTTGCAGTCACATGGAGTCATTTCGCAGGAAGATAAGAGGAGGTAGGCCTCTCTTGAAAATTGGAATAATGGGAGGAACCTTTGATCCTCTTCACATAGGACATATGATGGCGGCGGAAGCTGCGAGGGACACCTATTTGCTGGAAGAGGTCTGGTTTATGCCTTCGCATATTCCGCCCCATAAGCATGAAGCCGGAGCTTCGGGTACAGACCGGCTGGCGATGGTGCAGTGTGCGGTCGAGGACAATGAGTCTTTCCGCACGCTGGATTGGGAAGTCCTCAGAGGCGGCGTTTCCTATACATTGGAGACCGTGCGCAGCCTGCAGCAGGAATACCCGGACCATGAGTTTTATTTCATCATCGGTGCGGATATGGTGCAATATTTGCCGAAATGGCAGGGGATTGAAGAACTTGTGCAGCGTCTGACCTTTATCGGTGTGGGCCGTCCGGGCACTCCGCTGGATCTGGCAGCGCTGCCCGGCTATATCGCCGACAAGGTGCTGCTGGCGGACATGCCGCTGGTGGATATTTCGTCCACGATGCTCCGGGCGCGCTCCGCTGAAGGGAAATCAATCCGTTATATGGTACCGGACAAGGTTTTCGATTATGTGCAAAGGAGTGGATTGTATGGCCTACAGCCGGGAAGCGCTGATTGAAGCGGTCTCTTCGCAGATGCCTGATAAGCGCTGGCAGCATACCCTTGGCGTAATGGAGTCCTCAGTGAAGCTGGCTGAGCGTTATGGTGCCGATCCTGCCCGTGCGGAGACAGCGGCGATTCTGCATGATGTGGCCAAATATTGGCCTGTGGAGAGAATGAAGGAAATTATTGAGCAGAATGGTCTGCCCTCCGAGCTGTTATCCTACGATAAGCAGCTGTGGCATGCGGAAGTGGGGGCATTTGTAGCGGAACGGGATTATGAAATTACCGATGCAGAAGTGCTGGGAGCCATACGCTATCATACTTCGGGCCGTGAAGGCATGAGCCTGCTGGAGAAGATTGTCTGCCTGGCCGATTATATCGAGCCCGGACGGGATTTTCCCGGTGTGGATGAAATACGCAGGCTTTCCAAAGTAAGTCTGGAGGAAGGGCTGATAGCCGGATTTGATTCGACGATCAGCCTGCTGCTGCAGAAGCGCCGGATTGTGTTTCCGTTAACGGTGCTGGCGCGTAATGATTTAGTAAGAATACTGGAGGATAAATAATGAGTGTACAATCAAGCAAGCTGCTGGAACTGACTTTAAAAGCTGTGGAAGATAAAAAAGCGATGAATGTTGTCGCGCTGGATCTGCGCAATGTTTCCCCAATCAGTGATTATTTCGTGATTTGTCACGGTAATTCCGATACCCAGGTGCAAGCGATTGCCACCGAAGTACGCAAGGTTGTTCATGAAGCAGGCGGTATGATCCGCGGAATCGAAGGCATGGACGCAGCGCGCTGGGTGCTGATGGATCTTGGCGATGTCGTTGTGCATGTGTTCCACCGCGATGAACGCGAATATTACAACATTGAGCGCCTGTGGTCTGACGCCAAGATTGTGGAGAACGTATGAGTCTGATTGCCGGAACTGTAGTTAAACTGGATGTACTCCGGGAAGTATCGCCTTACGGCTACTTCCTGGGTGCCGGTGATCAGGATGTTATGCTGCATTATACGGAGCTGGTTGGCAGCAAGCCCAAGCCGGGCGATAAAGTGGAAGTATTCATCTTCTTCGATACGGAAGACCGGCTCGCGGCAACAATGAAGAAGCCTTTTCTGACACTTGGTGAAATGGCGTTGCTGGAAGTCGCCGATATTCATCCCCGTCTCGGCTGCTTTCTGGAAATGGGACTTGGACGCCAGCTCCTGCTGCCGATCCGCGAGCTTCCTGAACTGATCGAGCTGCGCCCGCAGGTTGGTGACAAAGTATTTGTCATGATGGAACACGATAAGCAGGGGCGTCTCCGCGCCAAGCTGGCCGGTGAACAGGAGCTTGCTCCGCTGGCGCTTCCTGCGCCAACCTCATGGATGGGGCAAATGGTGACCGCAAGAGTGTACAAACCGCTGCAAATGGGCACCTTCGTGCTTGTGGACGGCGGAGTGCTGGGCTTCGGCATTATCGGAATGGTTCATTCCTCGGAACGCAGCCGTCTGCTGCGTCTGGGCGAGCAGTTTGAAGCCCGGGTCTCACATATCCGCGAGGATGGCCGGGTCAACCTTTCCATGACCCACCGCAAGGAAGTGGGACGTGATGTGGATTCCGCTGCTTTGCTGGACTTTCTGAATTCCCGACCGGGCGGTGCCATGCCGTATTCGGATGCCACGCCTCCGGATATTATCAAGCAGCGCTTCGGCATCAGCAAGTCGGCCTTCAAACGGGCGATGGGCAAGCTGATGAAGGAAGGCCTCATTACCCAGAAGGAGAATTGGACCTACCTTGCAGGCAAGGAAGACACAGCTCCGGATGAGAATCAGGGCGATGAAGGAACAACGGAGAATTAAGCGGTTATGACAGCATTTGATTACAGGTAATTATAGAAAGCGGTGTGCGCAGTGTCTTCCTATGGGAAATTTGCATATGTATACGACGAGCTTATGGCCGATATGCCATATCCGGATTGGCTGGAGTTTGCGGAAACCGCCTGGAAGCTGCACGGAAAGCCGCTCACCGTGGCCGAACTCGGCTGCGGAACCGGCAGCATTACCATTCCGCTTGCCGCATCAGGGTATCATATGACGGGCATTGACCTCTCTTCCGACATGCTGTCTGTGGCGCAAAAGAAGCTGGAGGAGCATCCGCAGGGCCGCAGGTTCTTGCGGGAGGGCAGTGTGCGCTGGGTAAGGCAGAATATGAAGGAATGGGAGCTGCCGGAACCGGTGGATTCCGTTATTTCTTTCTGTGATTGCCTCAACTATGTGCTGGAAGAGCAGGACGTTCAGGCGGTTTTCGCCAGTACCTTTGCCGGTCTTAAGCCGGGAGGAACCTTCCTGTTTGACGTGCATCATCCCAATACATTGATCCGTTACGAGGAAGAGCAGCCCTTTTTCATGAATGAGCCCTCCATATCGTATATTTGGACCAGTGAGCTGGATGTGCCGCGGCGGGAAATTGAGCATCATCTGTCTATCTTTGTTCGTGAAGAGGAGCGGGGTGATCTGTACCGCCGCTTTGAGGAGACTCATGTTCAGCGGGCTTATGATCCGGAGTGGATGACAGCGGAACTGCTGAAAGCCGGGTTCAGTGATGTGAAGACCTATGCTGACTTCGAATGGGTAGAGGCGGATGACAGTGCCCAGCGGTTGTTTTATGTAGCAGTGAAATAAACCATATGCTTATGTGGGTCCTTGCCCGGAGGGTGAGGGCCTTTTTGCGTTAATCCGATTGTTCCAATAAGGAACCGGCCCGTACAAGGGCAAGGGCCGGCATCTTCCAACCTTTTACCGGTGCTCAAACAAATCGATCGCGCCTAAGACAATATGCGCCAGACCAAAGCCAAGCACGCCGGTTGCGGCCAGCTTGTATTTGCTTCCCAGAAAAGCTGCGCCGGAAGCGGAAACTACGGTACCAAGAACGGCAGGGATCAGACCTTCACGCATATGAAACACTCCTTCTCGGTGGTATGGGAGACATCGGTTAGTGTGGGTTAAGCCGATGACAATTATACAGGCAGGAAATGCTTCACATAGACATGAAAAAAAGACCATCTTCTGGGCTAGCCGCCTGGGATGGTCCTTGTGTGATTACTCGGTTGTTGTCATGGAAACACAGCTGCCAACTTCTTCAACCTCATGTACATTATAAAGCACGCGGGCCATCAGATCCTGGCTGTAATTGCCGAAATGCTTGCCGTAAATGGTCAGTCCGCGTTTGTTGACCGGCTTGTCGGTAACGGCAATGCGGAAGGTCAGCTCGCTTTTGTAGTCCAGCTTAATATCATCAAGGGTAATGTCCGAAATGCGGCAGCCGTCGATAAAGCTTCCTTCATTGTTGATCCGGATCAGTTTGAGCATGCCGTATTGATTCAGGTGAGGAGGCCACCAGTCTGGATTAAAGGTACCGCGCTGATCCCCGAAGTCTCCGGGACTGGTCCAGTAACCGATTTCGATGCCGTTTACATAAAAGTAGAGGTCTGAAGGATAGTTATCGCTGAAACCGGGAGCCTCCGAGCCAATTTCCATGGAGAACTGAATTTCACGGAAGGTCTGATTGGCCTTAAGATAGTTCGGAATGCGGTATTCCAGGAATCCTTCAGCCATCCAGATAATCTCCGAATCAATCCGCTGGGGATCTGCGAAATAGCGCGGCTCGTCGAAGTCACCGATAATGCTGTCCTTGGTGGCCAGCCCGCAGGTAGGAACAGCCTGATAGTTGCTGTAATGGCCAACCTGAATCTCAACTTCATAAAGGTTGTCGACATCCTTGCTGCGGAGATCAACCATCAGCTTATCTTTATTAAGGTAACAGACTTTCTGAATGCCATGTTTGCCTACAGAAGTATTAATTTCGATCAGGCCGCTTTCTTCCAGCTTCTTGATATGCATCGTGATGGCGCCATTGCTGAGATTCAGCTTCTTGGCGATTTCATTCAGGTTGAGTGCCTGATTGGTGGCAAGCAGCTCAAGGATCTGGATGCGAATCTCGGAGCTCAGTGCCTTGAAAATATCAATGCCACTCATTAAATCTTTAATATAAATCATTGTACAATACCTTCCTCCGCGGACGTCATGAAAGACTGTTTTATAAAATTATAAACTAATTGAGGTAAAAAGGAAAGACTTCTTCCTTTATTTGTGTAATACAATTAAATTTAAGTCATTTTTTAAGCTAATAAGTCCTTTGATTCATATATTTATAAAGATACTTTAGTGGAATAAGATGAAAAGGACCTATTATTTTCTGAAAACAGCCTTAAATTCATTTTGTTTTGAATACATATAAAAAGGTTTATACTTTTATATTTACATGAAGGCTTATATATGTTATTTTATATCTGTAAGCGAATACATTCAAATGTTTTTTAATTAATTAATAAAAATGTGAAATGGAAGTGATGAGATTGTCGGCAGACACACTAAGAGCGACGCTTATCGCCGATAAGTCCTTTGTTATCGCTGAAGTGGATAAACGGATTTACGGCTCCTTTATTGAACATTTAGGCCGTGCAGTATATGGCGGAATTTATGAGCCTGGTCATCCCAGCTCCAATTCTCTTGGCTTCAGAGGTGATGTGAAATCACTTGTCCAGGAACTGGGTGTGCCGATTATCCGTTATCCCGGAGGGAATTTTGTATCCGGCTACAATTGGGAAGATGGCGTAGGTCCGGTAGAACAGCGTCCGAAGCGGCTTGAGCTGGCCTGGAGAACTATTGAACCTAATGAGGTAGGTACGAATGAATTCATGAGCTGGGCCAAGGAAGTAGGCTCAGAGGTGATGATGGCTGTCAATTTGGGTACGAGAGGTATTGATGCCGCACGTAACTTGCTGGAGTACTGCAATCATCCCGGCGGAACCTACTGGAGTGATTTGCGCCGCACTCATGGTGTGGAGCAGCCGCATAAGATCAGAACCTGGTGCCTCGGCAATGAAATGGATGGACCCTGGCAGATCGGCCAGAAGACAGCTGCCGAATATGGCAGACTGGCTTATGAAACCGGTAAGGCGATGCGCCTGGTAGATCCGGACATAGAGCTGGTTTCCTGTGGAAGCTCAAGCTCAGCGATGCCGACTTTCCCGGAATGGGAAGCGGTAACTCTAGAACATACTTATGATGTCGCCGATTATGTTTCCCTTCATCAATATTATGGAAACAGGGACAACGATTCTGCCAATTTCCTGGCACGCAGCATGGACCTGGAGCATTTCATCCGCACCGTAACGGCCACCTGCGATTACATCAAAGCCAAGAAGCGCAGCAAGAAAACGATGTATCTCAGCTTTGACGAATGGAATGTCTGGTACCACTCCAATGAGTCGGATACGAAGATTGAGCCTTGGACAGTAGGTCCGCCTCAGCTTGAGGATCATTATAATTTTGAAGATGCCCTGCTGATCGGCAGTATGCTCATTACCTTCCTCAGACATGCGGACCGTGTGAAGATGGCTTGTCTGGCACAGCTTGTAAACGTAATTGCACCCATTATGACAGAAGCGGGTGGAGCAGCCTGGAAGCAGACAATCTTCTATCCATACCTGCATACCTCCAAATACGGGCGCGGCGTTTCGCTTCAGCCGATTGTCAATTCGCCGAAATATGACGCTCAGGACTATACCGATGTTCCTTATCTCGACAGTGCCCTTGTGTATAATGAGGAAGCCGATGAGCTTACGATCTTCGCCATTAACCGGCATTTGGAAGAAGCACTGCATTTAAAATGCGATGTGCGCGGATTTGAGGGCTACCGGTTAATCGAGCATATTGAGCTCCATCACGAGGATCTGAAAGCGGTTAATACAGCCAAGGAAGAACATGTGAAACCAAGACAAGCAACCGGAACCGAATGCAAGGATGGTTTTGTAGAGACTCTGCTGTCCAAGGCCTCATGGAATGTGATTCGTTTAGGCAAGGTGAACTGATCTTGGGTTCCCTGGCAGGCAACAAACTGAGTTCATTGTTTGCAAAAACATTTTTGTAGATGATTTACTAATTTAATTATTAGGAGGAGAAAGTGTTGAAGAAAAAGTGGGGTTTTTCGGCATTAGCACTTGTTCTATCATTATCGACGGTATTGGCAGGCTGCGGGAAAGATGATTCAAAGACAATAACCTTCTGGACGCCGCTGACCGGTGATGACGGTGCCTATATGGACCAGCTTGTTAAAGATTACAATGCTACCAATCCAGAGATAAAGGTGAAGCATGTAATTACCGCGGATATGTATACCAAAATTTCGACGGTTCTGAACTCCGGCAAAGGCGTGCCTGACTTGGCCATTATCCACGCTGACCGTGTACCGGGTTATGTGAAGCAAGGAACACTTGAGCCAATGACTGCAGTAACAACTGCTCAGCCTGAAATTAAACAAGACAATTACCTGCCGCAAGCGTGGTCAACAGGTACAATAGATGGAACTCAATATACAGTGCCTCTCGATATTCACAGTAATGTTATGTACTACAATAAAGATTTGCTTAAGAAATATGGTGCGGAATCCTTCCTCGACGACAATGTGGTGACGATAGATGAAATGCTGTCGCTGAAAGGTAAATTGGCTGAAGGCGACTTTGTGGTCAACGATGCCCTGCTGGGCTGGGTTATCCTCGGGCAAATCCAGAACCTTGGCGGAGATATCCAGGAGAATGGAAAACCTGCTGTAAACACACCGGTGATGAAACAAGCTTTTGAAAATGTTAAAAAGATCAACGATGCCGGTCTGATGACACCGTTTGGTGAAGACGGATACCTGATGTTCCAATCGGGCAATGTATTGTTCTCCACAGATGGCACTTGGAGCTCCACAGCGCATGCTGGAGTTGAAGGCCTCAATTTCGGAGTAACCAACGTATATTCCAACACGGCTGACAAGTTCACGAACAGATCCTCTTCGCACTTGTTCTCCATGTTCAAGAATAAAGACAGATCTGAAGAAAAGGTAGCTGGAATCGGCAATTTCCTGGAGTTCATCCGTCAGAATTCCATTGAATGGGCCAAAGCCGGACAGACCGTAGCAAGTAAAAAAGTTATTGAGAGCCCAGAGTATAAGGATTACATGCAGTCCTTCTTTACTTCGAATGAGAAAGAGATTGAATCCCTCTACATCTACACTTATGAATACTACCCATATATTGCAGAAGCAGTGGATACGTATTGCGGAGATATCGTCCGCGGCAACGTAGATATTGATGAAACTCTTCAGACAATGCAGAAGTTTGTAGAAGATAAAATCGCTGAGGGCACAAGCGGAGCAGCGAAGTAATAAAAGGAAGCGGAAATGATTGCATGAAGCAATGTGCCGGATTACGGCACATTGCTTTATGCCAAAGGAGAAAAGAATGCCTATGAAAAAGAAACTTAATTTGGCGCCTGTTTTCTTTGTAGGTCCACATGTCATCTTATTTGCTGTATTTATTTTACTGCCCACGATCTACGGGATTTACGCTTCCTTTACCAAATGGAATCTGATGAATGATCCGGTCTGGGTAGGTTTAGACAACTACAAGACCATTTTGTTTGACAACAGTTCCACCTTTCATACCCAATTTAATAACGGGCTTAAGAACACATTGATTTTTGTGCTGCTCAGTGTTCCGCTGTTGATTGTGATTCCGCTGCTTGTTGCCGTTGCACTGGAACATAAGAAAGTCAAAGGGAAAAGCCTGATCCAGTCCATCATCTACATTCCGGGCCTTATTTCCATATCTGCAGGCGCGCTGATTTGGCTGCTGCTCTTTAATAAGCAGCTCGGAATGGCGGGGAATGTGTTCGGCTCAGACGTATCCTGGCCGGCCAATCAGCCATATGCGTGGATTATCATTATTATCATTACAGTCTGGGGCGGCGTCGGGGGCAATATGATTATTTACCGTGCCTCCATAAGCGGTGTGGCACAGGATCTGTATGAATCGGCGGAAATAGACGGGGCAGGACCCGTCCGCAGATTCACGAGTATTACATTGCCTTCCATTCGTTTTCCGCTCATCTATACCTTTGTCATGACTACTGCCGGAGCCTTTAACGTATTCGGGCAGCCGCTCATGATGACCGACGGCGGACCACGGCAGAGCACGCATGTACTCATGATGTATATTCGTCAACTGGCGTTCGGCAACGGGGAATCCATTGCGGGAATGGCATCGGCGATGGCGGTGTTGCTGGGACTTATAATCCTGGTCATCTCGGCTCTGCAATATTATGTGATGAACCGGAATGCAGCTTAACACTCGATAAGACAATGGACCAGCAATGGAAATTGAAAAGGCAGGTGTACCCGTATGTCAAACCAAGCGGCACAACAAATGGATAATAGTCCGCTTCTTAATGGACAAAACGCAGGGAAAAGAAAAGGCTCCGGCATCAGTATCTCTAAATATCTTTCCTATCTCTTCTTAATTATTCTCTGCATTATTTGGATCGTTCCTGTCATCTTCGGAATCACAACCTCCTTCCGGTCGCAAACCGAGGTGGTCAGCTCCGGGTTCAGAATGTTCCCGAAAGAGTGGATTTTTGACAACTATATTGCGATTTTGGAAAATACCTCTACCGCACCAATCTTGCGCTGGCTGATGAACTCACTGCTTATTGCCACAATGCATACTCTTTTGGTGGTTGTGGTAATCTCCATTACCGGTTACGGATATTCGCGGATGAAATTTAAAGGCAGAGACACACTCTTTTTCACCCTGCTCGGTATTTCGTTCTTCCCGGGTGTCGTGAATCTGATTCCTTCCTACAAAATTATTGATGCTCTGGGCTGGGTTAATACCTCCTGGGCAATGGTAATCCCCGGACTCGCGGGTATGGGGAATATCTTTTTGGTCAGACAGTTTATGAACGGCATTCCGAAGGAACTCGACGAATCGGCCCATGTCGATGGTGCGAGCCATTACAGAATTTACATGTCGATTATCGTGCCGCTGATCAAGCCGGTATTGATCGTGTGTGCCCTGTTCTCGTTCACCGGATCCTGGAATGACTTCCTGTGGCCGGTAATCGTATTCACGGATGTTGACAAAATGCCGGTTACTGCCGGACTGTTGTTGCTGCAGGATATTTATGGAAATTACCGGATGATCGGACAGCTCATGGGTTCGGCGATTCTCGCTATCATTCCTACGCTGCTGCTGTTCGTGTTCGCACAGAAATACTTTGTACAATCGATTAATTTGAATTCAGGGATAAAGGGCTAAATAAAAAAATATTAGCCAAGGAGAGAGAAACTATGACTGCAAAGCTTGTGATTCACGCTGACCTGCCCAAAAGCAAAATCAACAAAAATATATATGGGCATTTCGCAGAGCATTTGGGCAGATGCATTTACGAAGGTCTGTGGGTAGGCGAGGATTCGCCGATTCCAAATACGAACGGCATCCGCAATGACGTCATCGAAGCGCTGAAGAAACTGGACATTCCGGTGCTGCGCTGGCCGGGTGGCTGTTTTGCCGATGAATATCACTGGAAAGACGGAATTGGACCGAGGGAAGGCCGCAAGCGGATGGTCAATACGCACTGGGGCGGTGTAGTGGAGAATAATCATTTCGGCACCCATGAATTTTTTCGCCTGTGTGAGCTGCTGGAATGCGAACCGTACATTTGCGGCAACGTAGGCAGCGGTACGGTTCAGGAAATGTCGGAATGGGTCGAGTATATGACCTTTGACGGCGAATCGCCAATGGCGGACTGGCGCAGGGAGAACGGAAGGGGACAGCCCTGGAAGCTTAAATACTTCGGTGTCGGCAATGAGAATTGGGGCTGCGGCGGCAATATGCGTCCCGAATACTATGCGGACCTGTACCGGCGTTATCAGACCTATTCCAGAAATTACGGGGATAACCGGCTGTACAAAATTGCCGGTGGAGCGAATGTGGACGACTACAACTGGACGGAAGTATTAATGCGGGAAGCCGGCCGTTTCATGGATGGCCTCAGCCTGCATTCCTATACCATTCCCGGCAGTTGGGAAGAGAAACGCCAGGCGCTCGGGTTCGACGAAGCTGAATGGTTCGAAACGATGCAGAAGTCACTTCATATGGATGAGCTCATTACCCGACATTCGGCCATTATGGATCAGTATGACCCGGAGAAGCGGGTAGGATTAATTATAGATGAGTGGGGGACCTGGTTCCTGAGCGAGCCCGGAACGAACCCAGGGTTCCTGTACCAGCAGAACACTTTGAGAGATGCGCTGGTAGCAGGCATCCATCTCAATATTTTTCAGAATCACAGCAGCCGGGTGCAGATGGCCAATATTGCGCAGATGGTAAATGTCCTGCAGGCGCTGGTCCTGACCGAAGGCGATAAATTACTGCTAACCCCTACGTATCATGTGTTTGAGATGTATAAGGTGCATCAGGATAATGAATTGCTTGAGGTTGCCTTTGAGAGTCCGCAATACACCAGCGGCGGGGTTGCTATTTCGCAGCTTAGCGTATCTGCTTCACGTGACGGGGAAGGCAAGATCTATGTGTCGATCTGCAACTTGAGCCATGAGGACGGTGCAACTCTCAGTTTTGGTATCGGTGGCGCAGCGCCAACCCGGGTAACCGGGCAAATTCTAACACATACGGAGCTTGGTGCACATAACACGTTCCAGACGCCAGACAAGGTAGCGCCGTCTGTCTACGAAGCTGCAGCTTTGGAGGATGGAGTGCTGAACTGTGTCCTTCCGCCTGCGTCTGTAGTTGTGCTTACTTTGGAGTAGAGAAGCAGCGAATTCATTCTTTATATTTACTGATCAGATCAAAGGAGAAACCATTATGAACACAAATAGAGAATACAGCAATCCGCTTGTGGAACAGCGCGCTGATCCATGGGTGTATAAACATGCTGATGGCTATTATTACTTCACCGCCTCCGTGCCGGAATATGACCGGATCGAGGTGCGCCGGTCAGAGACCATTGAAGGACTTACTGAAGCCGTACCGGTTGTAGCCTGGCGGAAATATGAGACGGGACCGCTAAGCGCGAATATATGGGCACCTGAAATTCATTATATTGACGGGAAATGGTACATTTATTTCGCCGCTGCCCGCACAACTGAAACGAACGAGGGTTTGTTCGATCACCGTATGTTTGCCCTGGAGAACGAATCAGCCAATCCGCTCGAAGGCACATGGGTAGAGAAAGGCCAGGTGAAAACAGCCTGGGAGTCCTTTGCCCTGGACGCGACTACGTTCCAGCACAAGGGAGTGCTGTATTATGTATGGGCGCAGAAGGACCCTGGAATTCCAGGGAACTCCAACCTGTACATTTCCGAAATGAGCAACCCCTGGACCTTGACCGGTCCACAGACCATGATTGCGACACCTGAGTATTCCTGGGAGAAGATTGGCTTCAGTGTAAATGAAGGCGCAGCGGTACTGAGACGCAACGGCCGCATATTCATGAGCTTCTCGGCCAGTGCTACCGATTACAATTACTGCATGGGCCTGCTGTATGCCGATGAAGACAGCGATCTGCTGGATGCTGCATCTTGGACTAAACATCCCGATCCTGTGTTCAAGACCAGTGAGGAGAACGGACAATACGGTCCGGGACACAACAGCTTCACTGTGAATGAACAAGGTGAAGATGTGCTGATCTACCATGCCCGTAATTATAAAGAAATTACCGGCGATCCGCTTTATGACCCCAACCGTCATACCCGTGCACAGGTGCTGCATTGGAACGAAGACGGCACACCTAACTTCGGCCTGCCCGTGAAGGACAGCAGCAAGTAAGGTTCTGAACTGAGCAGCTTCAAACCAACAAAGAGTCCAGGAATCCCGTATAACCATGGGGACCTGGACTCTTTGCTGTTTGGTGTATTCACTCATAAAAAAGCAGCCGTTTGGCGTAGGCGTTCCGGAAATCCGTGGGCGTTAAGCCTACGATTTTCTTGAAGGACTTCATGAAGTTATGGCAGTCCTTGTAGCCAAGCTGCTGTGAGACCTCGCTTACATTCTGGTTGGTGTCCGAGAGGAGGAATTTGGCCAGCTCCATCTTTTGCTGCAAAATATACTGCTTCAGGGAGATGCCCGAAATCCGGGTGAAGAGATGGGATAAATACTTTTCGTTATAACCGAAGTAGGTGGCGATCTGCGATACCTTAATATGCTCGCTTCTGCTCCACTTGATATAGTCCACGATGTCATTGTACAGCTGTTCCTGCTTGTTTTTTTTGGCGGGATTATGTTCACTGTGAAAGACCTGGTTGTACAGCTCGCACAAAATGACCGTGGACATATAGTTATTGAGTGTCTTTTGATTGTAGCCCCGGACCGAATCCTGAAGCTGCTTCATCATGACAATGATTTTCTCGAGACTTTTCAAGGTTCCGTACTGGGGAAGCAGCAGTTTGTTGTCCTCCCTGTTTCGGGGATGGGTGGAGATGTCGGTAATACTGATCCCGTCCTGTGACTTGAAGTGAAGCCAGTAAAAGCTGCATTCCGAAGCCTTATATCCGTACTGTTTGGTAGAGGGGGGCAGAAGCAGATACTCTCCCTTGGAGACAACAAAATGCTGCTGGTCTCCCGCCAGGTATAATACCCCCTCGGTCATGACAATAAGCTCGTAATCCTGCAAAATTCTGCTTAAGTGAATCCAATCGGAGGAGGGGGCGATAAATTTGCCTGTGATCTCCAAATCGACCGGCGTATCTACGATCAGCTCGAAAGCAATCATCCGCTTGTCCCCTTTAATCTGACTTTTGTACACTCTTGCGTACTCTTATTATTAAGGAAAGCTGCCCCGAAGTAAAGCGCTTACCGCTTAAAAATGTTTAGGTAATTGATAACCTTTTCACACATATTCGAACTTTAAACTATTTATCCAAATTTAAAACAAGCGTAAGCTAGAGATAACAAAACGACGTTCCAAAGGAAGGAGAAGGATGAAAAGGCTCATAAATCCGCTTAGATTCCCGGAGATTATGATCTCTATTTTTTAAACTGCATTTGAAAGCGGATACATTTTGGTGATGTGTGTATTTGGATTTCGGTTTCATTTGGTTAATTTTAGGTATTCATGAAGTATATCATCTTTTTCCTGCTACGATCGAACAGAAAAAGGGAGGATACAAAATGAAAAAATTTCTAGTGGGTCTGCTCGTGCTGGTGTTCAGCGCAGCAACGGTGTCCGGGTGCTCGGGCGGCAACAATACAAATACAAATACAGAGGCTGCCGGCTCAGGCAACACAGGCAAGAAGGTTAAGCTTACCGCCATCATGACCAAACATCCGTTAACTCAGGAATTCACTAAAATGAAATGGCTGCAGGAAGCCCAAGAACGGGCCGGGGTTGAAATTGAGTGGCAGGAGGTCACGGCGGACTGGGATCAGAAAAAAGGCACGCTGCTGGCCAGCGGAGATATTCCCGACCTGATCGTGGGCGTCAACTCCATCACCGATGCCGATTTCTCGCAGTTCCCGGGGTTGTTCGAGGATATGACCGGGCTGATCAAAGAGTACGGCCCTAACGTGCAGGCCATGTTCGACGCCAAGCCGGAGACCAAGGTAATTGCCACACAGCTCGATGGTAAAATCTACGGCCTGCCTAAATATCAAAGATTCTGGCCGGAAACGACCACACGCCAGTTCATCAACCAAAAGTGGCTGGATAACCTGGGCCTGCAAATGCCGACCAACTGGGATGAATTATACGATGTGTTGAAAGCGTTCAAGGATGAAGATGCCAACGGAAACGGCGATCCGGGCGACGAAATTCCGATGGACTTTGCGCCTACAGGAACTGTAGCGTTTGGTGCTTTCATGCCTACGGTGCTGCTGGGCAGCGAAGGTATTACACTGACGGACAACAGCGGGCTCGGCTATTTTGTGGAGGACGGACAGGTGAAGAACTTCTTCACGGATGAACGCTACAAAACGCTGGTAACTTTCCTGAATAAATGCTTCAGCGCAGGACTTATCAATCCTGAGGTGTTCACCCAGGACTATACCAAATTCCAATCCGTCGCCCGGGGCAACGGGGACACGGCGGCTGTCGGCTTCACCTGGGGCTGGGAAGTGACCGACAGAGTCGGCAATGCGCTGGCTCCGCAGTATACTTCGATGTCACCTCTGAAAGTGTCAGCCGGATCAACCAGCAAGATTTCCTGGAGTTATGACTATAATTCGCTGAACTATGGGGTCAACACCGTGCAAATGTCCGCCAAATCCAAACACAAGGAAGCGGCCATGAAGTTTATTAATGAGCTGTATGATCCTACAGTAAGTATGCAGGTACTGTTCGGCTCGCTTGGCACTAACATTGGCGATAACGGGGACGGAACCTATACTATTTTGCCTCCTACAGACACGGCGATGGACCCGGGCACCTGGAAATGGACCTCATCCTGGGCGGATAACGGGGCAATGTACATTGCGGATTCCCTGAAGCTGACGCTGGGGACGGATATGCAGTCCGTCGGTAAACAGACCGAACCGCTTAAGGCGGCTCTAGACGCCATCAACAAGGATACGGATGTGCTGCCAAGCATGTTTATTAAATACAGTGCAGCGGACAACAACGCGATGAGTCTTAACAATACGAGCATGATGTCTCTGGCCCTCTCGAAGTGGTCGCAATGGATCACCAAGGGCGGAATTGATTCGGAATGGGATGCTTATGTGAAAAACATTGAGAAGACCGGCGTCTCCAAAAATATTGAGATCATACAGAAATATTACGATGATTACAAGAGCAATCAATAAGCAGCAAGCGCAGACCCTAAGAGAAACTGAGTCCGGAAGAAGCCGTGCCGGGGGACTTAAGGCATCCGTTCTTCCGGCTCCTTAATGGGAGTGATGGTTCTGATGAAATCGGCTCATAAAAAGCCTACCGTGGTGAATACCTTCAGACGGGATTATCAGCTGTGGATTATGATTTTTCCGGCAATCGTTGTGATCTTTATTTTCAACTACATTCCGATGTACGGCATCCAGCTGGCGTTCCGTGACTATGACTTCTCCAAGGGGCTGACGGGGGGCGCATGGAGAGGGCTGTTTTATTTCCGGCAGTTTTTCGACAGCTATATGTTTGCGGACCTGATGAAGAATACGATAGCCATCAGTCTGGCAACCGTGATTCTGAGTTTTCCCGCACCGATTATACTTGCCCTGCTGATTAACCAGGTGCGCTGGAAGCGGGCGAAAAAAACGCTCCAGACGACCGTTTATCTGCCCCATTTTATCTCCATTGTCGTGATGGTGGGGCTGCTGAATGTGCTACTCTCCCCGAACTCCGGGGTTATCGGCCATATCCTGAGTTCGATCGGTCTGGGTGATATCAACCTGCTGGGCTCAACCAAAACCTTTGTTCCTGTGTATGTGTTATCGGAGATTTGGCAGCATTGCGGCTGGAACAGCATCATTTATTTGGCTGCACTTTCCACGGTGGACCCGCAGCTCTACGACTCTTCCAAAATTGATGGAGCCAGTCGCTGGCAGACGATCAAGCATGTCGATATTCCGGCGCTGATCCCTACGATTATCATTTTGTTCGTGCTTAGTATGGGGAACGTGCTCAGTACCGGCTTCGAGAAAGTTTTCCTGATGCAGAATGCCCTCAACCTTCCGGTATCTGAGGTCATTGCCACCTATGTCTACAAAATCGGGATTATCAGCAATCAGTTCAGCTATTCCGCGGCCATTGGCCTGTTCAATACCGTGATCAACTTTATTTTCTTGTATGCGATGAATCTGGTTGCCCGGAAATCCTCTGACATCAGCCTGTGGTAGCAGCACTTAGGGAAGGAGTGGAGTGTTCATGCAGCTTATTAACCAAAAGGGTAAAAAGTTGACGGATGTCCTCTTTGATGCCGTCGTATATGCAGTGTGCCTGCTTATCTTTCTGAGCATCGTGTACCCGCTGTATTTTGTAATTATCGCCTCCGTCAGTGACTCCACGCTGGTGTCGACGGGGCAGGTAACGATTTTCCCGAAAAATATCAGCTTCTTTGGCTATAGTGAAATCTTCAAGGACTCGCGGATTTGGACGGGGTACGGAAATACCCTGCTGTATACGGTTCTCGGAACGGCGGTGAACCTGCTGTTCACGCTGCCTGCGGCTTATGTGCTGTCCAGACAGGAATTCCGGGCCAGACGATTCCTGATGCTGACATTTGTAATCACCCTCTTTTTTAACGGCGGACTGATTCCGACTTATCTGTTGATGAAGGATCTGCATATGACTAATACGATGTGGGTCTTTATTTTTCCGTTTTGCGTGAACGTCTACAATTTGATCATTGCCCGTTCGTTCTTTGAGAATTCCATCCCCAAGGAGCTGTTCGAGGCTGCTTCCATGGACGGGTGCACGCATTTCAAATTTTTTCTTAAGGTAGCCTTGCCTTTGTCGAAGGCGGTAGTATCGGTCATCGGTCTATATTATCTGGTTGCACACTGGAATGATTTCTTCACTGGCCTGATTTACATCCGCAGCAACAACCTGCAGCCGCTGCAGATTGTGTTAAGAGATATCCTGTTGTCCAATCAGGTGTTCTCGCAAGGCGCAGGTGCGGGTGGTTCGGCCGGAGGTTATGCCCAGCAGTATGCGGATCAGGTCAAGTATGGGGTCATTATCGTTTCCACGCTGCCGATTCTGATTGTGTATCCGTTTATCCAGAAATATTTCGATAAAGGGGTCATGATCGGTTCAGTCAAAGGGTAATGATGTTGTCCAATTACATGCTTGATTCATCCGGTCTCCACCCCTTATTACAAGGTAGACTATATGTGCAAGCAAAAATCCAGCCGCAACTGCGGCTGGATTTTTGCTTGGGATGGGGTTGAGCATTATTTCTTTAATACAGTAACCTTGTATTCTTGAACCGTGGAATGATCTTCCGCTTTGACAGTGAGGGTCAGTTCTGTACGGCTGTCTTCCAGTGCAATTTCCCTTGGTGACGTATCCTCGACCAGAATATCGCCCATATAGACCAGCGCGTTCTTGTGCTTCGGCACCGCCTTCATCTCAAGAAGCTCTGTCCCCTGCGGAACTGTCAGCGTGTAGGAAGTGGTATTGCTGCTGAACGGATCGGATAAGACCCCTCTGCTAAAGCTCAGTTCCTGCAGCCGGGCATCGGCGTCAAAGCCTATCATCATACGCAGCAGGTCGAAGATGCCGTTCTCCTGACCCGGGATCACGAACTTGATTTCCGCTTCTGTCTTGTCCTGTACACTTGCGGCCGGGATGAGATACCGCTTGTTATAGAAGCTGCGCGGCTTATCCGTGTGCAGCGTCTCGCTGGCCAGCAGCTCGCCGTCCACATAAATGGCGATCTCCTTCCCGTTGCTGCCGGAGAAATACGTAACCGACAAGTAGTTGTCGGTCTGCGGCACAAGCTTCAGTCTATAGCTGAACCAGCCGTTATTCTCCGATTTGCGGATGTTATATCCGTCCCAGGTGGCTACAGAGGTGTTCTCGCCTTGTATCCCATGCTCCAGCTCGTACTGGTCATTGCCGACCGGCAGGCTGTCGATGGTGGCATCCTGTACTCTCTGATGCAGCTTGGCCTGCAGAATATGGGCCTGCAGCTCCGCAGAGTCTGCTTCAACAAGGCGCCAATAGATTCCGTAACGTTCACTGTGTTGCTTATAGTGAGGAGTGAATACCAGGCGGTTGTCTTCGTCAGTACCACGCAGGGCAAAGGCCAGGCCATCCTCCAGAGTCTCAAAATGGTCAGCAAAACCGTTTAGCCATTCCTCAGGGCTGGCGTTAACCGTGGTAATGAAATCCTTGACCAGCATATTTCGGGTCGGCACACTGACGGCTACTCCTGTCGCCGACTGTGACATATCGTCCTGTCCCAAGGCGGCGCTCAGCACCACCGGGCCATATTTGAAGGCAACCACATGCTGTGCATCCGGCAGGTTGAAATAGTTAAGCTTCATGGGCACTTTAAGCTTCAGGATATCCCCGTCTGCCCAAACCCTGTCCAGTACGGCATACCCCTCTTCAGTCACAAAGCTGACGGATTTTCCGTTCAGGCTCAGCACGGGTTCACCGGCAATCCAGTCCGGCAGCCGCAGCTTGAGCGATAGAGCGGTATCTTTATTCTGCAGGGTCTGCACCGTGAACTGCACGGTATCGCTGTACGGAAGGGCGGCGGTTTGCGTCAGCTTAAGGCCATGTTCTTCAGAAAGCAGCGTCGAGCTTAAATATTGGTTCACATAAATGGTGCCGGAATTGTGGAAGTAAATGCTGTCATTCAGCTTGGTGAAGCTCTCCATGCCCGTTCCGGTGCAGCACCAGAAATGCTCGAAGGGTGAGCTATATACCTTGAAATAACCTGTTGCCATCGGCTGAAAATACATCGTCATCCCGGTATGCGGGTGCTGTGAAGAGACAATCGCGTTTAAAAAGGTGTTTTCGTAAAAATCGGCATATTTGACGTCACCGGTAATCTTAAACAACTCGCGCGAGAGCTTCAGCATATTGTAGCTGTTGCAGGTCTCCGCGGTGAAATTGGAGCGTTCCCGGTCCAGCATATCCGGATCGCCGAAATGCTCCCATTCGCTGTTGCCTCCGGTAATATAGCTATGGTGATGCACAACCATTTCCCAGAACTGCGCGGCAGCCTCCAGGTAGAACTGTTCGCTCTTGCCGAGCGCCAGATAGCGGTTCAAGGCCCCGAGGAATTTTGGAATGGTAGTATTGGCATGTTTACCTTTGAGAATATCCTTGCCTTCACGGACCGGTGTGAACAAGGTCAGCTCATCGAACTGATGGGCTGCGCTCAAATGATGCTCATCTCCGGTGATTTTGTACAGCTCATACAGGCAATCGTTCATTCCCCCGTATTCCACGGATAAGACAATCTGCTGGATTTCGGGAGACCAGGAGGAGGTGCGGCGGTACACCCATTCGCCCAATTTTGTTACAACGGCATGAGCTGTTTCGTTTCCGGTGGCGGAGTAAACGGCTGTCAAACCGGAGATAATCTTGTGCATGGTGTACCAGGGTACCCAGGCGGGTTGTTTATTCTCCACATTGTCAAACAGCTGCTCGGAAAAAGCCGAAAGATATCCGCTCTCCAGCTGGCAGAGTGCAAGCTCCGAGACAATATACTTCAGTCTCAGGCCAATTTCATCATCTTTGGTGCTCTGATAGGCCTGGGCCAAGGCGGCTAGGTAATGCCCCAGCGTGTGGCCGCGAATCTCTGTATTTTCCCAGCCGGGATATTTATCGGCTTTGGGAGCCAGTCCCTTGTTCTCCCGGAAGCCTGCAAGCAGCCGGTCGGAATCGTAGCTTTTGAGATATTGGATTTCTTTAGCGAACGCATTCATGAAATAGGGATCGGTAATGCTGACCTGATCCATCCGGAAATCGTGTAGTACAGGTTTATTTGCCGCAGTGTGCGGTGTTGTTCCAATAGTCATATTTATCACCAATCCTATAATCTATAAAGTATGATACACGAAGCTTGATTCATAAATAAGCTTATAGGTATAGTGTTTTCGGGTAAATAGTGCAACGTTCGAATATGTGTGAAAAGGTTAGATTTATTGGATGCTTAAGGGGAATAAAGCATTGGACTGTCGTTGCTTCATGAAGCTAACGGGCAGGTTAGCGCAACATTCATTTATTTCAACGTCCTAATTAATGGTATAATTTTCATGTCTTAAAAGGCTTTAGAGTAATGTTTATTAAGCATACTAAAAGGGGGTAGTTTATGACGTATTCAATTTCAAATATACAATCCACGAGTTTATCAATTTCAATATTAGTGATACTTTTAGCCTTAATAGATCTAACTATAAAGAAGTATTTCATTGTAGAAGAATTAAATAAAATTTCAGATACTATTGGAAAGAATATCAATAGGTGGGTAAAAGGACTACTTGCTGTCATTAGTTTTTGTATTTTCTTCTTCATTTTGGATACAACAAATATCAACTCACTTAAGTGGTTCTTGTTAATATTTTTTATAGTTGCCATGGGACAACATGCCTTTATCGAATGGAGGTATTTGAAAGGCTCAAAAGAATACGTTATTTCACTTATTAAATTAGCAGTCGGAATAATATACATTTTAATTTTTATTTTCTAAAATTATTGGTTTTTTAGCGTTTATTAAGATGGCTTACTTTAGTGAAAATTGATTCAACTAACGGGTAACGTTAGTGTAGAAAACACATCATAAGGCCGCCGCGGACCAATAGGCGACCTCATTAAGCTAACGAGGCAGGATAATGGAAATGTCTGGAGAGGAGATTATGGGATATAAAAGTGAAAAATAAACGTTTTTGGATATGTCCATATTCCAATGATGTTTATAATTGGAGGCTAGAATTTATGCAAAGTAGATTAGAACAAGACATTATTTCAACGGCAGAAAGCTTCACAAATAATTTTTCTGATAAAGGGAATTTTGATTTTAGTGTACAAAGCCTACGTAAAGTAGACGATATTCTTGAAGAATTATGTGAGTATGAAATAGATAACGATTCTTTGGATTCTGTTTCTTCTATGGTTGGAAGTTACATTTTCGAAGTAGCAAGAAGGAATTTTGGTGGGAATTATTATTGGATACAAGATAGAAAACAACCTGTTTTAGTCACTGGTGAGCCAGATTTTTCAATTTCAATTTTTGCTTTCGATAAAGTTAGAGGTAGAATTCAGAATGGGAAAGAAGATGACATACCGTATTACTTTGATGGTTATATCAATGCAGTTGAAGAAGGTAAGGAAAGAGGTTACAGTGCAACAATTGTTTAAGGTCTATGAGATTAAGCTAATGGGCAGGATAGTATGGTGCCTACCTTGAATATATAAGGGCAAAGTTAATTATTCGCCGTAATCGCGAATGGGTCGCATCTTTAAGGAAAGCAGGCACCACATGAAACTCAAAGGAACTATGACAGAACAGTCATATCGAGAAGAATTAATAGCATCAAAATCTCATTTATTCAATGATATATCCATGCGTAGGTTTTTAAACATAATTAGAGAGACATTTCCCGTGATGAAGACAGCCTACGTTTTATCTTGGACACCCGACCAAGGTGAGGATATTATTAGCTTTCTAGTTGATACTCACTCAGTTATTAAGATTGAACTGGACCGTTATGATAAAACAGTTGCTCCGATTGTTGATGTGTATTCAATTGAGAATTGGATAAAGGGACTTAGTAAAACGTTTCAGATTAAAATCGCAGTAGCCTTCGACTTAGCTAAGAACGATTTAGTATAAGGAAACTAAGATAATTGCAGTAACAAGTTGTTCAACTAACGGGCAGAATAGTTTAATAATGTGAGTTTTTGTTTGAGCTATTTACAGAATATTCCGCATATCTTATATTAAACTTAAATAATAATTAGCAAATGCGATGAAGAGGCCAAGTAGATCTGGAAACGCCGTTCAGAGAACTGCCGGTTGGTGCGAGGCAGCGGATATCCGAATCAAAAAATCACCTCAGAGCTGTCCCCCGAATAATAGTAGATGGGACCGGGATTCTACCGTTACAAAGAAGCATCGTTGTTGGACGATGGCTAAGAGGGCGTTTATTATAAACGTCAATCAGGGTGGTAACGCGGAGCAACTTCGTCCCTAATGGGATGGGGTTTTTTTGCGTCTTCATAAATTAATTATTAAATTGGAGGTTATCGAATGAGTAAATTGATGGTTACAGAACGTTTGACATTGCGGCAACTGTAAGAAAGAAGGATTAGTTCGAAAAATCCGGATAAAAGTTGAGCAGATGAAAGGGTGATGTTGCAATGCAATTCAAGTTGTATACGGATGTGCATGAGTTTTACAATGATACCTATGATGTGCTGATGCGTCATGAAGCACAAAATTTGATTCCTCTTGGCAATATCATAATTGGGCATGAAGGAAAAGACAAAACAGACTGGCGTAACCCTGTAAATTGGCTTATGGCAACTATTTCGGATGCTAAGGGCATACAACTTACCGCCATAATGACACCGCCACACAATATTACGCTTTATGCAACAGACAACATAATTAACCCAGAAGCTATAAACTGTCTGATAGATGGGCTGAAAGACCGTGAAATTCCAGGTGTGATCACCGAAAAAACCTTGGCAGAGTATTTTGCCAAAGAATATACCTTCCGCAAGGGAATAACCTTTAAAACAACCATGAGCCAACGTATATATGAACTTACGGCAGCAAACCCAGACATTCAAAAGGTTGGTATCGTTCGATTGCTAGATGAAAAGGATATTCACTTTTTCCCATACTGGGCTGAAGCATTTTATGCAGCGGGGAGTTATGGCAAAACAGAAATGTCCATCCCGCAAGATGCAGACCCTTACCTCTACCGAGTAGCATCGAAAAAACTCTATATTTTAGAGGACAACGGGATACCCGTTTCTATGGCAGGATATACAAGGGAAATGCAGACGGCTATTGGCGTGGCATTTGTATATACCCCTCCATATGAGCGCGGGAAGGGTTACGCTACTTCAATTGTGGCGCAAATAAGCCAACTTGCATTGGATAAAGGGTTTACTAAGTGCGTCTTATATACGGACTTAGCAAATCCCACATCTAATAGCATCTATCAAAAGATAGGCTATATGCCAATTTGTGATTCGCTCCAGTTAAAATTTGAATAGTAGAATGATGCGGACAGAACTTCTACTACCTAAAAATAAGAGCATAATATGTAGTAAAGATACGGCGGCGCGTTATGGTGATGTACCGCAGGTTTTTCGTGAACCGGAACAGTAAAACAGGTGCAATCCGGTATATTGCCGTTGATTCATCAATATTGATAATTATTCGGATTCAATTCAAGTATTGAGCTAACGGGAAACGTTAGTTCAGCGATCCAGGAGCAGTTTGCCGCCGCCGCAACTACTCCTTCTGTCGTTAAGTTATTGATCATGACGGTGTAGGAACTCGACCCTTAGTATATGACTGTTTTAAGAACTCTTTATAAGGGGATATTTCCATGAAGCAGATGAAAATTGGGGATTGGAATCTTGAAGTAGATGTTGAGAAAACTAAAGATTTTTACCAAGCCTATCATCAAATCACTGAAAGATGTGATTGTATCTTCTGTAAGAATTTTGTAAGTGCTATTGAACTAATACCTAAGCCAGTTTTAGATTTTTTTCGAAGTTTAGGAATAGACCCAACCAAAGAAGGTGAGGTCTCGGAATATTGTGAAATAAAAGATGGTATGCATTTATACGGCGGTTTTTTTCATATAGTAGGAGAGTTAATAAGCGGTCCTGATTGTTGGATTGAAACGAGTGAAGAAGTCAGTCATTTAGCCACGAATAATATGATTGAGATCAATGGTTTTAAATTTGGATTCACCAATGGAGTCAGTTCACTCCCTGATGGGTTCCCTAACCCTACTCTGCAATTAGAGTTTGAGGGCATTATTCCTTGGACGCTTAAAGAAAGCTTTAAATAAGTCTTTCAATTCAGCTAAAGGAAAACGATAGCTCAATAAACAGCGGCAGACTAGGACTTTATTTTAAGGCTTACCGCTGTTTTTATTGTTGGGCCAGTCTAGTACTTATTTCATGGACACTGCAGGTATTATTTTTGAAAGCCGCTTGGCAGCAGCATTTCTAGTCTAATGCTTTAGTTTTTCCACCCTTGGCAACTCTCAACTTAAAACTATGGGGCGCGCGCTAAGAAGGCGTACCAAAAAGACGGTGTCTGCCCGGATGGGCAGACACCGTCTTAATTTGTACGACTATAACAATGGTTATGGAATGTATTGCTGCACAATTGAAGTTACTTGACCATCTTCGATCGTGAGATGGTATGGAAATTGGCTTAAGTCGATAATATCGGTCTTGGCGAATTCCTTCTGGAACTGTGGTAGAGAAATTCCCTCGTTCCAGTTGATATCCAGATCCTCGATCGTTCCAGTATGATCATAGATTTGCATGGTTACACCGGCATTATCGGCAACCGGATAAGAGGTTAGCAAATCGCTGTCGTTAACGATATAATATCCGTCTGGTGCGCCTCCCAGCTCTGCCGCGTCATCCGGCTCCCGCTCGGCAAACACCCGGTTGGCGTCCGCGCCCTCAAACCATTCGATATCGTCCGCATTAAGCATCAGCTTGCCGTCTACGATTTGTAGATCGTGAATATATGCTGTGAGATGCTGAATCTGCCCGCCGCTTTGCGCTTCCGCACGAGTTCCCGCTGTGCTTGCCGTTGTTGCGAGGGAAAGAAACAGCAGGACCAGCAAAGGCAGTACATACTTGGAGTTTTTCAATAACATCTTTTCATTTCCCCCTTGGCTTAAATATGGCTTGTGAATAGCCTATATACCTCTTTACCCTTCGCTATAGTTCTCAAACGGGGTATGTACCTCTATTAACGTAAATTAGCAAGAAATGTTGCAAAAATTTTGCTGAGGTCTATCAGAACTGCCGAAGATGTGATAAACGGCAGCAGATTTGTAAAAAGCTTCATGCCGGGGCATATTAAAATATCCAAATAACGGCTTGGGGGTGACTGGCGGATGGCGGAAATATGGCGGATCTATCTGAACGATTGGCGCAACCTGTTCAGGATTCCGGTGGCGGTGCTGCTGATTGCAGCGCTTATTGTGCTGCCCTCTGTGTATGATTGGGTAAATGTGGCCGCAGTATGGGATCCATACAGCAACACCTCCGGCATCAAAATCGCCGTGGCCAGTCTGGACAAAGGGGCGGAGCTGCAGGGAAAAAGCTTCAATATCGGTGACCAGGTGCTGGACAGCCTGTATAACAATAAGACACTGGGCTGGACCTTTACGGATGCCCGGGCCGCTGAAATTGGGGTTCGGCGCGGAGACTATTATGCGAGCATCGTCATTCCCGCAGAGTTCTCGCAGCGGATGGCCGGAATCGTTGAGGGCAACCTGGTGAAGCCCGAGGTAGAATATACCGTTAACGAAAAGATCAATGCCATCGCGCCCAAAATCACTGCGAAGGGTGCTTCGACGATCACGTCGCAAATCAGTGAGCATTTTATCGAAACACTCAGCAGCACGGTGCTTAACGCCCTCCGTCACATTGATGAGGAATTTCAATCCGAGCTGCCGGTAATCCGCAAGGTGGAGCAGGGGCTGTTCAAGCTGGAGGCCAGCTTGCCGGAAATAGACAAGGCGGGCAAGCTGGTGCTCAAGCTGCAGCAGAACTGGCCGGAGATCTCCTCTTCCGCCGGGAGGATCGCTTCCCTTACCAGCAAGCTGCCGGAGGTGGAACAGGCTGGAGCGGCGGCGGAGACGATCGACGAGCACTGGTCCCAGATCAGTGAAGCCGCCGGGCAGCTGCAGACGCTGAGCAGCAAGCTTCCTGAGCTGGAGCGGGCTGCTCTTCTGGTCACCGGGCTGGATGACAATTTCGGCAAGGTGGACGAGGTGCTAGACCGGGCTTCCGAGCGGTTGTCGGAAGCCGGTGCAGTGGTAAATGCCGCGGCCAAGGCATTGCCGCAGGCGGACCGGCTGGCTGCGGCCGGAAGCAGCTTTGGGCAGGAGCTGCAGCAGTTTCTGGAACAGAACGGCGCGGCCTTCGAGAGCATTCCCCTGATTATGCAGCAGAATTTCTATCTGCTGCAGCAGACCGGGGATGCCGCCGTGCAGCTTGCCGAAGAGCTGCAGAACAGCAAGGAACAGCAGCCGGCGGCAGCCCGGCAGCTGCAGCTCGCTTCAGCCCGGCTGTCGGCCGGAAGCGGGACACTGGGCCACACCGCGGCTTTGCTTGGCGCGGTGAACAGCCTGTCGCCCGGGGCGGTGCGGACCGGCGACATCAATGCTTTAAGTGAAGTGCAGGAGCAGTTCACATCCGCTGCTTCCCGGGCGGACAAGCTTGCGGCGGCGCTGCAGGCCGGAGGCGGCCCGGACGCCGGCGCGCTTGAGCAGTTTAGTCTGGCCGCCGGGCAGAGCCAAACGGCGCTGAATAGAATTGTTGCGCGCTACAATGCAGAAGGCATGCCGGCGGTAACGGACTCCATGAAGCAGCTAACCAGCACCGCAGGGACTGCCGCCAAGGCACTGCAAAATGTTCCACAGCGCCTTGACGCACTGAATACAGTTCTGGATGAGGCGGCGGCGGCAATCGGATACGGAGAGTCGGGCCTTGCTTCGCTGCGGCAGAACCTGCCTGCAATCCGCGAAGATGTGCATGCGGCAGCCAGCGGCCTTGAGGACAAGATGGCTACGTTCAATCATTTCGTCACGGATGTTCTTCCGCAGATCGAGAGCGGACTCCCCGCTGCCGGAGTAGCGATCCATGGAGCCGCTGAATTTGCCCGCAATGATCTGCCTGCCGCAGAGGAGAAATTCCGCAGGGCAGCGGCGCTGATCACCACCGGACTTCCGCGTGCTGATCAGGGCGTGGAGCGCGCTGCACAGCTGGTGCGTGAGGATCTTCCCACGCTTGAAGCCGCAGTCCGCAAAGCGGCAGCGACCATCCGGCAAATCAAAAGTGAAGTGAATTTGGAAGATATCGCGCAGCTCTTGGGCGGAGATATCAAGAGCAAAAGCGATTTTCTCGCCAGTCCGGTCGTCCTGAAGGAGAAGACGCTCTACCCGATTCCGAATTACGGCTCGGCGATGACTCCTTTTTATGTCGTGCTCTCCTTATGGGTGGGGGGAACCCTGATGATTTCCCTGCTGCGAACGGGAGTCGATACAGGAGGCATCACATATACCGGCCACCAGCTGTATATCGGGCGGCTGCTGACCTTTCTGACCATCGGAATTCTTCAGGCACTGGTAGCGGTGTTTGGCAATATTTATATCCTGAACTGTTATGTCGCGGATAAAGGCTGGTTTGTGCTGTTTGCTGTGTTAATCAGCATCGTATTTGTGACGATTGTGTTCACCCTCGTTTCGGTCTTCGGCAATCTGGGAAAAGGAATTGCGATTGTATTTATGGTGCTGCAGTTCTCCAGCTCCGGAGGCACATTTCCCATCAGTACCACCGGGCATTTCTTTCAGATCCTGAATCCTTTTATGCCGTTTACCTATGCGATCAGTCTGCTGCGGGAAGCGGTAGGGGGGATTCTGCCGGAGGTGGTCTTCCGCGATGTGTTGGCTCTGCTGCTTTTCGGCGTGCTGGCGCTGCTGCTGGGGCTTACGCTGCAGAAACCGCTTGAACGCTTCATCCGCAAAGCCGCAGAACAGGCTGAGAAGTCCAAGCTGATCTCTTGATGTAAGGAATTAGAAGATAAGAGCTTTTATTTCCATCTGTCAACCACTTTTGAACGTGCCAATGGATGTTGACCTGTGTAATATTTACACCTATTATGTAGGAATATCTGGATTATTGTTCAAATATTTGGATTTGAGAGGTGGAGTTTGTTTGGAGCCTAAGACTACGATCCAAGGGGAACTGGACGCTTTTCTCAAAAGGGAAGGCAAAACCATTAATCAATTTGCTGGAATATCCGCTGTCAACTCCGGAACGCTCAGCAGCATTATCAATGGCAACCGCCCGATTGCAATGCAGCAGCTGGACCGGATAACCGCCGGAATGGGTCTGCCTGAAGGTGCATTTTATGAAATGTATATAGATGAATGCATTATTCATTCCACGCCGGACTGGCGGCGGCTGGGCCCGTTTCTGCACCGCTGCGCCGAGCTGGAAAAGCTGGAATGCATCCGGCAAGTGGTACATAATCTGATGGATAATATCTCCTATGCTCAAGCGCTGTTTGACACGGCAGAGGAATTTTACAGGAATAACAAAAAAGAAGCTGCGGCGCTGCTGTATGAAGGCGTAGCGGAGAGCGAGAAGTATCAGCATTCCGAACGGCTGGCGCTCTGCCAATACCGCTTGTTCACGATCGCTTTGGGTGATAATCAGGATATCAACCTGCAGGCTGCTACGCAATTTGAATATTTTGTCGAACGGCTGGATGAGGCCGATCAGCTTGATGCGCTGCACGCGCTGGCAAATATTTATATTTCCCTGCACCGCTGGAGCAAAGTGAATATTCTGGCTGAAGAAATGGAGCGCAAAGCCTCCATCCAATATCAGAATCAGTACCTGGTGACCAAACAGCGTGAGACGCGTAAGGAGCCGGCAAGACCAATCTGCTTCTACATCCTTTACGCTTATCTGCTCCATTCGGCGGTATGCCATGAACGTGGCGAATACGAACGGGCTTTGCATTATGCTTCACTCTACGCGGACTCCGGCTGGGTGCGTGAGGACACGGAGAAGGTCCGGGAGGTGAAGGCGCAGTTTCAGGAATGGGCGATTGCCAATTCCTATCTCCATCGGTTAATGGCCGGTCAAATGGATGTGCTTACAGAGTATGTCGAGTTCATTGCGGCCCGGGAAAATGAAATTCTTCCGGCTTTAATGAAAATTATGCAGGCCGCCAACCGCTATCAGTTCAATGTGGATGGAATTATCGAACGTTTTCAGGATCAGCTGGATTTCAAAGAGCAGCGGAGCCGAATCGGCATCATTAATTCCCGGGTTACCTGGGATGAATATACAGACATTCTCTGTGAGGTGGCCGCCTATTACTTTAATGCACAACGTTATGAGGCGGCTATTCATTATACGTTAAAGGCATTGGAGTATTCCGCCAAAATAAATGGTGATGCATGTGTACTCCGGTGCGTGAGATTATTTGAAGAATGCAGGCATCTGGCCACTATAGAGGATCAAAAGAAGTATAAAACACTAATCGGCGGGGCTGGGCGGATGAATGAAAAGAAAGACAGCCTGATGCCTGGCCATTATTAGTATGGAAAGGACCGTCTCACCCGTAGATAACCTCTGCGGGTAAGACAGTCCTTTTTGTAAAGATAAGCATTTATATGCTTCACGCTATAAATGATCCTTCTCTTTCTCGCTCAGCTTCCCTATCTCGCCGGTGCGAAATCGGCCACCTGGCGGAGCAGGCCGTCGATGGTCTCCAGCGTTTCCTGCTGGAGAAGAATGCCGGAGGCCTGTGCATTCTCTTCAACCTGGCCGGGCTTGCTGGCTCCGATCAGTGCAGAGCTGACACCTGGCTGGCGGAGTACCCAGGCCAGCGCCAGCTGTGAGAGCTTCAGGCCAAGGCTGGCCGCCAGGTCATCCAACTGGGCAACGACGCCAAGGACATCGTCGCGCAGATAGCTGCGGATGACGCCGTTCACTGAATCGTCTGCGCCGCGTGTCCCGGCCGGAGGCTGTTGTCCCGGCTTGTATTTGCCGGTCAGAATGCCCTGGGCGAGCGGCGAGAAGACGACTTGTCCCAGTCCTTCCTGCCCCGATACCTCAAGCACCTCTTCTTCGATATAACGCTCGAACATATTGTAGATCGGCTGATTGGAGGCCAGCGGGCGGAGATTCAGCCTGCGGCTGATGCCTCCGGCACGGGCGATTTGCGCTGCGCTCCATTCGCTGACTGCGGAATAGAGGATTTTACCTTGGGCTGTAAGGTCATCCAGCGCGCGCAAGGTTTCTTCCACCGGCGTATCCTTGTCAAAGCGGTGGCAGAAATACACATCAATGTAATCGGTTCCGAGACGCTTCAGGCTGGCCTCGCATTGCTCCATAATATGCTTGCGGGAAAGCCCCCGGTCGTTCACCCCGTCTCCCATCGGGAAAAACACCTTGGTGCTGAGCACATAATCCGACCGCTGGTAGGAGCGGAGAGCTGCGCCAATCGCCTTCTCGCCTTCCCCGCGGTTGTAGGCATTGGCGGTATCGAAGAAATTGATACCGCATTCAAAAGCTTTGGCCACGCAGGCGTCCGCTGCTTTCTGCTCTGCGGCTGTTCCGTAAGTAAGCCAGCTGCCCAGGCCGATCTCACTGACCTTAAGGCCTGTATTGCCTAATCTTCTATACTTCATTCTTGTTCCATTCCCTTCCATGTCATTTGCTAAATCCTATCACATTGCATAGCAGCATCACAAATCATTGAAGGATCGGCCGCAATTACGGTAAAATTATAGATAGTGCCAAATCTATCTAATTATAATAGTTGAAGGGTGAGCTGGATGTCTATTTCATTTGCTAAGCCAAACAAAGTTATTCTGTTTCAGGGAGATTCCATCACCGACGGCAACCGTGGCCGCGATAACGATCCCAATCATATTCTGGGGCATGGCTATGCCTACATCATTGGCGGCAAGCTGGGCAATGAGCTGGCTGAGCAGCAGCCTATGTTCTACAACCGCGGAGTGAGCGGTGACCGGATCTCCGATCTGTATGCCCGTTGGAATGAGGATGCGATCTATCTGCAGCCGGATATTCTCAGCATCCTGATCGGGGTCAACGATATTTGGAGAATGATGAAGGGCGAGCCGGGCGGCTGCACCGACCGTTACGAACGTGCTTACCGCCATGTGCTGGAAGAGACGCGCGAAGTGCTGCCGGATACGAAGCTGGTGCTGGTCGAGCCGTTTATCCTGAATACCGGAGCACCCGCGGAAGACTGGAGTGGATGGTCCAAATGGATCAGCCATTATCAGGGGGTTGTCCGCGAGCTTTCGCAGCAATTCGGCACCGTGCATGTTCCGCTGCAGGATGCTTTCAACGCAGCTGTGGAGAGAGCAGAGGCAGCCTACTGGCTGTGGGATGGCGTTCACCCGACGACTGCCGGGCATGATCTGATCGCCAAGGAATGGCTGAGTGTTGTGGAGAAGAGCGGGATATGCTAAGGCTGCTCAGAAGAAGTTTTGCCCATGAAATAGAGCTGCTGTCCGCATAGGACGGTATGCTCTATTTTTTTGGGAAGCTGGACATTTATTTGGCTCAACGTTCAATAGGCGCAGCAATTTCCACTTGTATGAAATAAAGAGAAAACAACAATGGTATTCTTTTTATGTTGACTTCAAAAGAATGTGGAGTAAGATGGGAAATGCGAGAAATCACTGATTTTCCAGGTTGTTATTACTGAAGGAGGAACAGATGTGGAGAGTAACACTACTAGCCCGGACAACTATTTAAAGGAATTGAAGAAGGAACTGAAACGGCAATGGCCGGAGAACCGGACTTTAAATATTGTATGCCATGGACAAGCCTCACTTGAACAAGGAACCAAGTCATCCTGTTGACACCTGCCTGGGATCGGTCGTATGGTACAGGAAACGAAGCTTGGCATTCCTTGCTGGAGCACGCCGGGCAGATCCGGCAGCTCGCTGAAGAATACAAGGTCGGATTATGTGACAGCTTCGCCGCCTTCCAGACCTACATCGACGGTGGAGGCGAACTCGAAGATCTGCTGTCCTATGTGAATCATCCCAATGAACAGGGGCACCGGCTGGTAGCCGGCGAACTGGCGAAATTTCTGCTGTAGGAAGGGGCGGGTGCCTCCATGAAATCCCCGAGAAGGTGGGGCGGGCTGATCCGGGAGAAGCTTAGCGACAGATTTTATCAGATATCCATCAAACAGAGAGTGCTGTTCTCTTTCATTCTGTTGATAACGCTATCAATCAGTGCGATGGGATTGTTAACCTACCGGATTGCCGGGAAGGAAATTCAGAACAACGCCTTTGAGACCAGCAGGGAAACGGTGGACAAGACCATGCAGCTGCTCGATTACAGACTGAATGATGTGGCCATGTCGGTACAATCGCTGATGCTGAGTGATGCCTACAGGCAGATGATGATCGATGTTCAGGCTCATGATGTGAAAAATTACTATGTCCATTTGTCGGAAATGCAGTATGTTCTCTCCCAGGCCACCTTCAATGAACCGATTATTGAGAACGTTCTTATTGCAACGCCAATCGGCGATTTCTACTCGACAACGCAGGTGCGGGCGCAAGATCATTCATTTTACGGCTCGGAGCTGTACGACAACAGTAAAAAAAATCCCGGCGGTTATTGGGCCAAAGCCCATTACGACCGGCTGTTTACAGGCAATCAGCGTGTCGTTTCTTTTGTGGTGCGGGGAATATATGAGCATACGCCGATTACGAATGTGTTCATCGTCGTCAACCTCCGGGAGAACCGGATTACCTCGCTGCTGAATCAGAACAGCTCCGGCAATGACCGGGAATACCTGCTGCTGAACAAGGAAGGCGAAGCGGTGGTGCAGAGCGGCGGGTTCACCCGCGAGGAGCCGCCGAAGGACCCGGCATTTCTGCGTGACAGCACCACTGGTAGCGAGGGGAATTTCTTTTACCCTTTTGACGGAGAAGATTATCTGGTCAATTATAAGCAATCGACAATTGCGCCGAACTGGATCCTGGCCGGGATACAGTCCAAGGATCAGCTTCTCGGACAGCTGAAGGGTGTGCAGCGGACAATTCTATATGTCATTCTGGTGTTTCTGCTGACCACATGGTTTTTCTCGAACAAACTGACAGCCGCCCTCCTTAAGCCGCTCTTCAAGCTGAGCAGACTGATGCGCAGGGTGGAGGAGAACCAGCTAAGTGTGTCTTATGAGAGCAAATATAATGACGAGATTGCCCAGGTTGGCTTCCAGTTTAACCGGATGATGACCGAAATCAAAAGCCTGATCGAGGATGTGCGACAGAACGAGGAGGGCAAACGCCATGCCGAAATCCGGGCGCTGACAGCCCAGATGGAACCGCATTTTCTCTACAATACGCTGAATACGATCTACTGCAAATCGGTGATGGGTGAAAATGACGATGTAAACGAGATGATTCTGGCCTTGTCGCAAATGTTCCAGCTGGGCCTCAGCGGCGGCAAGGATCTGATTCCGCTGGAGGACGAGCTTTCCCATGTGCAGCAGTATTGCGCCATCCAGCAAAAGTGCTATGAAGATCTGTTCCAGTACAATGTTGATATCGGAGAAGAAGAGCTGTTGTCCTTCCCGGTCCCCAAGATCCTGCTGCAGCCGATTGTGGAGAACAGCATCCAGCACGGCTTTGCGGACCGCCGAAGGGGCGGTGTCATTCAAGTGCGGATTTCCACGGAGCATTCCATGCTGCATATTGTGGTGGAGGACAACGGCAAGGGAATGGATGTTGTGAAGGTGGAGCAAGGAATGCACAAACGTGAAGTTTCCAAAAAAGGCTATGCACTGGTCAATATCAGGCATAGGCTGATGTTATATTACGGCGGTGAGGCGCGGATGGAGCTGTCCGGTGAACCGGGCGCTGGCTCCCGCACTGATTTATGGATACCGCTCAGCCCGCTGAGGGGGGAGGGAGGAAGCTATGGAATATAGAGTGCCTAGGCTGCTCAAAATTTGTGTTATCGATGATATCCGAAGTGTGGTGGATATGATTGCCCGCAAGCCGGACTGGCAAAAGCACGGCATTGAAGTGGCAGGGACAGCGCTCGATGGCGAAGAAGGACTGCAGATGATCCGCGGGTGCAAGCCTGATATCGTGCTTACGGACATCCGGATGCCGCGCATGGACGGGCTTGAGATGACCCGGGCAATTCTGGAATTTGCGCCCCAGTGCAAAATCATTATCCTCAGCGCATATTCAGAGTTTTCTTATGCGCAGCAGGCGATCCGCCTCGGGGCGATGGATTTTGTCAAAAAGCCGTTTTCACTCGAAGAGATTGTGAATGTGGTGCTGAAGGCCAAGGCGATATGCTTGCAGGAGCGTGAGGAGCAGGAGAAAGTCAGGGAAATGGAAGCCAAAATCAAAGAAAGTCTGCCGATTCTCCGCCAGGAGTATCTGACCTTTCTGATGCAGCATCAGACCACGGAACATAGCGCGAAATCCCGCTGGGAGTATTTAGGGATTCCGCTGAATCAGGAGAATTTCATCGTATTTATCGCGGAGATTGATCATTTTTCTGAGAAGTTCGGCAGCCAGCCGGTGCAGGAGATCGAGCTTGTCCGCTTCAGCCTGCAAAATATACTGGAGGAGACGATACGCTCCCGGACGCGGGGGATTATCTTCCGGGAGGCAACGAACCGTTACGTTTGTGTGATGAACGGGGAGGATCCCGGTACTGCCGAGCAGATTGCGGAGGCTTGCTGTGCGAATATCAGCCGATATTCCCGGTGTACGATCTCGGTAGGAACGGGACTTTGCGTATCAACGGTACATGAGCTTGCGGATTCCTACGCACAGGCGCTCAGCGCGCTGGCTTATCATTTCTATACAGACGGAAATGCTGTGTACAGTTATTCCAGTATCGTCCATAAACCCCGGTCCGTGAACAATTATTCCGTTGCTGCTGAACAGGAATTTCTGTTCGCGCTCCGTTCGGGCAACCGCGACAAAAGCCAGCAGGTGCTGCGGCATATTTTTGACGAGCTGCTGCAGTTGGACCCGCTGCCCGAGCCGCAGTACGTAGAGAACATCGGTTATGAGCTGGCGTTCAAAATCTGCCGGGTTATGCTGGAATTGTTCCCCTACGAGAAGGTTCAGCCACTAGAGCAGCAGGTGAACCGGCTGAGGAACCAGCATTCCCCTTCTCTGCAGGAGATACGCACGCTGCTGGAAGGGTTGTGTGCGGAAGGCTGCCGCTGGATTGAAGAGGAGCGTTCCATGGAGTCCACTCTGATTATTCATCGGGCAAAAGCGTATATCTGTGCAAATCTCCATACCAGCCTGACACTGGAGCAGGTGGCGAAGCAGATCAATTTGAGCCAGGGATATTTCTCTAACCTGTTCAAGAAGGTAGCGGGCATTTCCTTTCAGCAGTTTGTCACGCATGAAAAGATGGAGAAGGCTAAAAGTATGCTGATTGAAGGCATGCAGGTGCAGGAAATCGCCATAGAGCTGGGCTACGAGCACCGCCGCTATTTCAGTGAGGTGTTCAAGAAGTCCACCGATATGACACCTTCGGAGTTTAAAATATCTTATCTGGGCAAAGGTTGATGCCGGGTGAATCGCGTCTGCTTGCGTAACCTGGCCTCAACATATTTGTCAACACCACGGGGATGAACGATCTGCTTATACAGCGGAGATTCATCCCCGTTTGGCATTATTTCAGCAGAAAGCTGCCCTTAATGTGGGATTACCCGCATTATGCAGATTATGGAGCTGCCCTATAATCAAGGTGTAGGGAATCAGTATTGAAATATAAGGGGGCTAACAGCAATGAGGAAACAACTGCTTCTGACTGCATCAAGCGTAGTATTGGCATTCGGCCTGACCGCATGCGGCAATTCCGATACTACGGATAAATCCGGAGAGCCAGGCGGATCAGCACCGGGAGAAAAGACCAAAATCAGCTATTGGACGGGAGATCGCCATGACGCCGAATTTGTGAAAGAAAAGGTGGCCGAGTTCAATGAAACGAACACCGACGGCATCGAGGTGGAACTGGTCGTCAAGGGTGATGATTTCGATACCGCACTAGATCTTTCATTCCAGACCTCCGACGCCCCGGACATCATCCGGGTGAAGGAGAATACGATTGGCACCTTTTATAAAAAGGAGTATCTGGCTCCGATTGACGAGTACCTGAGTGAGGAGCTGAAAGCGAAATTTCCGGAAATGGTCGATCTGAACACATTTGACGGCAAGCGCTACAGCCTTCCCAACTATGGAACGACGATGCGTCTCATCTATAACAAAGACCTGTTCGCCAAAGCGGGCATCCAGAACCCGCCAACGACCCTGAAGGAATTGGTGGACACCGCCAAAAAGCTGACCGAAGCGGGGAAAGCGGATGGTGCGTATGGCTTCGCCCAGAACTTTAAGAATCCGCCCAGTGCGCTTGGACGCTCTTCACGGGTCATTGCTGAAATGAGCGGTTATGGCGGTTTCGGGTATGACTTCAAGACGGCCAGGTTTGACTTCAGCGGCTTCAAGCCGATCATTGAAGCTTTCAAGCAGATCAAGGATAACGGGAGCATGCTGCCGGGTGTTGAGTCGCTGGATATTGACCCGCTGCGGGCACAGTTTGCCGAAGGCAAGATCGGAATGTATCTGAGCTTCTCCTCGGAGCCTGGCGTATACAGCACACAGTTTCCGGCCAAAATCGACTGGGCTGCGGCTCCCGCTCCAACGATTGACGGCAATGTGAAGGGGGCTTCCGGTTTCCTCGGTGGACAATGGCTTGCGCTGAGCTCCAAATCGGAGCATAAGGATGCCGCATGGAAGTTCATGGAATTCATGTACAGCGATCAGATGCTTACAGCGTATCAGGAAAAAGGCTACGGCATCTCGATGGTGCCTTCCATCAGCGCCGCAGCAAAGACGCCGGAGGTCAACGGAATCGAAGGCTTCCTGCCAAACAAATATGACGGCGTATGGCCGGTCTATCCTACTGTTGCGCCGGAGGGTATGAAATCGGATGACGCGTTCTTCAAGTACATGCTAAACGGCGGCGATCTGGATGCTATCATCACAGATCTGAACAAACGGTACAATGCGGCGCTTGACGATGCGATGAAGAACGACGGTCTGAAAGCCGAACCGGACGCTGGTTTTGACCCGGCTAAGCTTGGCGGGAAATTCGCCAAGTAAGTTCACTGCCACGATGATGTAGAGATCGGATAAGGAGGGGGAGGCTCTCCCCATCCTTATCTATATACAGCAAGACAGGAAAGGAGTCTGGAGAGATCCTATGCGCAAAACCAAAAACGCTGTTTTTGCTTACAGCTATCTGCTGCCCAGCGCACTGCTCACACTGGTGCTGGGCATCTATCCGATTGCCTGGGCATTCCGCTACATGTTCTACAATTACAAAGGCTATGGAACGGCCCGCTTCATCGGTTTAGATAATTTTACCCGGATTCTGCAGGATACCCAGTTTTGGGACTCGGTTGTCAACACTTTTGTATATGCGGGAGGCAAGCTACTGCTCTCCATCCCGCTTTCATTGCTGCTGGCTGCGATTCTGAACCGTAAACTCAGAGGCAGACAGGTGCTGCGGGCTATCTTTTTCATGCCTACGGTGATCAGTACGGCTGTCATGGCCGTGGTCTTTTTTACCATATTTAATTCTTACAACGGAATTCTTAACCAGTTCCTGATCAAATTTAACATTACATCCTCCGGCATTGACTGGCTCGGTCCGAAACATGCCATGCTTACGGTCATTCTTGTCGCTGTGTGGGGCGCGGTGGGCAATTACATGCTGCTGTTTCTAGCCGGACTGCAGAATATACCCGAGGATGTTTATGAGAGCTCCGCTTTGGATGGAGCCAATAAAATACAGCAGTTCCGGTTCATTACTCTGCCGATGCTCGGTCCGGTCCTGCAGATGGTCATTATGCTGGCAATCATCAACGCACTGAAGGGCTATGAGAGCATTATGGTGCTGACGGAAGGCGGACCTGCGGGCAAGACGGAAGTGATGTTCCTGTACTTGTATAAGCTGTTCTTTCCTGTCGGCGGCGGCGCAGCCTCAACCCAGGTGCAGGAGTTTGGATACGGCAGTGCGGTCGCGTTCGTTTCTGCGCTTATCGTAGGGATGATTTCCATCATTTATTTCTATGCGTCCCGGCGAATGAATCGGATCGATTGAGGAGAGATGTGACATGAGAACCAAAACGGTATTGGGAAAGACGTCATTATGGTGCTTTTTGCTGGTGTTCGCCTTTATTACTTTAATTCCTGTCGTAATCACTATTCTCGGCTCGTTCAAAACGAACAGTGAGCTGACTACGGGTGCGACCTTCCTGCCAAGCAAATGGCAGTTTTCTAACTACCTGGAGGCCTGGAAGCAAGCTAATTTCTCCACATATACGATGAACAGTCTAATTGTGTCCCTCTCGGTGGTAGTGGGCACTCTGGTGGTCTCCTCCATGGCAGCTTATGTGGTGGACCGTCTGGAGTTTTTCGGCAAGAGGATCTATATCGGTATGCAGTCCTTCACGATGTTTGTTGCCGTCGGCGCGGTAGTGCTGCGCCCGCAGTTCGATCTGATGGTGAAGCTGCATCTGCACAGCTCCTTATGGGGAGTCATACTGATCCTGATTTCCGCGCATGCCTCAATCTTCTTTATCCTGCTCAGCTTTATGAAGGGCATTCCCCGGGAGCTGGATGAGGCCGCGCGGATCGACGGCAGCTCGCTTGGCCGCACCTTCTGGACCATCATCCTGCCGCTGCTTGGCCCCGGCCTCGGCGTCGGCGCGTTGTTCACCTTCCGCGGTGCCTGGAATGAATATCTGCTGCCGCTTGTATTCACGATGACGAAGCCGGAGCTGCAAACGTTGACTGTCGGCCTGGCTAATCTGAAATACGGCATTTCCGCCGCTTCGCAGACCCACTATATGATGGCGGGGGCCTGCTTGTCCATTCTACCAATTCTGGTGGCCTATGTGTTCGCCAACAAGTCCTTTATGCAGATGACGGCAGGGTCCCTGAAAGGATAGGAGCATTCCTTCCGGACAGCGTGGAACTATCTCGAAAATACGTCTAACAATGAGTTTAATACTACTTTTGATACTTCAAGCAACAACCAGGAGGTTTACATTATGACAGTTCAGGTACCAACAATCCTTACATCCAGTCCGCTGATTCAGCGCTACCCCGGCAATCCGGTGCTCGATGCTGCGCGCGTACCTTATCCTACCGCACTTGTATTCAACGCTGGAGTGACCAAATTCAAAGGCAAGTATGTGATGGTCTTCCGAAATGACTATGGTTCCCTGAGCAATCAGACCATTGAGCCGCATCATACGACAGACCTCGGGATTGCTTTCAGCGAGGACGGCATCCACTGGGAGGCCAGTCCGAAGAAATGCTTCAGGCTGCATGATGAGGAAATCATCCGGGCTTATGATCCCCGGTTAACCGTCATTGACGGACGCTGCTATATGTGTTTTGCAGTGGATACGAAGCATGGCATCCGCGGCGGTATTGCGGTGACGGATGACTTTGAGGAATTTGAGATCCTCAGCCTGTCGTCGCCGGATTTGCGCAATATGGTGCTGTTCCCCGAGAAGATCGGCGGAAACTATGTCCGTCTGGAACGCCCCTTCACCGTGTACAGCCGGGGCGGCAAGGACCGTTTTGACACCTGGATTGCTGAATCCCCCGATTTGAAATACTGGGGGAATGCCGATCTGCTCTTTGGGGTAGAGCATGTGCCATTCGCCAATGACAAGGTGGGACCGGCTGCGCCTCCGGTGAAGACGGACAAAGGCTGGCTGACGACCTTCCATGCGGTGGATGTAGATCCTTCCCGCGGAAAGCATGGCTGGGAGCCTACCTGGAAGAAACGGTATACGGCAGGCATCATGCTGCTTGATCTGGAGAACCCGAAGCGGATTATCGGCATGAGCAAGGAACCTTTGCTGGCGCCGGAGGCCAGTTATGAAACCGACGGAGGTTTCCGCAATAATGTTATTTTTCCGGGCGGGATGATTCTGGAAGAGAGCGGCGAGGTCAAAATCTACTACGGCTCAGCGGACACGATTGAATGTTTGGCAACCGCGCATGTGGATGATCTGATCGCGCTCTGCTTGAAAGGCTGATTGTCCGATGACGAAGATATGGAATCATCTGGAGAATCCGCCGGCGGAGTACCGCCCGCTCCCCCTCTGGTCCTGGAATGACAGGCTGGAGAAGAAGGAGTTGGAGCGGCAGATTGAAGAGATGCATAAAGTCGGCATTGGCGGTTTTTTCATGCATGCCCGCGGCGGGCTGCAGACGCCTTACATGAGTGAGGAATGGATGGACGCCATCCGTATCTCCATTGAGAAGAGCCTTGAGCTGGGGATGCACGCCTGGTTCTATGATGAGAACGGCTGGCCCAGCGGCTTCGCGGGAGGAGAGGTTCCAGCCAAGGGACTGCCTTACCAGCAGAAGAGGCTGGTTTATGAGCAGGCTCCCTTCCAGAGTGCGGCGGAGCGGATGATTGCATGCTATGCCCGTGGAGCAGAAGGGCAGGGGTACATTCTTCTGGCTGCGGATGAGGAGGCGAATGCCGATCTGCGCATCTGCTATGAGGTGAATCCGTATTATACAGATACGCTTAGTGAAATGGCTGTACAGGAATTTATCACGACGACCTACGAACGGTATTGGGAGCAATTTGGCGCAGATTACGGGGCGGAGCTACACGGTGTGTTCACCGACGAACCGCAGTTTGGACGCGGCGGACTTCCCTGGTCCTTCGAGCTGGAGGAGCGCTTCGCCTCCCGCTGGGGTTATGATGTGAAGGAGATTCTTCCCGCCTTGTTCCTGGAAACGGAAGGCTGCCGCAAAGCCCGCTATGACTATTGGGAAACTGTGACCTTTATGTTCACCCAGGCGTATGCTAAACAAATCGGCGATTGGTGTGCGGATAAAGGCTGGTCAGCAACGGGACATGTTGTCGATGAGCAGGAACTGATGCATCAGGTGACCTCTGTCGGCGATCCCATGGCCTTCTATGAGCATTTGCAAATTCCCGGATGCGACTGGCTGGGCCGGTTCGTCGGCAGTGATGCCCTGGTGCCGAAGCAGGTGAGCTCGGCGGCCCGCCAGCTGGGCAAGAAACGCGCGATCACCGAGAGCTACGGGTGCTCGGGCTGGAACATCAGCTTCGCCGATCTGCGGAAGATCGGGGAGTGGCAGTTCGTGCACGGCATCAATCTGATGTGCCAGCATTTGCAGGGCTATACGCTGCGGGGCCTGCGGAAGCGGGACTACCCGCCTTCCTTGTACTACCAGCAGCCCTGGTGGGAGGACTACAAAGGCTTTAATGACTACTTCGCCCGGCTGTCCCTGCTGCTGGCGGAGGGCAAAGGCCGGGCGGAGGTGCTGCTGCTGCATCCGGTGCGCACAGCCTGGACCCTGCAGCGCGGTGCTGACTCTTCGGCGGTGGTTCCCTTTCATGAGGCGTTCGCGCAGCTGTCCCGGTGGCTGTGCCAGAGCCTGATCGAGCATGATTACGGCAGCGAAAGCATCCTTGCCGGCCATGGCCGGGTCAGCGGCGGCTGTTTGTGGGTTGGTGAGGCAGCATACCGCGTGGTTATTGTTCCGCCAAGCCTCACGCTGGATACGGCAACTGCTCAGCTGCTGGAGCAGTTCGTCTCCCAAGGCGGCCACTTGATAGCCTTCGACCCCTATCCTGTGCTGGTGAACGGGGAGCATGATGGCGGACTTGCAGACCTCATGCGGGCTGCGGTCCATCCCGAATGGAGCCGTGATGAGATAGGCCACGCCGTATCCGCTGCTTCCCGGCCGTTCCTGCACATTACGGAGGAAGACGGAACGGCAATTGCGGAGGATACGCTTAATGTGCGGACACTGGAACTGGAGGGCGCGGTGCTCTGTTATATCGTGAATTCCGGTGAGAAGTCCTATCCGATGTTGCATATGGAATTGTCCAGGCCCGGCACCGTTTCACTGATTGATCTGGAGACGGGGAGCCTTCACGCGCTCAGACAGGAGATCCGGGAGGATGGTGTCCGGCTGCGGCTACCGCTGTATGCCGGAGGTTCCTACATGCTGAAGCTCGATCCGTTGCCGGAAGCAACTGTTGCAGCTGGGAAGTTAGGTTCAACGGTGGAAGAGGAAATAACAGAAGAAACAGAGCTGCCGTATCCGCCTAGCAGAGTGGAGGCATGCACACGGCTGGAACTCGCCCCGGAGTGGGACATTGCCTATGCGGATCTTAACAGCTTAACGCTGGACTCCGCCCGGCTGCGGGTGGAAGGCGGAGCATGGTCGAAAACGCAGCCGGTGATTTTCATTCAGGAGCAGTTGTTGGCTTATGGCCGGTCTGTTGCGTTTGAATTGGAATTTGTTTTTCAGGTGGCTTTTGATCCTAAGCGTCCGCGGGAGCTGTATCTGGTGCTTGAACAGCCTGAGGAACTGGAAATCCTGTTGAACGGAAGTGCAGTCTCCAGTGCAAGCTGCGGCTGGTGGAGGGATTCTTCCCTGCAGAAGATTGATATAGTAGGGTTGGCCATCCGGGGCAGCAATGTCATTACCCTGAAGGGGATGTTCAGGCATTCTGCCGAGCTCAACGACAAGCTGGAGCGGGCTAAGCAATTTGAAGCCGAAGGGAACAATCTGACGCTGGACCAGGAAATAGAAAGCATCTATCTGCTGGGCTCCTTCGGTGTGGAAGCTGCGGAGCTTTTTGAAGAGACCGAACGCAGGGCGCTATGGACCGGAGGACCCTTTACACTGACTGAAGCTCCAGAGCGGGCATGCACCGGCGATCTCGCACAGCAGGGATTTCCGTTCTTTGCGGGAAGCATTCATTTATTTCAGACGTTTGAACTGGGGGGAGAAGAAACAACCGGAGCTCAATGGACCTTTCAGTTTCACTCTGCACCGGATGCGGTTGTAACCAAGCTGTTCATTAACAGGGCCGAGGTACGAACCTTCCTGTGGGAACCGTATGAAGCTGATATTACCGCTTATTTGCAGCCCGGAGTAAATGAAATTGTACTGGTGCTGACCGGCAGCTGCCGCAATCTGCTGGGACCCCACCATCATATTAAAGGCGAAGTATACAAGGTAGGGCCGGACAGCTACAGGGATAAGCCGGGCTGGACAGACAAGGATTTGAAACCGGACATCCATGTGTATCAGGACAGATATTGTTTTGTGCGTTTTGGATTGGCGGCAGCTCCCGCTATTCTTGGGGATGCAAATGACATCAGCGGTTCTGCTTGCGGTATTGCAGGGGCGAACGCCGGGCGATTGCCTTAAACACACGTCCAAAATGGGCGATGCTGTCAAAGCCGGTCTCCTCGGCAATCTTTGTGACCCTGTCATTTGTATCCCGCAAACGGCGCTGCGCCTCCTGGACACGGACCGTATTGAGGTACTCGACAATGGTGAAGCCGGTGGTTTGCTTAAATAGGCGGCAGAGATAGGTGCTGCTGATAAAAAAGGTATCCGACAGCTCCGTTATCGTCAGCTTCTCGGCGTAATGGGTCTGTAAATATTCGATAATCTCATAGGTTTTGCGCTGTTTGTCATTGTTCACCGGAACGATGCTGTCCGGAGCCCTTTCCCGTATCCGGTTCATCCCGATGAGCAACTGCACCAGCAGGGTCTGCATAAAGGGGATGTGCTGCGCCCGCTCCGCCTTCTGTTCCTCCAGCATGGCGAAGAGAAGGTTCTCGATCATCCCCTGTTCATGCGCATCCGGGCGCAGCAGCAGGCATTGTCCACTGAGAAAGGGAAGCTCCAGCGGGAGTTGCTCCATCAGCCTGTTAAGAAAGTCATGCCGGAAATTGATCAGGATCCGCTCATGGCGGCTTGTTCCTTTGGCTACAGTCCGGTGAAGCTCGTTGCGGTTAATAAAGATCAGATCGCCGCTGCGCAGCGCATATACCAGATTGTTGATGTAATAATTGCGCTCTCCTGCAAGCAGATAATAAATTTCATAGCTGTCGTGATAATGGTCGGAATCCATACTGAAGGTTCCGGCCCTTTTAATTTGTTCAATCATGAACGGGGGTTCCATTTTTCACGCGCCTCCTCTATAAGAAGATAAAATATGCATAGTATCACTAAAAAACGCTAAATAATGCTTAGAAATAAATGTATTTTATACTATACACTATAAGAAGAAAACGCTTTTAAATCAATAAGTGATGGAGTGATCCTTATGTCCAAAAAGAAATATGCTTTCGTAGGAACCGGCGGCCGGGCGGAGTTTTTTTATGGTGAGATCACCACGAATTATCGTGAAACCTCTGAAATTGTAGGCTTTTGTGATGTGAATGGAGCAAGAATGGCGTATGCCAACACCCTGCTGGTGGAGAAATACGGATACCATGAGGTTCCTGTCTACAAAGCGAATGAATTTGACCGGATGATTGCGGAAACGCAGCCCGATGCCGTGATTGTAACCAGCATTGACCGCACACATCACCGCTATATCATCCGGGCGATGGAGCTTGGCTGTGAAGTGATCTCCGAGAAGCCGATGACGACGGACGTAGAGAAATGCCAGGAGATTCTTGAGGCGATCGAACGCACCGGGCAGAAGCTGCGGGTGACCTTCAACTACCGCTATGCACCGCATAATACCAAAATCCGCGAGCTCTTGATGGAAGGGACTATTGGTGAAGTGCTGTCTGTCAACTTCGAGTGGCTGCTGAATACACAGCATGGTGCGGACTATTTCCGCAGATGGCACCGCGATAAACGTAACAGCGGCGGCCTGCTGGTTCACAAGTCTACCCATCATTTCGATCTCATGAACTTTTGGCTGGACTCTAAGCCGGATACAGTATTTGCAATGGGCGATTTGCGCTTTTATGGCCGGGAAAATGCCGAGAACCGGGGAGTAACCGAATTTTATCAGCGGGTGCACGGCAGCGCAGCAGCGCAGAATGATCCGTTTGCCCTCCATCTCAAAGATAACGAGCAGCTGAAACGGATGTATTTGGATACCGAGCAGGAAGACGGGTATTTGCGTGACCAGAGCGTGTTCGGCGATAACATCAGCATTGAGGATACGATGGGTGTAATGGTCAAATACAAGAATAAGACGATTATGAACTATTCGCTTAATGCTTATCTGCCGTGGGAGGGCTTCAATGTAGTGTTCAACGGCACCAAGGGGCGGCTGGAGGTCAAGGTCGTAGAACAATCCTATGTCAATGCCGGAGGCGGCAAGGAACTGGAGGGGGCGGTAAAAGATAAGCAGATTACTGTCTATCCGCAATTTGCCGCACCGTATGAAGTGGAGATTGAGGAAGGCATCGGCGGTCACGGGGGAGGCGACCCGGTGATGCTGCGGGATATTTTTGAACGGCCTGCCGAAGACCGGTTTCGGCGTGCAGCCTCCCATATGGATGGAGCCTGGTCGATCATGACAGGAATCGCCGCCAACCGCTCCATGGCCACCGGGCTGCCAGTGAAGGTGGATCAATTGATTCAGCTGTAGGTTCCCCGGTGAAGGTGGATCAATTGATCAAGCTGTAGGTTCCCCGGTGAAGGTAGATCAACTGATTCAGCTGTAGGTTGCTGGATGAAGGTGGATCAACTGATTCAGCTGTAGGTTCATGGCAGGTTCACCTTAAACCTCTAGTGATTTCTAATGCGACTACTTTGGTAATCTGATGAGGCTTGCGGGATCGCACCGAATTGGCTCCTGGCTTCTGACTTCTGACTTCTGGCCTCTGACGCCTGGCGGCTGGCTCCTGGATCCTGGCGCATATAATAGGTATTAAGAGCCATAACGGGAAATACGCCCGCTGATTTTACGCCCATCACATAACGGGAGACATTATAGGGAAATGCGCCCGCTAAATCTGGCGTTAGAAGAAGTAAAGCTAATTCGCCAAAAATTAGAGGGATAATTTCCTTTTAATGGTATATTAACATCGAATTAGAGTGATTTACCGGGTGTAATTCCCGCTACTGAAATGTTGCTTTACCGCCAGACTTTCGCAGGTGCATCACAGATGATCCTATAACCGCCTATAACAACAACACAGCCAGCAGGAACGCGTGAAACGCGGTTTCCTGCTGGCTTTTTGTGCGCCTTTCTGCGAGGGGCGGTCAACCAATTGTCGACAGGCGGTAAAGTCACTATTCTAACGGCCGGTCATTGTCGAATTAGGGCCCCGGGTGACATAATCAAAGCATACAGAAACAACTCTGGCAACGAATCTACAGGAAGGCGTGAAGACAATTGGGAGTTTTCCGCAAGCAATCATTCCGCAGCAAGCTCAAAACCGCATTTCTGGCTGTAATCCTGCTGTCGGTGCTGATGACCGGAGGACTGTCCTACTCCATATCGGCGGCGATTCTGGAGAAAAATGCGCTCGATGGCGGGTCGGCTGATCGCCAGCCTTCCCGCCGATCTGATCACGCTCTGTGTCGGCGTGAACGTCTACGGCGCCGCCACGCTGAGCCCGCGTGTCTTCGCTCCGGCGCTCATCGGCATGCTGCTGTCGATTCGCGAGCGGCATCCGCTCACTCAGCTGTTCGTGATCTCGCCGATCTACGGCTCGGAGCGTGAGACCGAGCCGAACAAGCTGGGCTTCACGCTCCCGATGATGCGTGAAGAAATAGCCCGGACCGTCGAAGTGTTCCGGGCCCGGGGGGACAGCCGTGTGCACTACCGCGACGGCCTGTCCTGGTTCGGCGTGTCCGACAGCGTACGCCTGCCGGACGGCCTGCATCCCGACGCCGAGGGCTATGAGCTGCTCGGCGCCCGGTTTGCGGAGCGGATTCTGCGGTAATCCGCATAGCAGCAAAGGGTATCCTTGCGGGCAGGATAATCTGCCGCGGGGATGCCCTTTTTGCCGTCCTTTGCTAAGGACGGCAAAGTCGGTTCTTCTTATTGTATAGAGCTGCTGCAATGTGAAAAATTGCAGCGCTCTCGCAAACTTGATGACACGCAGGTGCGGACTCGCACTGAGCGTGTACAAGTGTTAGGAATCCGCACGTAAAAGTACCTTTGAATTCACCACCCGCGGTCTATTTGGTGGAATGAAGTGTAAAGGTACCTTTGATTCCCCCGGCTTACAACGGCAGGTCGCGCTGCCGGAAAATCTGGATGCCTGCGGCGAAGGCCAGCAGCCCGGTCAGGAGCAGCCAGAAGGAAATCCAGGCGACATCCGCCGTGCCTTGCACGATATCGCCGGGGCGGTAGAAGCTGAACAACGTGAAGTAGCGTAGCGCATCCAGCTTATCTGTAATTTTCGCGAGAATATCGATTGTGAAGAAACCGAAGGTGATGGCTCCGGAAATCCCGAGTGCTTTCTTCTCGTCATTGCATACACAGGAGACCAGAAAGACAAGGCCGCCAATGGCAAAAAACAACAGGAACGCAACGGTGTTAAGCTGGGTAAACCGGCCCATGCCGAATTCATATTCCGTACCAAGAAACCAGAGCTTGCCGGCGAATCCGGCGAGTGTGGTTACAGCCATAATAATGAACAGTGAAGTGACCAGTACGAGTGCCTGCGTAAAGGCAACCTTGCGGCGTGTGGTCGGTGTGGCCAGCAGATAGGCCATGGAGCCGCGGTCCACTAACCTTGCTACCAGCTGGGTAGACATCTGCACACAAACGATGGACAGGATCAGCACCAGGATGAGCCCGTAATATTCTCCCGAAATGAAGGCTTCGGCATTGGCGAAGCCATTGCTCAGTCCAAAGGCGTTGCTGACCCCCTCGGGCATGGCTTTTACAAGATCATCAATGGCTTTCGTATTGTCCGCAAGTCCCGGATACAGCCAGATCATAAACACAATATAGAAGGCGGAACCAAAGGCGTAATTCATAATGCCTTTCAAATTGACCCGCATCATTTCTTTATAGAGTGGAAGATTCATTGGACACCCGCCTCACGATCATAATAATTCATGAAAATATCCTCCAGATTCTGCGTCGATACATCGAGACTTCGAATCCGGAAATTGGCGATCTCCCGGGTGAATTCATTGTAATTGCCCTGTACGGCAATCCGCACCAGGTTTCCTTCACGGGTAAGCACCTGCAGGCCGGAGGAGGCAAAACGCTCCGCTTCTTCGGCCGTTTCAAAAATGATCTCGAACAGCTTGCGCTGCATCGACTGCAGCTCATGAATATTTTTGACGGCGATGATCTTTCCGTCCTTGATAATTGCTGCCCGGTCGCAGGTGCGTTCGATCTCCTGGAAGCTGTGGGAAGACATCAGGAAGGTGGTTCCCGCTGCTTTTTCCTCCAGCACGAGTTCAATAAATACCTTCTGCATCAGCGGGTCCAGGCCTGAGGTCGGTTCATCGAGAATAATAACGTCGGGGCTGTGCATGAAGGCGGCAACAATTCCAACCTTCTGCTTCATGCCCTTTGACATCTTGCGGATCGGGGTAGCGGCATCAAATTGCAGCCGGTCGATCAGCTGTTCACGTTTGGCGGAGTTTTTCACGCCCTGCATCGAAGCCATGAAATCAAGAAAACCTTTACCGGTCATGCCGTCAATAAAGTTGATCTCTCCCGGCAAATACCCGGTATGTCTCTGCACCGTTCCCTGTCCCTTCCAGACATCCAGCCCGTTAATCGTGACAGAACCCCGGTCCGGCTTCATGAATCCCATAATATGCCGGATCGTTGTCGATTTCCCTGCTCCGTTAGGCCCCAGGAAACCGAACACCTCACCTCTCGCTACCGTGAACGTTACTTCTTCAATCCCTCTGCCGTTTGAAAACCGTTTGGTTAAGTCCTCTACCTTCAGCATGCTGCACCCCCGCCGTAATAATGAAATATTAGTGGCTGTATATTTCATATGTTATAATAGTCCCGGGAATTACCTAAGTCAATATAATTATGAACTCATATGAATAATATATTTCATTATTTTTCGGACAGTACACTAAATCGTCAAGTTAGGGTGAAGGACATGAACGGCTTCGAGAAGAGAAAGGCAATGATCAAGGGGAATATTATGAAGACAACCATGGTCATGCTGAGGACCTGGGAGCCGAAGCGGCTGCGGATTGCTGATATTGCCAAGGAGGCGGAAGTCTCGCAGGTCACGATTTATAATTATTTTGGCAGCAAGGAAGAGCTGCTTAAGGAGTCTTTCAAGGATTTTATTCAGCGGACCATCCGTGAATTCGAGGAAGAAATGCTGAAGAAACAGTCGCTGAGGGAACTGATCAGCTACACTATTTTTAAGGAGAAAGAAACGTATTACAACCTGTCCCCGGCGCTGATCAAGGAGGTCCTGTTTAATGATCCGGAGATGTATGCGTACATTCAGGAGCAGAATGATACCAAGATAATTCCACTGATGGTCAAAATGCTGGAGGACGGAAAAGCGAGCGGTGAGATTTCGGATAAGGTCTCTGTAGAGGCGTTCCTGATGCTTATTCAAGTCTACATGAAGAGTTCCGAGGAAATGCTTGGGGCGATGGAAAAACACGAGGATAAAGCTACTTTTCTGGATGAGCTGCTGCATCTTTTCTTTTATGGGCTTTGCGGGCAGGAGCTTCCCGGGGTATAACCGGCTGTCCTGTCACCTGTCCGCAACTGGGGAGGACAGCCGGAAGATGTCTATCTTTTCGAAGCGATGTGCGGCTAGAGCAGTGATTTGAAGGAATGGCGGATGACGTCGCCGCGGCTGATAATGCCTACGAGCACACGTCCGCGTTCAACCGGAACCTTTTTGATCTGTTTTTTGCCCAGAATGGCGGCGATCCGTTCGATGTCTTCGTCCCAGGATACCGTGATGACTTTCTTTTTGGCAATTGCCATCACATTTAGATTCAGCAGCTTCCGGGTCCGTTCTTCGTACTCATCCTCATCGCCTTTAATCACATTCAATTGGAAAAAGGAATCAACGATGACATCATCATGTTTGCCGATATAGCGCATTATGTCTCCGTCGCTTAAATAAGCGACAATTTCGTTTCTGTCGTTGATGACCGGCATACCGCTGATCCGGTGCTGAATGCATTTCTCAATAAAGGTCCGTACGGTATCATATTCTTTGACCTTGTAGACCTGCGTGATCATAAATTCATGAGCTTTCATAAAGTTCCCCCAGTAACAATTCACTAGCTTTTATAAGAATAACTTGTATAATGAAACTATATACTTGTATTATACAAGTTGCCATGATGATGTCAATAATCATCCGTGTATTCCTATGAAAATTACTCGTATCACTATAATATGCTTCAGCTGAGAGAGAGGTCACAACCTGCCATGGAGAAACGTCCGATAGAAACCATAGAACTGGAAATGTCAATTCTCAGCCGCCGTTTGACTTCAATGAGCACATATAAAAAACTCGGTATGCTGGACTTCTCCGCGTATCTGCTGCTGCGTCAAATCGCCTCGCACGGCTCGGCCGGTGTTAAGGCGCTGTCTGAGGAATTCCGGCTGGATATCTCTACGATCAGCAGACAGGCGTCAACGCTGGAGCAGAAGGGTTATCTGTTCCGTGAACCGGACCCGCAGGACGGAAGGGCTTATACGCTGCAGATTTCTGAACTTGGACTTAACATGCTGAAACAGAACATGGATATCCGCCAGGATAAGGTCGGCAAAATGCTGGAGGACTGGACCGAAGAAGAACGGGAGAATTTCGGGCAGCTGCTGCAGAAGCTGAACGACGCTATTTTTCGAGAAATGTAAGGTAAGGGTATGACCTACTATAACCGGAGGTGTCTTATGAATCCCCAGGATAGTCAAGAAGAAAAGCTGCTAATGGTATTCGAGAACATCAAGCGCTTGACCACCCGCTCCAAATGGAATGATTCGATTCCCCACGGGGAATTTCTTATGATGTTCGCCATCAATGTCATGATGAAGAAAGAAAGTAGAGAACCGGAGGCACCGGAGTGTCCGGGAGTCATGATCTCCAAATTAAGCGAGCTGCTGCAAATCAGCAGACCCACCGCCTCGCAGGTTGTCAGCTCTCTGGAAGAGAAGGGGTATATTGAACGCGCCATGTCTGTAACAGACCGCAGAGTGATCTATATCAGCCTTACGGAACAGGGGCAGACGGAATTCAACAAGAAGATGGAGCGGTATTCCTGCGTCATGAACGAGATTATTGAGAAGGTGGGCCGGGAAGAGGTCAACCAGTTGATTGACACTTGTGAACGCCTGAGGAATGTGGTGGATGAGGTGAGAGAGCAGCTGGTGTCCAGTCAGGGCATGATTGAGGAAATAATAGTTTAGAAAAAAGAAAAAAACGGGCCTTGGAGTATCTTCCAAGGCTTGTTCTACATTCATGGATAATTGGGAGCTCCCCTATTGTAATTTTAGTGAAAATGGAATATTCTACATATAGAAATATTTCGAAATGATTTTGATCTAATTGTTAACGGGAGGTGCGCATGGGAATTAAGGATACTTTCAAAGCTCTGTCGGATGAATACCGCAGAGAGATGCTCGAAATGCTGAAGGGCGGAAGGATGACCGCAGGAAGCATCGGCGAACGCTTTGAGATGACGCAGGCGACCGTGTCGCATCATCTGTCCGTACTCCGGGAGGCCGATCTGGTCCGCACCGAGCGGGACGGAAAGTATATTTATTATGAACTGAACACCAGTGTATTTGACGATGTAATGAAGTGGATTCTAGCGTTCAAAGAGGAGGAATGAAGATGCTCAAATTCAAGATGACCAGCATCATTGCCCTGCTTGTTGCCTTAATTCCGATGGGTTTATATCTCTATCTGTACCCGCAAATGCCGGACATGGTGCCGATGCATTTCGACATCAAAGGGAATGCCGACCGCTTTGTGCCCAAATCCAGCTCGGAGGTACCCTTTCTGGCCGCTTTAGGTCTGATGGGGTTCATATTCTTTAAGCTGATATTCTTTTTCATCATTCGAAGCGCCGCACGTAAAGGCGAAGATAACGCAAGATCCATCACCAAAATATTGGATATTACCACCCTATGCTGCACCGTGCTGTTTGCGGGAATATCGGTTCAGGCATTATTTGTGCAAGCGGGAAGTTTTGATTTTTCGAGAATGGATCTTGTGCGGATTGCTGCCGGGATGCTCGGACTGATTATGCTGCTAACCGGCAACCGGATGCCCAAGCTGAGACGGAATTCCCTGGCGGGTCTGCGGACCAAAGAGACAATGAGAGATGAACAGGCATGGTTCAGGGCTCAGCGCTTCGCTGGAAAATGGTATGTCGCCGGGGGTGCGGCAATGGTATTGGGCTGCCTGCTGCCGGGCTGGTGGGCGCTATATGCGGCAATTGCGATATTCGCCGTGGTGAATATAGTGCCAATCGTTTATGTCAAAGCAAAGCTGAAACCAGAGTAGGGGTAACTGTGAAGAATGGTAGAATATTGGGCATAGCCTGCAACATGTCTTATAGATGAAACAAAAGTGAGACGCAGATTGGGGTTACACACAGCCGCTGCATTGACAACAAATTTGGAATTGGCTATACTTTCTGTAATCTTATAGTTGGTATACGTTGAACGAGACAGTAGCAGCCTTTGTCCCTGTCACAGAAAGCCGGGGGTGATGGAACCCGGCACACACATGGACTGCGAATTACACTCCGGAGTATCTTGGGTAATGCCAAGCGGAAGGAAGCGAACGATAACTCGCTGAAAGTGGTACGGACACAGCTGTTAAGTGTTCGTGCAATTTGGGTGGTAACACGGTTAATTATAGTCGTCCCTGTGTCTTCATAGACAAGGGGGCGATTTTTTTGTTGGCCAAATCCTCTGAAACCCAGCTGCTGTGCTTGCTTCAACGTAAATCCAAAGAACACGAATAATTACACAAAAGGGGCTGTATCATGTTGAACATTATTGATGAACTGGAATGGCGCGATGCGATTAATCAGCAGACGGATGCGGAAGGACTGCGGGAACTAACGAATACGAAGGCGATTTCGCTCTATTGCGGCGTAGACCCTACAGGCGACAGCATGCATATTGGCCATTTGATTCCCTTTATGATGCTGAAGCGTTTCCAGCTCGCCGGACATCGTCCGGTAATTCTCATCGGCGGGGCAACCGGCACAATCGGCGATCCAAGCGGCCGCCAGAGTGAACGTTCGCTGCAGACGATGGAGCAGGTGCAGGAGAATGTTGCAGCGCTGACTGCTCAAATGAAAAGATTGTTTGTTAACGACGGTGACAACCAGGTGCGCATGGTCAACAACTACGACTGGACGAAGAACATTAACGTGATCGAATTCCTGCGGGACTACGGCAAAAACTTCAGCATCAACACGATGCTGGCCAAAGATGTTGTTTCCAGCCGGCTCGACAGCGGGATTTCGTTCACCGAATTCGCCTACCAGATTCTGCAGTCGATCGATTACCTGCATCTGTACCAGCATGAGGATGTGCAGCTGCAGATCGGCGGCTCTGACCAATGGGGCAATATCACGAGCGGACTGGATCTTATCCGTAAAAAAGAAGGCAGCGAAGCCAAGGTGTTCGGCCTTACCATCCCGCTGATGCTCAAATCGGACGGCACCAAATTCGGAAAAACCGCCGGGGGCGCCGTGTGGCTTGATCCTAAGAAAACGACGCCGTATGAGTTCTACCAGTTCTGGGCCAACACCGATGACCGCGATGTGGTGAAATACCTCAAATACTTCACGTTCCTGAGTAAGACGGAAATCGAAGCACTTGCCGAAAAAGTACAAACCGAACCGCATAAACGGGAAGCTCAGAAAGCACTGGCCGAAGAGATGACCCGGTTTGTTCATGGCGAAGAGCTGCTGGAGCAGGCAAAACGCATCACCGCTGCCCTGTTCAGCGGGGATATCCGCTCTCTGACCGCAGACGAAATCGAGGAAGGCTTCAAGGAAATGCCGACCTATACCGCAGCCGCTGAATCGAAAAATATCGTGGAATGGCTGGTGGACTTAGGGATTGAGCCGTCCAAACGCCAGGCGCGTGAGGATATCACCAAAGGGGCAATCTCCATTAACGGTGAGCGTGTGAGTGAGCTTGAAGTGGAGATTACGGCTGATCATGCTATCGGCGGACGATTCATCATCATCCGCAAGGGCAAGAAAAATTATAGTCTGGTAAAACTGACCCAAAACTGACCTAATATCGCACTACGCGATGCTCAACACAAAAGCCGCCGAACCCTGAGAGGTTCGGCGGCTTTAAATATAAATATTTATATGCTTCACGCTATAAAATATCCGTTTCCGCTTGGTTGATCAGATATTATTCATCCTCAAGCTTTGCAAGCTCATCCTCAAGTCCGGCGAGACTTGTGCGGATAGCTTCGGCTAAGGCATGTTGTCTGGTTGCCTGCTCCAGCAGTTTCTCCTCCTCGGAGGCATCAGTCACCGGGTCATACGCCGGAGAGGTTCTTAACCGGTTCAAATCTGCCTCACAAGCTTTTCCGGCATGTTCAGCTTGCTTCAATTCTTCCCCGGCGATGCCAATCTGGTACTCCAGATACGTGAAGTCAGATGAGGCTGCGCTGTGGGTTGAACGCTGTGAATAAGTCATCATGCACCTTCTTTCCTGTCCTTTCGGGTAACTGTATGTTCATCATACAAGCTTTCGGGCATGACCTCAACTGACCTATAGGCGTATGCCTTTTCAGCCATGGAATTGCGATCTCTTCAAGCTGCCTGCGACATTGCTCACAGACAACAATCCCCATTCTCGTTTTACCATTAGAGAATTGAAAATAAAAGCTAAATTTTTCAATAACAGTTTACAAGGGAAGCTTCCCGCGAAAGAAGGTTGTTATACATAATGAAAGCTTTATCTTTTGACACGTTGGACGAAGTCAAACGTTACCTGGGGGAAAAGCCAAGCAGCCGTGGTCTCGTGCTGTTCGCCTCCGCTGGTGCTGTCAGGGAACTGTCCCCGCATGCGCCTGCAAATGCCGTGTTATGTTCGACCAAAGGTGAATATACCCCGAAGGGTTACCGGAACGGCGTGGTTTCGGGGTTTGAATACGATGCAGATATCGCCGATATTGTGGAAATTCTGCACCCGCCTGTGCTCAGCGGCGATAACCTCAAGGCCTCGTACCATAAAGTAAAAGACAACGTGAATGCGTTTCTGCTGCTGCTGTGCGACGGAAGGGCTGCAATGGAGGAGACGATTCTCTCCTCGCTTTATTTCATCGATCAAGAGTTCAAGGTGCTTGGCGGAAGCGCAGCGGATGATGAGAGCGGAGAGACCTATCTTTATATCGGAAGCCGCCGGGTGCGCAACCTGGGAATCTTTTTCAACTTGACCGCCCGTACCGCATTGATCAAAGAGAACATATACGTTCCGACCGGAACGAAACTGCTGGTAACAGAAGCGGATGTGTTTGGACGAACGGTATATTCGTTTAACGGCCGCCCGGCGGCAGAGGAATATGCGCGTGTGCTGGATGTGAAGGAAGACCTGTTAGCCGGGCATTTCCTGAGCAACCCGCTGGGCAAAAGATACGAAGACGATCTGATTATCGCATCTCCGATGGTCATCAATCCGGACAAGTCTATTACCTTCTACAGCCAATTGATGCCGAGCACTTATCTGGAGGTGCTTAGCGCGGCTGACCCGCTTGTGGTGCTGGAGCAGACACTGCGTGAGATTCCGTTTAAGCCTGCTTTTGTACTGAACATCAATTGTACGCTGCGCGACCGGCTGTTCCTCCGGGATGGCTTGTGGGCAGGATTTGACGACAAGATGATCGGGTTCTGCGGGAACACCGCCGGCTTCATCAGCTACGGGGAGCAATATTACAAAAAGCATGCCAACCAGACAATGGTATTACTGCTGGTCGGATAAGGGGGACTCATTATGCAATGGATCAACAAGCTGCGCGCTTCATGGGGGAAAAGCAGCCGTGACGCGGAAATAGTAACTAATGGCAGCGTCATCCAGACAGAAAAGGACAGTATGCCCGGCCAATCAAGCACCTGGAATGATTCGAATCCCGTCTCCAAGCCATTATCCTATGGCATTCATGCCTATTCCTTGGCGGAGCAGATCAGCCGCGAAACCGGGTTCATCCTCCAGGAAGAGGGACGGATGGTAGAGGATTTCGCAGCTCTGCGCGCAGGAAGCGGAGAGATGATCAGCCAGATCGGCGGAACGCAGCGGCTGCTGGAGCATTTGAAGGCCAACAGCGAGCAAACAGAAAGGCTTATCAATGAAATGTATGGCAGTCTCGCGTCTTCCTCAAACAAAATTGAATATGCGAAGGAAGCCAACGTACAGATATCTGCTGAAATGCAGAAAGCCTCGGCGATATTCACCCAGTTTGTGTCTTTAAATCAAGAGCTAAGCCAGCATTTTCAGAGTATTGGGCAGCTGGCGGGCATTATTACGGAAATCGCCGAGCAGACCAATCTGCTGTCCCTGAACGCAGCCATCGAGGCGGCAAGGGCTGGTGAGCATGGGCGGGGGTTCGCGGTCGTTTCTTCAGAAATCCGCAATCTTGCCGACCGTACCCGCAGTCACGTGGAAGAAATTATGGGTTCGCTGTCGGGGATGACTGACGTGATAGAACAGCTACACGACAAGTCCAGTGATGGAACACGGGCCATGGCAGAGACGAACGAGCGGATCGGCCAATCGACCGTTTATATGAACGAGATCGTCGAAGCGGAGGAAGAAGTATTCCAGCATCTGGAGAAAATTCAGGTTTCCCAGGACAGCAGCCTTGAAGATGTGGAACGCATCAATGCCGATCTGCTGCATGTCATAGAGAAATCAGGGCAGGATTCCGAACAGTTTGAGATGCTTGTCCTTACGATTCAGAAAAAAGCCGATCATTTTCAGCAGATGCTGAATCACTTGCATCAGATAGCGGAGCTAAGGCAGCTTGATGAAGAGGGAGAAACAGCCGCCCGGCGTGAATAAGGCGGGTTTGTAAAGAGCGGTTTTAATGGTAAGTAAAAAGGTCTGCCGCTTAAAAGAGAGCAATAAAAAAACCGCAGTAAGGATGATTCCCTTGCTGCGGTTTGCTTGCGTTCTTGTCTATGTCAGTGTGTATGTAATATAGATAGACAGACGTTTAGTTTTTATCGATGAGTTCAAGTTTTTCAAGGATCTTTATTGTTGTTAAGGCGGATAACTGAACGGCTAATTCAACGCTTTCTTTCTGAATTCCGTCCTTCTCAATAGCATCCTTGTTCTCTGAGAAGACTTCTTCAGTTACTTGGCTGATCAGACTTTTGACGATTTCAATATGCATAATAAACTCCCCCTCTCCGGAAAAATAGCCACATTCTTATATTTCGGCAGATCATCAGGTTTTTCTTTGAAATAAACCTTCCTCAATTAGCAGAAATCGGGTGGAGAAAAGTATAAACCATCTCATTATTATGATATAGTTAATATTGATTTTTAGTCCATACCCTTTCGTTAGACAGAAGAGGTTGTTTGAATACATATCAATTGTTACAGAAGACCTGAGAGGGAGTACTCCATGACACAATTTGTCTACAAGCAAATAATTGATGACCTTAAAATGAAAATCTTTGCTGGACAGTTTGCGGATATGCGATTACCTGATGAACGCAGTCTTAGCGAAACGTATCAGGTTAGCCGCAGCTCCATCAAGCGCGCATTAACCAAAATGGAAAGTGTCGGAATCATTTTCAAAAAACGAGGTTCAGGCACGTTTATTAACCCCTTATACATAAAAAATGAATCCATCTTCAATTACGAAGGTTCCAATCTGGGTGTCACCGACAATTTCCAGATGCATGGCAAGAAACCTAAAGTCAAAGTGTTGAATTTCGAGGTTATTCCGCCAACAAAAGAATTGCAGCGGGATTTGTTCCTGGGGCCCCATGATTTTGTATACAAAATCGTCCGCTTGCGCCTGTTCGATGATGATCCCTTTATGATAGAGACGGGGTATATCCCGATAAAAATCGTTCAGGATTTAAACCAGACGATTATCGAGGGCTCTATTTTTAACTATTTGGAAGACTCGCGTAACCTGGCCGTAACCAAATCATTTTTATCTATTTTTGCCGAGCCGTCCTTGTCCACGGATCAGGAGCTGCTGCACTTGAAAGAAAATGAACCTGTTGGCATTATGGAGGGGATTTTCTTTTTGGACAATGGTACTCCCTTTGAATTTTCCCATATGCGGTTTCATTATCAATATTTGAAATTTAATACGTTTGTATCTGTTCATTAAGGAGCAGAATAAGACCGGGGATTTTCCCGGTCTTATTTTTTTGTATACTTTACTTTTTTATGGATGTAACGTATTTACATAAATTTCAATATAACTGTGTTTTGACAGCGATTTTCCTGAGTTTTTCATACTATGTTCAAATTTTCACAAAATTGGACCGTATCACTTGTCAAAAAGGTTGTATTTATTTTGAGCAGAGGTATGATGTATTTGTAGAGAAAAAGAATGGCAATAAGCAACAATATATATATAGGAGTGGATGAAATGGGATTATCAACCATGAAAGTCGATTATTCGTCTAAAACGTATCTGGAAAAGCTTGACGCTTATTGGCGTGCAACCAACTACATTTCGGTAGGTCAGCTGTATTTGAAAGACAACCCGTTGTTAAGAGAACCTTTGAAAGATGCTGACATTAAGATTAAACCTATCGGACACTGGGGTACTATTCCGGGCCAGAACTTTATTTATGCCCATTTGAATCGTGTAATTACTAAATATGATTTGAACATGTTCTATGTTGAAGGTCCGGGTCATGGCGGTCAGGTCATGGTTTCGAATTCCTATCTGGACGGAAGTTATACTGAGATTTATCCGGAAATTACGCAGGATATCCCGGGTCTCAAAAAACTGTTCAAACAATTCTCGTTCCCGGGCGGCGTTGCTTCCCATGCTGCACCTGAAACTCCGGGATCCATCCATGAAGGCGGCGAGCTGGGTTATTCTTTATCCCACGGCGCTGGCGCTATTCTGGATAACCCTGATTTGATTTCGGCTGTTGTCGTTGGAGATGGTGAGGCTGAAACCGGACCACTGGCCGCATCATGGTTCTCCAACCGCTTCATCAACCCTGTTACAGATGGCGCTGTTTTGCCGATTCTGCACTTGAACGGATTTAAAATCAGCAACCCGACGATTCTGTCCCGTCAATCCAAAGAAGAAATCACCGCTTACTTTACAGGCATGGGCTGGGAGCCGTTCTTTGTTGAAGGCGAAGACCCTGAACATATGCATCCGGAAATGGCGAAGGTACTCGATACCATCGTCGAAAGAATTGCAGCCATTCAAAAAAATGCGCGTGAAAATAACGACCTTACCCGCCCGGTATGGCCGATGCTCGTCTTCCGTTCCCCTAAAGGCTGGACTGGACCGGCAGCATGGGACGGTGTGCCGAATACCGGTTCGTTCCGTGCCCATCAGGTTCCAATTCCGGTTGACCAGAAAAATATGAAGCATGCTCCAGCTTTGCTTGAATGGATGAACAGCTACAGACCGGAAGAATTATTTGATGAGAACGGCCGCTTGAACGCAGAGCTTGCCGAAATCCTGCCTACAGGCGACAGACGTATGGGGATGAATCCTGTTACTAACGCTGGCAACCTTATCAAAGATTTGCGCCTGCCGGATTTCCGCGACTATGTGCTTGATAACTCCGTTCCAGGTAAAGTAGTAGCGCAGGATATGGCCGTTCTCGGAAAATACCTGAAAGAGGTTGTCCTGCTCAATGAAGATAACCGCAATTTCCGGATTTTCGGACCGGATGAAACGATGTCCAACCGTCTGGGACCTGTGTTTGAAGTGACCAAACGCCAATGGCTGGATCAAATTAATGAACCTAATGACGAATTCCTCGCTTCGTATGGCCGTGTAATTGATTCCCAATTATCGGAGCATCAGGCGGAAGGACTGCTGGAAGGTTATGTATTAACCGGACGTCATGGCTTCTTTGCAAGTTATGAAGCTTTCCTGCGCGTTGTGGATTCGATGATTACCCAGCACTTCAAATGGCTGCGTAAAGCAACCGATCAAGGCTGGCGCGCTGATATCCCTTCACTCAATGTTGTCGCAACTTCAACCGTGTTCCAGCAGGACCATAACGGTTATACGCACCAGGATCCGGGTTTGCTGGGTCACCTGGCAGACAAAAAACCGGAATTCATCCGGGAATATTTGCCGGCTGATGCCAACTCCCTGCTGGCTGTATTTGACACCATCCTGAACGACCGTCAAAAGATCAACCTGATTGTGTCGTCCAAACATCCGCGTCCACAGTGGTTCTCGGCTCAAGAGGCGCAGGAATTGGTTGATAAAGGACTCAAGATCATTGACTGGGCCAGCACGGACAAAGGCGGAGAGCCTGATGTTGTATTTGCTTCTGCAGGTACCGAACCTACGATTGAAGCTTTGGCTGCCATCTCTATCCTGCATGAGAAATTGCCTGAGCTGAAAATCCGTTATATCAACGTGGTCGATCTGCTTAAGCTGAGAAGCCAGAAACTTGATCCGCGTGGTTTATCCGACGATGAGTTTGATCAATTTTTCACAAAGGATAAACCGGTCATCTTCGCTTTCCACGGTTATGAAGGCCTGATTAAAGACTTGTTCTTCGACCGCCACAATCATAACCTGCATGTGCATGGCTACCGTGAGAACGGCGACATCACGACTCCGTTCGATATGCGTGTACTGAATCAGATGGACCGTTTCGATCTGACGAAGGAAGCTGTTCTGAGCTTGCCTGCAGCTGACAAACACACTGCCATCGCGGATGAGATGGATGCTATGGTTAAGAAGCATTATGAGTATATCCGTGAAGAGGGCATTGACCTGCCGGAAGTGGAGAATTGGGTCTGGAAGAGTTTGAAATAAGTTTGAGAAATCTGCTTATAAATGTATGATGAAGTTGAAGGTGCCTGTCCCAGTGTGCATTAGGGGCAGGCACTTTTTTTGAAACGTATTCTATAGTAGGATTTAAGTGCCACCTTGTGGAATATTAAGGAATTGTTATATTGAATTTCAGAACATGAGAAAAGGAAGTAATGCATGAGAAGACAACACGAAAGTTATAGGTTTACAAAATTAGGTGTCGCAATGCTGTCTGTCATGCTGCTGCTGCTGTCACTGGCTCTTCCAGTCCAGGGTGCTGGAGGGAAAGGGGATACGACTCCCTCAGGCTCACCGCTGTCTTCGCTCGGGACCATTATAGATACTTATGTCGCTGCCCGTCAGCGGACAACAGCAGCGGTTTCGGTTGTTGTTATCAAGGACGGCCAGACCGTCTTCGATAAAGCATATGGCTTCGCGGATATCGAGCGCCAGTCCGCAGCTGATACAGACACTGTTTTTGAATGGGGCTCGACTACGAAGCTGCTGGTCTGGACCAGTGTGATGCAACTGGCAGAGCAGGGCAAGCTTGATCTGGAGACAGATATCCGTGAATATCTTCCTCAGGGCTTTCTCAAAAAACTGAAATATGAAAAACCTGTCACGCTCTTGAACCTTATGAATCACAATGCCGGCTGGCAGGATCGGATAACCGATTTGTACTATTTTGCAGAGGAAGATATTCCTGAGCTGGGGGAGGCGCTGCAGACTTTTGAACCGCGGCAGGTTTATCAACCGGGAACGGTGGTGGCGTATTCCAATTTTGGTGCGGCCTTGGCTGCCTATATAGTGGAATTGCAGAGCGGTGAGCCATTTTATACCTATGTGAAACAACATATCTTTGAGGTGGTGGGCATGGACAATACGTCCATACACCCAGCGCAGCAAGATAATCCGGCTATTGCGCAGCGCATGGACAACATCCAAGGATATACAACCAGCCTGAAGCTAATCAAGAAGAATAGAGGGTATATGGGGATTTATCCGGCAGGAAGCGCTATGGGAACCGCAGAAGATGCAGCGAAATTCCTGGCAGCTCTGATGCCTGCAGCCGGCAGCAGCAGTCCGCTGTTCCAGAGCCAAGCAGCTTTAAAAGAAATGCTGTCCCCAAGCCTGAATTACGAGGGAACCGCCATTCCAAGGATTGCCCACGGTTTTTTTGAGATCAACCATACCCTTCCTGCATTGGAGCATGGCGGCAATACTGCAGCCTTTTCCAGCAAGTTTACCTTGGATCCGGCTTCCGGCTTTGGGATGGTCGTGTTGACTAACCAGGCCAATGAGTGGGAGTATACCACCGGTCTGACCGATAAGGTGTTTGGCGAATACAAACCGGAAGCCTATAGCGGCGATATGCCAGAGAGTTCAGAGGTGGAGGGCCAATACCTGTCAGCACGAAGAGGGGTCCATGGATTCACCAAAATCCTGGGTTACCTTAACGGCGAAAAGATCACAGCAATTAACAACCGCACTTATAGCGCTAACGGTCTCCCCTTTAAGCAGATCGCACCTTATATGTATGCTCCGGTACATCAATCGGGACTGGAGTATTTTATACACGATCATGGCACGGTTACCAAAAAGTCCACTGTCTACAATGATGCTTTTCCAGTCTCGGGCTTAACTGCATACAGCGTAACCATTTCCCTGACCCTACTTGGCATCGCTGCATTGTTCACTATCGTTGCACTGATCAGCGGTCTTGCCGGATTTATCTTCCGCAGAATCAAGCGGCAGACGAAGGCGGCCTCCGAATTCTACAAATATCATCTATGGGTGAATACTGCCGGACTTTTGTTAATAGTAAACAATGCGATTTTAGGCTATAGATTGATAAATTACACCACGTACTCTTCCATTCGTATTCATTTTATAGGTAACCTCCTATATGTTCTGCTGGCAGGGAGTTATATCGTTCTGTTACTAATGTGGCTGCGGCGTACGCAGAGTGGTAAAAAGGGGAAAATCATGTACGTGTTATCTGGTGTTTCGGCACTGATATTTAGCGCTATTATAGCGGGCTGGGATTTGTTCTATTAAGCTGACTGGTATCCATGTGGTAAAATAGAGGGATACGCAAAGAAAAATTCAGCTAGGAGCCCTGAGAATGAAAACTATCATTGATATCGCCCGGGCGGCGGGTGTGGCTAAAAGTACGGTCTCAAGATATTTGAACGGCGGTTCTGTCAGCGATGCGACGAGAGAGAAAATCGAACGCATCATCAAACAGAACCAGTATGTGCCCAACACATTCGCCCAAAGCCTGAAGGCAAAGCGGACCAGCATTATCGGCACAATCGTTCCGCGCTTGGACTCCTATGCAGTCTCACAGACCTTGATGGGCATAGACGATGAGTTGCGGGGACGCCAGTATCAGCTGCTCATTGCCAACACCAATCAGGACTTGGAGCGGGAAATTGAATTCATTTATGAGATGGCGAGGCAAAAAGTTTCCGGTCTGCTGCTGCTGGCGGCGCAAGTAACGGAGCGGCACCTGAAGGCGGTCCGGGACTGCAAAATTCCGGTTATACTGATCGGGCAGCAGCATGCAGACCTGCATAGCGTGATTCATGATGATGTAATGGCCGGTTATCTGATGGGCAAGCATATTCTTGATAAAGGACATCGGCACATCGCTTATCTTGGGGTTACGGAGCAGGACATCGCGGTAGGTGTAAGGCGGAAGCAAGGCTTCCAAAGGGCTCTTCGCGAATACGGAAATTGCGATGCAAGGTTTTACACCTCCGGATTCAGAATGAACGAGGCTGTGACGGCGGCCGATTTGCTGTTTGAGGACAGGGTGCCTACAGTCATCGTGTGTGCGACCGACAATATTGCGCTCGGTGTGATGAAAGCAGCCTCGCTCAGACATATACTGATTCCTTCCGGAGTGTCGGTGACGGGATTCGGCGATTACGAGGTCACTGAGATTGTTCACCCGGCGTTGACGACTATGAGATTTTATTACAGAGAAGCCGGGCAATTGGCTGCGGAGAACATCATAGCCTTGGTGAATGGAGAAGAGGTCGCCAAAGTCTCCGTCTCCGGCTGCGAAATTATTCAGCGAGAAAGCGTTGACAATTTGACAGGACTCAGCATACAATAATATTGGAACCGGTTCCGGACCTTTTTTCACAGCGATGTTGGAAAGAGGTTTTCTTTTTAAGATACTTGGAACCGGTTCCGTTAATGAGAACTAGACCAAATAGATAGTGGAGAGTCCGATGATAAAAATGGATAGAAAACAGCTGTACCGTCTTATCGAAGAAGCAGAGCCGGGTGAACGGGAAGCGCTTGAGCGGCTGGTCGCACGCAGCCCATGGAGACAACAATTTCATATCCAGCCGGAAGCGGGATTACTGAATGACCCTAACGGCTTCTCCTACTACGGAGGCGAATACCACTTGTTTTACCAGTGGTTTCCTTTGGGGACGCAGCATGGCATGAAATATTGGTATCATACTTCTTCTTCCGATCTGGTGCACTGGAAGAACCTTGGCATCGGCATTGCTCCGGGCGGGCAATACGATTCACACGGGGTGTTCTCGGGCAGTGCGATTGAGAAGGATGGCAAGCTGTTCCTGATGTATACGGGGAATACCCGCACCGAGGACTGGATCAGACTGCCCTATCAGTGCCTGGCTGTAATGGAACGGGACGGAACGGTTATAAAGCTCGAGCGTCCGGTGATATTCGATGTGCCGCCTGGCTATACAGATCATTATCGTGATCCGAAAGTGTGGAAGGCAGCGGAGGGCTACTACTGTGTCATCGGTGCACAGCGCACTGATCATACCGGCTGCGTGGTGCTGTACAGCTCACCGGATTTGCACAATTGGCGTTTTGAAGGGGAGCTTGGCACCCGGCTGATGAAGTTTGGATATATGTGGGAATGCCCCGATTACTTTGAACTGGACGGAGCAGGGGTGCTGCTGTTTTCCCCGCAAGGTCTTGCACCGGAGGGCGACAAATTCCCGAATATCTATCAGTCAGGATATCTCATTGGCGATCCGTTACGCTTGCCGGACAGGGATTTCCGCCATGGTGAATTTCGGGAGCTTGATTATGGCTTTGACTTTTATGCGCCTCAGACAACCCTGGCACCCGAAGGCAGACGTTTGCTGGTCGGATGGATGGGGCTGCCGGAGATTGATTATCCTACGGATCAGCATGGCTGGGCGCATTGTCTGACTTTACCCCGCGAGCTGACCTTGGAGAACGGCCGTCTGATCCAGCGTCCGGCCAGAGAACTGGTCAAGCGCCGGGGGCGGATGACAGAGGCCCACACGGTAATACACAGCGGGACAGCTGAGATGAAGGAGCTTGGGGGCACCGTCTATGAGCTGCTAGCCCAGATCCGTGAGGATGGAGCAGAACGCTTCGGCATTGAGTTCCGTGTCGGCCCCAATGAGAGAACGGTCATCTATTACGATACCGCAGCGGGGAAAGTGGTACTGGACCGTTCCGAGTCAGGTCAAGCTCTGGCCCTGGAGTTCGGGAGGGAGCGGAGCTGCACGACCGATCTTCGGGATCGCATGCTAACCCTGCAACTGTTTGTGGATACATCATCGGTTGAAGTGTTTGTGAATGACGGAGAAACGGTATTTTCGGCGAGAATTTTTCCTGAACAGGTAAGCACAGGCATCCGCCTTTATGCCGAAGGCGGCAGCGCGGAGTTCCGGGTTGTCCAATGGGAGATTGAATACAACGGGGAGGAATAGCGTTATGAATGAAAATCAAATGATCGCCAAGCAGGTTGTGCAGGCTATAGGAGGAGAAGAAAACATCATCTCCTTCGCGCACTGCGCTACCCGACTGCGTATTATGGTGCGGGACAAGGATAGCATTAACCAAGAGCAGGTCGAGGGTATCGACAAAGTCAAAGGGGCATTTTTTAACTCCGGACAGTATCAGATTATTTTCGGCACCGGCACCGTCAACCGTATTTTTGAAGAAGTAGAGAAGCTGGGCCTTCAGAGCACCTCCAAGGAAGATCTGAAAGATCAGGGCAAAAAGGCGGGGAATGTGTTCCAGCGGTCAATTCGCACTTTCGGGGACGTATTCGTTCCTATCATTCCGGTCCTGGTAGCCACCGGGTTATTTATGGGACTGCGCGGTTTGCTGACCCAGCCACAGATTCTTTCTTTGTTCGGGCTCGTGCCTGAGGATATCTCAGCTAATTTTCTGCTGTTCACCCAAGTGCTCACGGATACCGCTTTTGCTTTCCTGCCTGCACTTGTGGCCTGGTCGGCCTTCCGGGTATTCGGCGGCAGTCCCATTCTTGGGATTGTGCTTGGGCTGATGCTTGTCAATCCGGCTTTGCCCAACGCCTATGCAGTTGCCGGAGGGACGGCGGAGCCGCTGATTATGTTCGGATTCATTCCGATTGTAGGTTATCAGGGGTCGGTACTGCCGGCATTTATTATGGGACTGATCGGGGCGAAGCTGGAAAAGGCATTACGTAAGCGCATTCCAGAAGCGCTTGATTTGATTTTGACGCCATTCCTGACTCTGCTGCTCATGATCACGCTTGGCTTGTTCGCCATCGGTCCTCTGTTCCATTCCTTGGAGACGGGCGTACTGAATGCAACCACTTATGTGCTTGATTTGCCCTTGGGCATTGCAGGGCTATTGATCGGGGCGCTGCACCAGATTGTGGTCGTGACCGGCGTGCATCACATCTTTAATTTTCTGGAGATTCAGCTGGTGGAGCGTACGGGCGCCAACCCGTTTAATGCGATTATTACCTGCGCAATGGCTGCTCAAGGCGCAGCTTGTCTCGCTGTGGGACTGAAGACGAAGAACACCAAGCTGAAGGCGCTGGCATTGCCGTCCTCACTGTCCGCTCTGCTCGGTATTACCGAACCGGCGATATTCGGGGTCAACCTCCGGTATATGAAACCTTTTGTAATGGGGCTCATCGGCGGCGCGGCCGGCGGTTTCCTGGCTTCGCTGTTTCAACTGGCCGGCAACGGCATGGCCATTACGGTGATTCCCGGAACCCTGCTGTATCTGAACGGCCAACTTCCGCTGTACATTTTGGTCAATCTGGTTGCGATGGCTGTAGCCTTCGTGCTTACCTGGCTGTTCGGCTATCGTGATGAGATGTCCGCAGTTCCGGCAGAGCAGACGGCAGGCTCAGGGGGAACAGCGTCAGCGCTTCCTCAGTCTGAAGAGATACGGCCGGAGAATACCGCAGATGTGAGTGTACGCACGGCCTCCCCGGTTTTCGCTCCGAATCTGGTTGAGGCGTCAGATGAGCCGGGAACCCTTACATTCCTGGTACCCCTTACAGGAACACTGGTGGCTCTGGATCAGGTGCCGGACCCCGGGTTTGCCGGCAAACAATTGGGAGAGGGCATCGCCATCGAACCCAGCGAAGGCAAGGTCTACGCGCCGTTCGGCGGTACCGTGGCCCATGTGATCAAGAAAAGCAAACATGCCGTCATTCTGGAGCATGCCAGTGGAGCGCAGGTGCTTATTCATGTAGGTATTGACACAGTCTCCCTGAAGGGAGAAGGCTTCGTGCTTCATGTGGAGACCGGTGAGCAGGTGAAGGCCGGGCAATTGCTGATTGAATTCGATCTTGACGTGATCCGCGCTGCCGGGCTGTCTACGGTCACTCCGGTTATCGTTCCGGGGGGGATTGACAATGTGCTTGAGGTGAACCCCGCTTCGCCAGGAACAGTAACCGCCGGCATTGACAATGCCATGCAAGTGAAAGTTGCGCTCCAGGAAATTTTATGATCCCGGAATGTTTGACTTAGGCATGTTATCGCAATATAGTAAACGGGACGAAGCAGCGGATTTCCGGCTTCGTCCCGTTTTGTTTTAATCGGGGCTGACCTTCCGTAACCATGATATTTTGTTTGACAGAGAAGGCGGTTTACGCCATAATACAATCCATACTAAACATATATGATTTATAAGAGGGGAGAGTCAGACATGTCACAGCTTAAAGCATTTAGAAAGTCATTTTGGATAGGAACCGTAGCACTTCTATTATTAGTGGTGGTTGCAGGATGCTCTGATTCCAAGAATAATTCTGAGTCAAATAAGAACGCCCAGCAGAACACGAATCAAGGGGCAAAGCAGAGCGCAACTCCGGAGGAGCCTGCGGCGGGAGGAACCTTCGTCTATGGACGGCCTGCTTCCGTAACCTCACTTGATTTGCATAATCAGATTACATCGAATAACGCCTTTGCCATTGATAAAGTATTTGAATCTTTGGTTGCTTTTGACAGCAAGGGCGAAATTGTGGACTGGCTCGCCAAGTCCCATAGCATCAGTGAAGACGGCTTGACGTATACGTTTGTATTGCGTGACGGCTTGAAGTTTTCGAACGGTACTGAAGTTACTGCAGAGGATGCAGTATTCTCCTTACAGCGGCATTTGAAGGTTGGCGGACCGCTGGCGATAGCGGCAAAGGTCGATACCACTGTAGCGAAGGATAAACAAACGTTTGTTATTACGCTTAAAGAGCCTTACACACCGTTCATCTCCGAGCTGTCCAACTTCTCGAACGGAATTATTCCGAACAATTTCGGCGGGGTATCCGAAGAAGAGTTTTTCAAGAAACCGGTAGGTACAGGACCTTTCGTTGTTGAACAGTGGGATGCTGCTGGCGATCTGACGTTCACCAAGAATCCGAACTATTGGCAAGATGGGAAACCTTATATTGATAAGCTTGTTTACAAGCTGATTGAAGATGACAGCCAGGCCATTAACCAGCTGAAGGCCGGAGAAGTGAATGCTATTGAATCTTTGGCGTTGCAAAATGCCGATGAAATAAAAAAAGGCCCTGACACTACAGTAGTAACCAATGGCAGCTGGGTGACAGAGCAATTGTTCTTCAATACGCTGGACAAGAATTTCTCTGATGTGCATGTCCGTCGTGCGCTCGCTCTGGCACTGGATCGTGAAGGCTTGACTAAGGCGCTTACCTTTGGATATGCACAGACTGCAAATTCATTGCTGCCGACAACCATTCCATATAATGCGAATGAGACAATCAAGGCACTGAACTTCGATCTCGATGCGGCCAAGGCGGAGCTTGCCAAATCTGCCTTCCCTAATGGATTCAATACAAAATTGCTTGTAGCCTCCGGCAACAGCACAAGAGCACAAGAGGCGCAAATTATCCAGGCAGCAGGTAAATCGATCGGGATTAACATTGAGATTGAATCCATTGAACTGGCCACTTTCCGTGAGCGTTTCTTCGCTTATGATTTTGCGGCAATGCTCAACAGCGGTCAAGCCGATTCTCCAGAAGCGAACTCGATTATCGCTTTCCAGACCGACCCGGAAGGCTTCAGTAAATCGTACTGGACCCATTACACGAATGATGAAGTGACCAAACTTCTATATGAAGGCCAAAAAACGCCGGATGGCAAGGAACGTGAGGCAACCTACACCAAGCTGCTGCAAACTCTTGCTGATGAAGTTCCGTACATTCCTCTATATTATCCGGATATCCTGAAAGGCGTAGGATCTTCAGTGGATGGTCTCGTAGTTTTACCCAACGGCAGCGTTCGCTTTGAAGAAGTCCGTATCGGTAAATGATGAAAAGTAGCACGCCGTTAAGCCAATCGTCAGGAAGGAATACATCTTACAGCTGGCTTGTGACCGCTCTATTAAGAGCTTTGGCAGTGATCCTCTTTGTAGTGACCGCAGTTTTTTTCATCATCAGAATCGTGCCGGGAGATCCCGCAAAAATGATTCTGGGAGAATACAGCACACCTGAGGCCCTCGAGAGTATGCATCATACTCTCGGGCTGGATCTCCCTTTATGGGAACAATTCGTCCGGTTTGTGAAGACGCTGTTCACACATGGTGATACCGGCAATTCTATTATTACCGGAACCTCTACAAGAGTGCTGATTGCCGAGCGGGCTCCCGTTACTTTGCTGCTCATTGTGATGGCCTGTATCTTGGCAGTCATTATTGCCCTTCTGCTTGCTACGGTTGCAGCCACACATAAGGATAAGCTGCCGGATCATTTGATCCGTATTTTTCCTACAATAACTCTGGGTATGCCAATCTTTTGGGTTGGCATGCTTTTGATTCTGCTGTTTAGTGTCCGGCTTCATTGGTTTCCCGTTGGGGGTGTAGGCGAAGGGTGGTTAGGAACCTTGTACAGTCTTACACTTCCGGCGATTACCGTCGCCTTTTCGCAGATTCCTACGCTGGTACGTTCGTTAAGGGCACAGATGCTTGAGATATTGGAATCCGATTTTGTAGTCACCCTGAAGGCGGCGGGATTGCCAAGCAGGGTGATCCTGTTTAAGCATGTGTTGCGCAACTCTGCGCTTCCGACGCTAATGCTGCTTGGCGTTAATATTTCTTATCTGATTGGCGGTACGCTGGTTGTTGAACAGGTGTTTGGCATCAAGGGAATTGGCAGCTTGCTGTTCACTTCAATTTCGAATCGGGATTTCCCGGTCATTCAAGGAATAGCGCTTTACTGTGCGATATCTGTTGTGATCATCAGCCTCCTGATTGAAATCATTTCGTGGTGGCTCGATCCCAGAACGAAAGGAAAACAATGAAACGTATAATAACAGAACCTATGTTGCTTGAGGACGCCAGGAAGACAAACGTTCTCCATCGAATAAGGAATACGCCTTCCCTTCTGGTGGGGAGCATTATGTTTGCAGTGCTTATTATCTTGGCTGTATTCATACCGTTTCTGAGTCCTTATGACCCTTCAGCGCAAGATTTGAGCGCCTTTTTGCAGCCTCCGTCTGCCGAACATTGGCTGGGGACGGATCAATTGGGACGCGATTTGTTTACGAGACTGATCTATGCGGCGCGAACCGATTTGAGCATCATGGTTCTGGCGGAAATTGTTCCATTCTGCACTGGTGTATTTTTGGGAATGGTTGCAGGGTATTACGGAAAATGGGCCGATAAGGTCATTACGCTGCTCACGGATACGTTTATCGCTTTTCCTTTTTATCTGATCGTGATTATCGTGGCTTTTGCCAGCGGAGCAGGTGAGCGGGGCATTTATATCACCTTTATGCTTGTAGGCTGGATTGTGTTTGCCCGTGTAGTCAGAGGTATTAGCGCATCGTTTCGCGAGCAGGAATGGGTGGCGTCCGCTCAGACGTTAGGGCTGCCTGGAGTGAAAATTATCCTTCGTCATCTCCTGCCCAATGTACTGCCTCAAGCGGTTGTAGTCCTTATGACGGATATGGTCGGACTTCTGGTGGCCATTGTTACACTCGGTTATCTTGGCATTGGCATTGCACCGCCAACCCCGGATTGGGGAACCATGATTTCGGATGGACAATCCTTCATAACTACGGCCTGGTGGCTCTCGGCGGTTCCGGGATTCGCAGTGGTGTATACGGGAATTGCGTTGTCTCTTGTGGGAGATGGGTTGGCAGACTTATGGAGGAAAAAATGATTTCTACAAGTCCGGTTTTGGAAATAGAAGCATTATCGCTGGGAACCAAGTCCAATACTAAATTAGTAAGCAATGTAAGCTTCTCACTGGGCAAAGGGGAGAGTCTGGGATTAGTAGGCGAATCGGGTTCCGGAAAATCACTGACCCTGCGTTCGATTCTGGGATTGCTTCCACGAGGTGTTGAACAGACAGGCGGAGTCATTAAGAGTGACGTAAGCAGCGCTATGGTATTTCAAGACCCGAGAGGGGCGCTGGACCCGCTATGTCCGGTGGTTAAGCAGCTTGCGGAAGTCGTATATTATAGGCAAAAATTAAACCGGAAGGCTTCCCGCAGCGTGGCGCTGGAACTGCTCGAAATGCTTGGCCTGCCCGATTCTTTAAAGAGGGCGGACCGTTATCCGAGCCAGCTTTCGGGTGGGCAGTGCCAACGGGTAGTCATCGCCATTGCACTGGCATGCAAGCCGGGCATTCTTCTCTGCGATGAGCCGACAACGGCGCTGGATGTTACCGTTCAGCGGCAAATCATTGAAACGATCACCCGCCTGCAGAATGAGCTGGGTTTTGCTATGGTATTTGTTACGCATAATCTTGCGATTGCAGCTGCCCTGTGCTCCAAGCTGTGTGTGATGAAAGAGGGGCGGATTGTTGAGCAGGGTGATACTCTCAGCGTTTTGCAGAATCCGCAAAATCCTTATACCCAAATGCTGATTAACTCGGTGCTTCCTCTGCCGGAGCTTGAAGGGAGCGGACAACCATGGAGCTAGCCCTGCAAGTGAAAAATCTGGCGGTTCATTACGGCGGATTTACTGCGCTCGATCATATCCATCTGAATCTGCAGCAGCATACCACCCTTGGCCTTGTAGGAGAGTCCGGCTCGGGCAAATCCACGCTGGCACGGGTCATTGCCGGGCTGATCACCCCGGGTGAGGGGCAGATCCTGCTGGGTGCACAAGAATTAACCAGGAAGAGAAGCCGGGAGCAGCGCAAGCGAATCCAGATGATCTTCCAAAATCCGGACGCTTCGCTGAATCCCAAGCATTCCATCAGGCAGATTCTGTCCGAAGCGCTTCTGTTTCATAAAATTGTCGGCCGCACGGAGGTCGAGCAGCGGTGTAAAGAGCTGTTGAGCCGTGTTCAGCTGGAAGCCAAGGCATTGGACCGGTATCCTCACGAATTCTCCGGCGGTCAGCGCCAGCGGATCGCGATTGCCCGCGCATTAAGCGTTGAGCCGAGTCTTCTGATTGCGGATGAACCGACCAGCGCCTTGGATGTATCTGTACAGCGGAGTGTGCTCGAACTGTTTAACACGCTCAAAGATGAGCTTAATCTTACCATGCTGTTCATCTCCCATGATTTGGGGGTTATCCATGCAATCAGCGATACGGTAGCAGTCATGCGGCAGGGAAAGCTGGTTGAGATCAGTCCCAAGGATCAATTCTTCGCCCGCCCTGAAACGGAATACAGCCGTGAGCTCTTGTCCGCCGTTCCGAAAATGCCGAAGTCGATCACATCAGGAGGTTTATATGAGCCGAGAACATAAAGGATTTATACCGCTGTCATTGTCTGGATTTGACACACTTACAAGCTTGCTCTCCCGGCTTTTGTCTACCGGTCATCCCCCGGTCATCATTCCCGGAGAGGCAATTCTGGGGATCGAGGCGGTAGCGGCGGGGATATCTGCGCCTGGCCGTACGATTCTAAATATAGTGACAGGTCCCTATGGAAGTTTGTTTGGACAATGGCTTGAACGCGGCGGGGCAACAGTTGTTGAAGTAAAGGTCCCCTTTGATGAAGTAGTTACTGTTCAGGAAGTCGCTGCGGCGATTGAACGGTTTAAACCATGTGCGCTTTCCTTTGTTCAGGCAGAAGTGGTGACAGGCGGATCGAATCCGGCCAAAGAAATAATTAAGCTCGCACGCGCCGCTAACCTCGTTACGGTGACAGACTCCGTTTCGGCGGTCGGGGGAGAAGCCCTGCTGGTGGATGAGTGGGGCGTTGATTTTGCAGCTATAGGCGCGCAGAAAGCTTTGGCCGGGCCTAACGGCGTCAGCGCCGTAAGCATCTCACCGCGCGGCTGGGAATTCCTCGAATCTAATAGCAATGCTCCGCGCAATTCCATTCTGTCCTTACTGGATCTTAAACCCTCACAGAAGGGGACAACACCGTTACGTGTTCCTCCCAACATTCCAACGCTGGAGGCAAGAGCTTTGATCTCGGCATTGACAGCCATTGAGGAAGAAGGCTTGGAACAGGTCATCAAGCGCCATGAATCGGCTGCGGCCTCGGCCATTGCCGGTATCAAGGCCTTGGGTCTGGAGCCTTGGCAGAAGGATAGCCAACACTATTCGACGCTGACTACGACGGTGCGGATTTCCGGGGAACCGGGCTTGCGTATTAATCAGCCTATCGGTATCGTAGCTCCCGGTGACGGAGAGCTTTTCGGCCAGCTTCTGCGGATTAATCATTTCGGAACAAATGCTTCCCGTCAAAGCGTGGAAGAAGCCATTACGACGCTCGCCGGGCTGCTGAATCAGGACCCTGATCCTGCGCTCAAGGCAATCCGCCTGCTTTGGGGGAATGAACATGATCAATAAACATCCTGAGGCGTTAGTCTTCAATCATATTTTTATAGCAGGCATCGAAGGAAAACGTTTTGATATTAACATTAAGGACGGCCGGTTCTCCTCTATAGCTGAAACGGAGCCGCCTAAGGATCAGTCCGCTCATCCAGGCCAAGATTTATGGATCAGTCCGGGGGTTATTGATCTTCATACGCATCTGGCTTGGACGGACTTTGACCATGAGGATCAATTGAAACGCGGCAGCCATGAGCTCGAAGTCATGCAGGCTGCGGCCTTCGAAGCCACTTTGCGGACCGGTGTAACAACGGCGCGTGATGCGGGCGGGATTCTGCCGAGCACCGTACGGCATCTCGTTCAGCGCTATAAGCAGCCGCTAAGGGTGCAAACCAGCAGCGCTATGCTTGGAGCGGCGGATGCCCGCGGACTTAAGGTTCTGGAGGGGCGGCTGGCCGAGATTTTTGATACAGGAGCAGGCTGGATTAAGATTATGGCAACAGGCGGCCTTGGTGCACCTACTGAAAAAGTGCTGGAGCCGATTTTTTCAGAGGAAGAATTCTCTTTCATTGTCCGCCATGCGCATGCTCATCATAAAAAAGTCCTGGTGCATACCTGGGGCGGGGTAACGGTAGACTGGTCTATCGCTGCAGGAGTGGAATCCATAGAGCACGGGATGTTCCTGACCGGGGATCAGGCCGGCAGACTTGCACAATCCGGAACAGCCTTTGTGCCTACGACCTCAATTTATAGCATTGCTGCAGATCCGAAAGGCGTTCTGGCGCTGAACCCGGTTATTTGTGACCGGGCCGCCCGCGCTGCCGAAGCCCACTCTAAAGCCATTGGTTATGCCAAGAGGGCGGGGGTCCGCATAGGATTCGGTACGGATTATGCTACTCCAGCGCTTCACGGGTACAACCTTCAAGAGCTGGATACGCTGATGGATTACGGCATGACCCGGGCGGAAGTGTGGCAGGCTGCCACACTAACTGCTGCTGAGATTCTGGGAAGCGGCAATGAGCTGGGGCGGATTTCCAGCGGAAATCTTGCAGATGCTATTATTTTTAATGCTGATCCGTACCAGGCATCTAATGCAGAAGAACTGCGGAAGAGCATCGTTTCCGTCATTACCGGGGCAGAGGAATCGGAGCTGATTCAGGCTCAGTAACATTTGTGCAAGATCATAAATAATCAACCCGTTGGCATAGGCCTACGGGTTGTTTTTGTGCGTGCTGGGGAAAACATTGAAGACTTAAGATGGCATTTATAGTAAACTGAATGTAAAGTGCCCATAATTCAATGGGGATATTTTGTTGAAAAGCTCTTCGAATGAAGAGTTTTTTCCATTATATAGAAAATGATGTGATATGTTTATGCAGCTTCGCGCTAGACTTCCGAAGAAAAAATTGCTGGAGAAATATCTTTCCGGCGAAGGTATGGATTATAGGCAAATTATAGCTTTATTTATTCCCATCCTGATTGACCAGGCCTTCATCATCGGGCTTAATCTGGTAAATACCGCAATGATCAGCTCGTCCGGGATGGCGGCGGTCAGTGCGGTGAATATGGTGGATTCGCTGAATATTTTTCTGATCAATGTATTTGTTGCGGTTGCAACCGGGGGGACGGTGGTAGTCGCACAGTATAAAGGCAGCGGAAATGACAAGATGGTGTCTCAGGCTACGGCCGGTTCGGTCACCTCGGTGTCGCTGATCGCCTTGGGAATCGGGCTTCTGATGATGGGCTTACATACTCCCATATTGAACCTTCTGTTCGGAACCGCCTCGCCCGACGTGCTGGATAATGCCCGGATCTATCTGATCGGCAGCAGTATCTCTTATCTGGGCATCGCGGTGGTGCAGGCGGTATGCGGAGCTCTGCGGGGAGTGGGCAGGACACGGGCTTCTCTGATGCTGTCGCTCATCATGAACCTGCTGTATGTTATTCTGAACGTAGTCTTCATTAATCTGCTGCACATGGGCGTGCTGGGGATGACGCTTGCGGTAAATATCGCACGGTACACGGGGATGATCTGTGCCTTGGTGTATCTGTTCAAGGTGGATACGGCCCTGCGTGTGCGTTTTCGCGACCTGTTCCATATTCCGCTGACCATGCTGCGGAAAATCATGTTCATCGGCGTGCCGTTCGCAGCGGAGCAGATGTTCTTCAACGGGGGTAAACTGCTGACCCAGGTGTTTATTGTCAGCCTTGGTACTTATGCCATTGCGACCAATGCGATCGCCGGCTCGCTGGCCATGGTGTTTCAAATTCCAGCCAGTGCGCTGTCGCTAACCATTGTAACGGTAGTCGGCCAATGTATCGGGCGGGGGAATGTCTCCGATGCCAGAAAGTTCATCAAGTCCTTCCTCTGGATCGGGTCCGCTTCATTGGCATTGATCGCCTTGATCCTGATGCCGCTGTTCCACCCGCTGGTGTCGATCTTTTCTCCGCCTCCCGAGATCATTGACGATCTGTTTGTGGTGCTGCTGGTGAATTCCATTGCCCAGGTTCCGCTGTGGGCAGTCAGCTTTATTTTGCCGTCTGCGCTGCGGGCAGCGGGAGATTCCCGCTTCACCTCAATCACCTCGATGCTGACAATGTGGCTGTTTCGGGTGGTATTTGGCTATATCCTCGGGATCGTGCTGGGCTATGGCGTCATGGGAGTCTGGCTGGCGATGAACTGTGAGTGGGCCGTTCGCGGAGGTGTTTTTCTGTGGCGCTTCCGGGGCAAGAAGTGGTTTGCGCATAAGCTGATTTAGATGTACCTGTTAAGGCTGTCGAGAAATTCTCGGCAGCCTTTTTAAAATCCGTAAACCTGTATTATTTCGGAAGGCTCGCCGGTGTAGGGGGATCCGTTCATTTATCGGGTCATACTCCAGCATCTAATATCATTCCCCTACGCCGACCTCAAATTAACCAACACAACCCCAGCAATGATCAGTAGTATGCCAAAAGTAGTTGTAACATTCGCCGCTTCTTTCCATACAACAATCCCTATGACGACGGTTAAGGCAGTGCCGGCACCTGACCATATGGCATAAGCGACCCCCAAGGGAATCTGTTGCAACGACAAAGACAAGGAGTAGAAGGCTACACCGAAACACAGGACCATCCCGATGCTTGGATAAACTCTCGTGAGTCCCTCTGAAGCTTTGAGCAGAGATGTCCCGAACAACTCACTGACAACTGCAACAGCCAAAAACAAATATGCTTTCACACTCACTTACCCCCGTGATCAATATTGCCCTTACAAATACCCACCAGCAAGAGATCCACCATTTGCCCCAGCGCCCTCTCAAGCGACAACCCGTCCTGAACTTCATATTGGTGCTCCATCAAACGATAGAACGCCCCGATATACACTTGAATAAACAATTCAAAATCAAACTCACGGAGCTCCCCATTCCTGACTCCTTTTTCAACTAGTAACCTAATGTTATCCCAGCCATTTTGGATGTAATGATCGACTTCCGCCCATTGAACAGGATAACGCTGCTTGAGTTCTTCAAGAAAATGTACGTTATGTAAAACAAGTCTGCTCGGCAATAGCGCCAATGTCTTATGCAACTTGTCCATATTGGACAGAGAACTTTCGTTTATGATTAATTGCTCGGCATGTCTCATTTCTGACACAGATTGCTCGACAATATAACCTATGATCTGCTCCTTGGATTCTATATTTTGATATAAAGTCTTTGTGCTAATGCCGGCACGCTTTGCCACATCTCTTATGGAGAATTTCAACCCCCGCATCTTAATTTCAGCTACCGAAGCTTGAATAATTCTTTCCTTCATCGCTCTCACATCCACACTTATTTATTGGGTTGTACGGCCGTCATTGACGCCGCATATCGCCCTTTCTTCATGATCGAAGGCAAAAAGAACAATGGGTACACCATGAGAAACAAATTCGGAAGCCACCAGGACCAATCCAGATCCAACCGGATCGCCCAGAAAGCTATCGCCTGCAGCCCGGAGCAAAAGGTCAGACTGAGTGATAGGAGACATAGCGGCAGCCACTGTCCCTTATTCTTTTTAAAAAAGTACATACTCAAAAGACCGGTTAATGAGATCAAAAGATCCAGGGGCACAAACGATATATTCCAGGCCATCATGATTTCATTATTGTAGTCATTATACAGATATTCATCCGGCACCAGATGAAGCCATGTCACTAACCAGTAAATCAGGAACCCTACGTCTGTAATCACCATGAGCACCTTTAGCGGTTTTGTCATCTTGTGAGGGATCACCTCCTTATGTAATGGAAAACAAATAAAACAATTTGTTTTACTTGTTTTATTTTAAATCAAGTTATCCCCAGAGGCAAGTGTGATTTGCCGCTTTACCTAGATATCATCATGTAATCCAGAGTGGAAATTAAAACTATGATAACAAGACCTTTACTTGAAGCTGTTCCACTTTAACCCTGGCTTGAGAACAACTCAATTTTGACTCTGCGAAAGTGGAGTTAAGAAATATCAGTTCGGAATTTGAAAAAAAACACAAAACGGTGAAACCCTTGTATGATCAAAGGTTTCACCGTTTGGGTCCCGAAGGATAACACTGACTTGTTCCCGCTAACCCAGCCTCTCGGCCGGTAATTCTACTTACGCCAGCTCTAGCACTACCATCTGGTGATTCTCCAGATAAGGAACCGTGTAGCCGATTTCACCGTCATGGCCCGCCGTAAACGGCAGCTCTGTCATCGACGGGGCCAGATAGACCCGCTGGACAGGAGCGGGAGACGGGAGGCGCAGGCTGACGGAAACGTCCCGCAGCGGCACGATATCTTCGATGACTTCTATACGTCCCTTCAGCACGGGGGCGGCATAGAGCAGATGGTTGACATAGCGCCGTTCCGCCGGCTGGTATTGCAGGGTCGTTATCCCGCGGGCCGGCAACCGGGTGCGCAGAGCAGGCTCCGGCAGAAGCCGGGATATCGTATGGAGTACCATCTCCTTCAGGATGAGATGCCCGCCATCCGCGTAATCGCTGAACACATCCCAGGCGATATAGATGCCGTTTTCACTTTCGACCATGCCCGGCCCATTATCTTCCTTGGCGCTGGGCGTATGCTGATGTGAACAAAAAGTGAAGACATCACGGTTGAAATACGGATTCTCCAGACAGCCCAGCGGTTGCCCGCCGTTTAATTCCACAAGCTGGCCTTCGCCGTACATCACATAGGAGGCGGGCAGCAAGGCGCCGGGAGTGAAGTCCGGGCGGAAATAAGCCGGCTTGTACGGATTAGTTCCTTTCCAGTTCAGACCCAAATTCAGGACAAAAGCATCACCTGCTGCGTTCAGGCCCGAACGCCCGGTGGCGAGCACTTTGCCGCCTCCTGCTGTAAATTCCGCTATAGCGCTGGCTAGTTCCGGCCATACCGGAACTTCGTCCGGCAGAATCAGCACTTTGTAAGCGCCAAAATCGCTTAACGTATCCACGATGTCGAACAGATAATGGCCTTCGGTCAGCATGCGCACCACACCGGCATCGGCCATATTGCGCCGCCCCTTCAGCTCCTGCCCGTCCGGACAGGCCTCACGCGCCGCTTCGAGGGACAGGACAGCAATATCCGCGATGGACTCTGTCCCGGCGCACCACAGCTCCTTTGACTCCACCTCCGCATAGGCGGTGCCGATCAGGGCATAGGTCGCCTCATCCATTAGGCCCGTGGGATGAAGCTGATCACCGATCGAACATCTGGCGCCATGGGCAAGACTGAGCGCTGCCTCAAACCGCAGGGCGTTCGGATGCTTGTATCCGCCAAATTCGCCCCAGGAGGTATGGAATTTGCCGGTCATGCCGAGAAATTCCATGCCCAGCGTCTGGGCGTAGCGTGCCGACAGCGGGAAGTGATCATAGCCCCAGCCTCCGGTCGGGAGCGACTCCAGCTCCAGATGGCTGTTGACACGGGCGAGGTCACGGCGGCCCCGCCGCTGATGGCCGCTGTTGTGAAAGACCGGAAGACCGGGCTTCACGGCGTCGATGGTCTCCCGTACGCGGCGCGCATAGTTCAGATAAGTCTGTTCGCCCAAGGCGGCGACGGCAGATTCGTCGCGCGGGTCTTGGCCGTCCGCGCGCAGCGCAGCTACGCAGTACTGGCAGCGGCATTTGCGGATGCCCACGATATCGAGGAAGATGCCGTCCGCGTCATAACGGGAGACCACTTCATGGATTTGCGCCAGTAAGATGTCCAGAAAAGGTGTGTTGAAGCAAAACTCGTGATACCCCGGTGTCATGAAGTCCTTCACCCAGCGTGTCCGGTCCTCCGCGTCGCGGATCAGCCATTCGGGATGGCGCCGTGCCAGCTTTTCGTCGAGACCGGCTGATAAATAAACCGGTGTGAGGACCCCGATTTCATGGGCCGCCGCAATCATTTCGCCGAGCAGGTCGAAGCTGAGATGCGGATGCATTTCATTGGCTTCACTGGGATGATAGGCCCAGCCATGATGGCATTTGGAGAAAACGGTGATGGAATCGACATGCCCGGCACGCAGCATGGACTGAAACTGGGATTTGGAGAACTCGCTTCCGATACCGGCAATGGCTTCAGAAGTATGAAAGTCGAGGTGTACCTGACGAAAACGCATAGATAAACAGCCCCTTATATGGTTGGATGAAAAGCGGATTCCCAGTCAATGTACCTCTTTTCTGCCGGAGTAACCAGTGATAATATAGACTTTGAATAGCACAAAATCGACTTATGACAGGAGAGGAATACTGTGCTGTGTCTGGAATTCGCCATCCCGCCGCTGCCGCAATTTGTGACAGTAGGACATGCCGTCTGGTCGCCGGGTGACCGGCATTTCGCCCGCACCTTCGGTGTGTACGATCTGCTGCTGGTGAAGCGGGGAACGCTGTATATGACAGAACAAGATAAGGAATATGCCGTGGGTCCGGGGAAGCTGCTGGTGCTGGAGGCGGGGCTGCCGCATGCCGGGCATCGGCCCTGCGGGGAGGATACGGAAATTTATTGGGTGCATTTCATTCATGGATGTCCGACAGCGCATATCCGGCGGGAGGATATTCCCTGGTCGTCGCTGCTCGCCAAAGGGACGGTGGAGGATGTTGAGCCTTCTGCGCAGCAGCGTTTGTATATGCCCAAATTTGCTGCAGTCGATGTAGAAGCGCTGGAGCCGATTTTGCGTGGGATGAACGAGATCCACAACCGGCTGAGTGCAGAGAACGCTGTCCGGCTCCATTTGCTGCTGGCAGAGCTGTTGGCCGCGCTGCAGGCGGAATGCGCCCGGACTTCTGCGCCGGAGCCTGCGGTCCGGCTGGCCCGGGCAGCCGCAGCCTATCTGGACGGTCATTGGAGACAGCCGTTTGATCTTGCCGGACTCGAGGAGGAGCTGCATTTTCAGGCGGATTATATTACAAGGTGCATGAAACAGCATATCGGCACAACACCGCTGCAGTATGTGCTGCGTCTGCGCCTGGAAGAAGCCAAACAATTGCTGGGTGGTACAGTGCTCGGCATACCCGAAGTTGCCGAACGGGTAGGCATTCGCGATCCTAACTACATGACGCGGCTGTTTAGTGCGAGATTTGGCGTGACGCCCGGGGCGTACCGGCGGCGGCTGCGTCAGAGGGATGAGGGAATGGCCGCCGGCAGGGATGAAGATAAGGAGTGACTGCAGATGCCGTTAGGAATCCCGCATTTTCTCGCGGTATTCACTTGGCGTGCAGTTGAATGCTTTGCGGAACTGGCGGGAGTAATAGTTCTGGTCATGGAATCCGCTGTCCATAGCCACCTGTGAAATGGTGAGGCCGGGGCTGCGCAGCAGCGTGCAGGAATAGTCCAGCCGCTTGCGGATGACGTAATCCATGGGGGTGGTCTGGTAGTTGCGGGTAAAGACTCTCAGAAACTGGCGGGTGGACAAATAGGCCATATCCGCCATGGATTGCAGGGAAATGGGCTGCAGAAAATGCTCCTCGATATAGGTCACGGTTTCGCCGATCCGCAGCGCCTTGTTGTCCTCGCTTCCGAGGCTGTTCTGATAATAGCGCGAAAGCATGCCTACCAGAGCGGTAAAATAAGTGCGGATCATCAGCCGGTATCCTTCCGGCTGCCGGTCATGCTCTTCGAGGATCACATCAAGCAGCCGCGTCGCTTCCCGCAGCTGCCCGGCGTCAAGGGTGAGCATGCCCTTGAAATACATTTCCTTGCGGTAGAAAGGCTCAATGTAGAACAGCGCCTGAAAGCCCGGCAGCAGCCTGAGCTCGGGCAGCTGCAGCAGTTGTTCGGGCTGGAACATGACGTTAACGTATTCGATGCCATCGACATTCTTATAACCATGGGAAACGTTGCTGTGGATCAGAAAAACCTGTCCGGCAGTAACCGGATACTCTCTCCCTTCGATAATATGCACGGCGCTTCCCGACAGAATGACGACCAGCTCGGAGAAATCATGGCTATGGACGTAGTAATCATGGGTCAGCGGGCATTTCTGGATCCTGAAGGTAAAGCCGGGTTCAAGTCCGATGTCCCGCGCCAAAAGTTTAGTTGTCATGGCCATATTATGCTAAAGAAGGTCGGGATCGTCAAGGCAAAACTGGGCAGGCAGCGTTACCATTAAGGTTGCGGGCCTATCGCCGGACTTCGGCTAAGCCAAGACCTGCGTTATTGTCAGGAGGGAAAACAATGTTGCATTTATTTGCCGATCCAATCACAAATGATCCGGTGAAGCCGGTGATTCTGTTTCTCGGGGACAGCATTACGGCGGATGGCCGATATATCCGTTATGCAGAGGAATGGCTGCGGAAGCACCGCCCGGATCAGGCGTTGGAACTGATAGCACGCGGTATCCCCAGCGAGACGGCATCAGGCCTGAGCGAAGCGAGGCATCCATTTCCAAGGCCCTGTATCCATGACCGGCTGGCGGAAGAACTCGCCGCTGCCGCTCCCGGTGTAGTTGTGGCCTGCTACGGCATGAACGACGGAATTTACCATCCCTACTCGGACGAACGGTTCGCGGCCTATCAGGCGGGAATGCGTCAGCTGAGCGCACAGATCCGTGAAGCCGGGGCCAAAGCGGTGTTCATGACCCCGCCGACGTTCGACGCCGCTTCAATGAATGGCCAGCTCTTGCCTGAAGAGGCGCCTGATTTCAGTTATCTGGCGCCCTACAGGGATTATGACCGTGTGCTGGAGCGTTATGCGGACTGGCTGCTCTCCGGCGGTTGTCCCGCCGATGGCGTGATCGACCTGCGCATTCCGCTGCTGGAGCATATCCGGTATGAGCGGAGGCTTGACGCCAGTTATAGCTATGGTGACGGTATCCATCCGGACGCATCAGGTCACCGCGTGATAGCGCAGACGCTGCTGTCGGAGCTGTTCGGAGTTGTTTCCACACCTATTCATTTCAATTTATGATTTAACCGGGCCCGCAAAAGGGAGTGTTCCTTTTTTGCGGGCCTTTGCCATGCCGAGCTGGATTTCGAAGAACCTTCTTACGCCTATTTCCTCACCGCTGTTGCGGTTTCAGACGGTCTTGAAATCTCATGTCGCTATCATGCTAAATAAGGTCCCGATCGTCAAGGCGAAGAAGAATTGTATGCGGTAACATGATAGGGAAAACAAGCGAAAGGGAGGTTCGGCATGAAGCGCTGTTTATACAGGGCCGAGGGGCTCAGGGGCAAGGAACCTGCTTCTTTTTTTCGGAGCCAAGAGGTCTCATCTTCGCTCGCCGAAGCGATGGAACATCTCAATGTGGTCAATCTGAGCCTGTTTGCCTGCAGCCACCAGCTGTTTCTTTATTATGAATGCCTGGAAGAGGCGGTTCCGCCGGAAAGTTTGCTGCCCGAAGCCTCAGAACGGCTGGCAGTTTGGCCGGGAGGGGAACAGGGTCGCCGCTGGGCGCCGCTGGCTGATATTTTTCATTATCAGCAGCCTGTTTCAGCGCAGCATTGGGAGCGCTCAAACGCTGCTGGCGAGCCTTACGGACGGCTTGCACTGCTGAAGCCGGGAGAAGCCGCCAGCTATGTTTATTACCACTATCAATATCAGGAAGAACGGCCGGGTGACGGAGATAAATACGGAATTATCGGGCTTCATGAGAATATGCTGTTTTTTTATGCGGAGCAGCCGGCCACGCGGGAGCCTGCCCCTTATGAAGGAAGGCTGAAAACGACACTTACTCCGGACAACTGGGCCGAAATTATGGAGCCGCATTTTATCAAATGGGAAGGGACCCCTGCCGGCCAGGATATTTGGCGGAAGCTCGATCTAGTGCTTGAGGTGCGCTCCTTCACCGGAAAGTTGGGAATAAGAGATGCGTAATTTGCTATGTCTAAACGGGGAATGGGATTTCATGCCCCTGTATGATCAGCCGCAATGCCGCAGGCTGCCGGAAAAAATTGTTTATGAAGCCCGCAAGATCCAGGTTCCTTCCAGCTGGAGGCGGACTTATCCGCTCCCGGAAGGCAAACGATTCGGCAAATTCCAGGAGTATGACTATGCCCCGTTCGAGCTGTACGGTTATCCGGAGGAATGGGATGCCGCGGAAGCGGGAGTGCTGCATCGAAGGTTTCGGGTTCCAGAGAGCATGGCCGGCCAACGGATCGTGCTGCGGCTGGACGGCATTATGCAGAAGGCCGTCATTTATTTGGACCGGCAGGAGATTGGTGTTTGGGAAGACGGCTACTTGCCGCTGAGGCTCGACATTACTTCCCTGGTGGTGCAGGGGCGGGAGCATCATCTGCATGTCGTTTGCGGCGGATTCGACAGAGTGGCGCTTCCAAACGGCATGCAAAAAATAACCGGACTTTTGGGTTCCTGGTACGGAAGGATTTGCCGTGGACTTTGGCAGGATGTATATCTGGAAGGTTATCCGGCACTGTCGCTGGAGGATGTAACTATTCGTACTTTCGTTCGGGAAGGGCGGATAGAGGTGAATGCTGTTGCCTCCGCAGCGGGAGATGCGGCCCGCAGCCCGCTGCGCGTAAAGCTGAGCATTCGGGAGAAAGGCGTGCTGCGGCAGTCTGAGGAGGGCCGGAAAGCGCTGGGATTTTCAGATAGGGCTAGCGCAGGATCTGAAGGGGCAGGAGCGGAGCAAGCCGATACCGGCATGCGGCCAGACAGACCGGAATGTTACGGAGTTGATCTGGAATCTGCACCGGTCCTGTCTGCTGAATGCATGGCCCATTCAGTCGATGGCGCCGCTGTGGAGACGCTCAGGCTATGTGAAAACGAAGTGGCCGGGGCAGTGTACTGTGCCTCATTCAATATGGACTGGAGCGGTGCCAGACTGTGGAGCCCGGATGAGCCGTTTCTATACAGTGCGGTGCTGGAACTGCTGCATGGAGAGGAGATCATCGACCGGCGTGTGGAAGATTTCGGCTTCCGCGAAATCTGGTGCGAAGGCCCGCAGTTTATACTGAACGGCATTCCGGTCAATCTGCGCGGCGATTCCTGGCATTTTCAGGGCGGGGCGCAGCAGACGGAAGCGTACATCCGCAACTGGTACCGCATATGCCGCTCCGTGGGTGTCAACAGCATCCGGCTGCATGCCGAGCCGTATCCGGCCGATTATGTGCGGATCGCCGATGAAGAAGGCATGCTGATCGTCGATGAGACGGCGATTTATGGCTCGAGCAAATCCATGCTGGCAGACCATCCCGCTTTTGTGGAGAACTGCCGGCAGCATGTGCGGCGGCTTGTGCAGCGCGACAAAAACCATCCGTCTGTCATTCTCTGGAGTCTGCAGAACGAAATGCGCTGGGTGGACGGACGGGACGGCTTCAAACTGCATATGCCCGGCTTTATGGCTGCAATCCGCGAGCTTGATCCTACCCGTCCGATCATCGCCGAAGGAGACAACAGGCTGCTGCCCAAAGTGCATACGGAGGTAGAAAGCCGCCATTACAATATCGACGGCACGATCAGCCAGTGGGACCGCACAGTTCCGCTGACCTTCGGGGAACATGGCGGCTGGTGGTATATATGTCCGCAAAACAGCAGCATGTATGTTGGACTGCAGGCCTACCGCGGTACGGACGAAAGCACAGCGGGGCTGGCGCAGAAGGAGCGGCTGTTTGTAGAGTATGCAAGACGGCAGGGCGTGTCCGGTATTTCCACCTTCAATTTCGCCCATTATTTCATGCGGGCGATGCCGGAGCAGAACATTGTCCTGCCATCCTCTGAGCCGGGGATGTCCGGCGTGAAGCCAAAGTTTATTCCGGCCTATTCGCTTTCAATCAACAACGGCCTGCTGCCGGAGGATTATCCGCTGTACACGCCTAATCCAGCCTTTGGCATTATGGCTGAGGCCTTTAAGCCGGCTACGATTATCGCTGCCGAGTACAACCGCTGCTTCTATGACGATTCGCCGGTCAGCCGCAGCTTCGACGTATACAACGACACGTTCTCTACACAGGATGTCCGGGTGAAATTCGTTATCTTGCAGGGGAAAAGCATCGTCCATGAGCAAAGCTTCGGCTTCCGCCAAAGTCCCGCCGAGCATAAGGTCGTCGGGGTGGAGTGGGTGCCGTTCCGCGCCGCAGCCGGAGAGCAGGCGGTGTTGACGGCGGTGCTGTTTCACGGTGATCGGCGGGTGCATGAGCTGCGCTTAGAATACAGGATCATGTCCGCAAGCCTGCTGAACCAACCCGTGAACGTACAGCGTCAGACCGTGTATTGGGGAGCGGATGAGGATTACGAACACATCCGCTGGCTTGTTCCGGGCTGCGGAAAGGTAGACCGTTCTGGACTGGCCGGGCTTGCTGCCGATCATTTGCTCGTTATCGGCAGCAAGGCCGAGGATCTGGATGGCGGACTGGAGGCGCTGCTGAAGGCTTTTGTCGCACGGGGCGGCAAGCTGCTGCTGCTGGAGCAGACCCAGCTTTCGCTGGGTAGGCTGCCGCTCTCACGCCGGCCCTTCCTCCGCGCCCATGCGGGCAATTACCAGCATCCCGTGCTTGAGGGGCTTGGCGACGAGGATCTGATGTTCTGGCATGAGGAACTGCGCGAGGAGGGTCCGCTGCCGATTGTCCATGCCGCCTTCGAGAAGCCGGCCGCAGGTGATTTCACCCTGCTGCTGGAATGCAGCGCGGGTGATTTTGGCGACGGCGGTGATCTATGGTCGCCGCTGCTGGAATACCGCAGCGGAGAGGGCCTGTTCCTGGCCAATCAGCTGGAGCTGATGGCGAACATTGGCCGCGTGCCGCAGGCCTGCCTGCTGCTGCGCAACCTGCTGGCCTACGCCGGGCGCGCCGGGGACAACGCCGGGGCTGAGGCCCGGCCGGTGGCCGCGCTGCTGCGCCCCGGCGGGAAAGCCGCAGCGTTCCTCGATAAGCTGCGGCTGCGGTATACGGCGCTGGATATGACAGCGCCGGCAGTGGCCAACGCGCCGGGCGAAGCGGCGCCCGGGGACGGGCAGGGCTTCGGCCTGATCGTGGCCGAAGCCTGCATGCTTGAGGCGCCGGGGGCAGCCGAGGCGCTCCGGCGTCATGCCGAAGCCGGCGGACAGGTGCTTCTCCTGCCGGCGGAGGACCGCCAGCAGGCTGAGCTTGCCCGCCTGCTGGGCCGTCCCGTGTGTGTGGTGCCGCNCCTGCATGCTTGAGGCGCCGGGGGCAGCCGAGGCGCTCCGGCGTCATGCCGAAGCCGGCGGACAGGTGCTTCTCCTGCCGGCGGAGGACCGCCAGCAGGCTGAGCTTGCCCGCCTGCTGGGCCGTCCCGTGTGTGTGGTGCCGCACGAGACGTATCACTTGGCGGCGGACTACGCCCGCGCCGCCGTGCGCGGCTTCAGTCCGGTCGACCTCTTCGGCTTCGACAAGGTGTTTCTGTCGCCGCGCGAGGTCATGAACCGTGCGCTGGCCCTCAACAGCCTGGAGCTGCCGGACGCTTATGCTCTTTGTACCAGTGTCGAAGGCACGCCATGGAAGGACTATTTCGTGCATGGCTACACGGCAGAATACAGCCGTCTGGCACTGGTGGAGCTAAACCGCAGAAACACACGTTCTGCTGGAACATTCCTTGCCGAAGTGAAGACAGGGGCGGGTTCCGTGCTCTGCTCGCAGCTGCTGACGGACCCCGGGAGTGACAAGGCGCTGCGCCTGTATACCCGCCTGCTCGCCAATCTGGGCGCGTCCTTTGACGACGGTTTACTGGATAGCGTGAAGGGTGACGGCGAGTGGGCCATGGAAGTGGCGATGGCGCTGCCTTGTCCGCCCCATGTCGATTACGGGGCGATGAAGGCTTACTACACCGATCCGGAGTTTTCTTTGAATAATCTGGGCGAAGGTCTTTATGGCTGGATGCAGAAGAAAGAGCGGCGTTCCGGCGACGGGACACTGCGGATTGCGGATGCGGGGCTTGATCCGTGGTTTCTGAGCTGCTTTGTGCAGGTGCCCGGACAACTTCGCCGCGGACGCCTGCACGTCAATACAGCCGTGCCTTATGAGATTTATTTGAACGGCGTGCTGGTGGCGGAGCCTGAGCAGGAGCTTATCCTGCGGGGCGGCCTCAACCGGCTGATCGCGATACTGCATGGAACCGGTGGTGACCTGACCTTCGGTTTGACCTTTCTGAACGCCGACGGCACCTATATGAAGGACCTGGAATACCGCCTGACCCTGGACGAGGTCGAACCGAAATAAATAATCTAATTTCATCATAAAGGAGCTGAAGCCCAGTGAAAGCGGAACACTTCAAGCATGCTGAACCATCCGTGCAGCAGGAACATAAGGAGGATACAGGCGGCTTGCCGTCAAGCGGATTACGCACAAACCGCGCTGAGCCGAAGGATTACTATACCTTCAGTGACGAGGAGAAGGAAGTTGAATTTAAACGGCATGATATGCCTACACCGTGGATGAACTACCTGTCGAACGGTACCTTCCACACAATGCTGTCGCATGCGGGGGGCGGTGTGGCCTTTTATAAGTCGCCCCAGATCTGGCGGATCACGCGCTACCGTTTCTTTCACCTGCCGATGGACCGCTCGGGTCCCTATATCTATGTGCAGGATGCAAAAACGGGCGGGTACTGGTGCCCGACCAGCGAGCCCGCCTCGGACAAACCTGAGGAGTGGAAAAGCGCCCACGGCATGGGTTATACCCGCTTCGAGGCGAAGCGGGCCGATATCGCCGCCAGGACGGTGTATTTTGTCGGGCCATACGAGAACTCGCTGATCTGGAATCTGACCTTGTCCAACCAGGGCAGTGTAGCGAAAGAACTGAAGGTATACGCCTACGCCGAGTTCGGCATGATGGAATTTATGCGCGAGCTGCAGTGGCAATGCTACAACAAACATCAGGTTTCGGTGCAATATCATCCAGCGGAAACGCTGGTGTACCGGTACGGGGTCGAAAATCAGCCCAAACCGGAAGAGACGCCGCTGGTCTATCTGGCTTCGGATACACCGCTAGCTGGCTATGACGGCGACCGCGAGGAATTTATCGGCTGTTACCGCAGCGAATCCAACCCGGAGGCGATTGAGAACGGCGGCTGCACCGGATCGACGCTGATGGGCGGGGACCCCTGTGGTGCGCTGCAGTTCAATCTTACGCTGCAGCCGGGCGAGAGCCGCACCATCAATGTATTTCTCGGCACCGCAGCGGATGAGCAGGAAGTTGAACGGGCCGTAGCCCACTCCCGGGAAGCCGGATTTGTAGAATCCTCCTTTCTGGCGCTGAAAGAGAATTGGGCGAGCTATCTGGGAGCGTGGGAGAGCCGGCTGCCGGACAAGGACGCCGAGCGGATGATCAACATCTGGAATCCGTACCAGGCGCACCGTAACTTTCTGTTTTCACGCAACATTTCCTTTTACGCCACCGGTACGTTCCGCGGAGTGGGCTACCGGGACACCTCGCAGGATATTTTGGCGGTTGTGCCCTTCGACACGGAGCTTGCCTTTGACAAGCTGCGGCTTTTGCTCGGCCAACAGTACAAGGACGGCCATGTTAACCATTATTTCTTTCCGAACGAAGGCTGGGAGCCGGTAACGAGTATCCATTCCGACGACCATTTGTGGACCGCACTTGCCGCATGGGATCTGCTTGCAGAAACCGGAGATGCCGCTTTTCTGGAGGCCAAACTGCCTTATTATGACGGCGGCGAAGGCACGGTATATGAGCATTTGAAGGCAGCGATTGATTTTACGGCGTCGAAGCTGGGGCCTAACGGCTTCCCGCTGATGCTGCGCTCGGACTGGAACGACCAGCTGTTCCGCGTATGCCGTGAGGGGCGGGGCGAGAGTATCTGGACGGCGATGCAGCTTGGAACGGTGCTGCTGCGCATGGTTGATCTTGCCGCCGCCGCCGGCCATCCGGAGCATGCCGCTCAGTATGAAGCCATGTATGAGGCGCAGCGTAAACGGGTCAACAGCATCGGCTGGGACGGGCAATGGTTCCGGCGGGCCATTATGGACGACGGCCGGTTCCTCGGCAGCGATGAACACGACGAGGCCAAAATCTGGCTCAATGCCCAGACCTGGGCCACGTTGTCCGGCATGGCGGACGAGGATAAGGGGCTGCGGGCGATGGACAGCGTCCGCGACATGCTGGACACGGAGCTCGGCATCAAAAAAATCCATCCTTCCATCACCAGCTTTCCTGATCCTGCCGATCCTTTGACCAATTACAACAAGGGGACGGGGGAGAACGGAGCCGTATTCTGCCACGCTAACACTTGGGCTATTATAGCTGAATGTATGCTGGGCCGGGGAGATTTGGCCTACAAATATTACCGCCAGCTGCTGCCGAATGTGGCTATGGATAAGGCTGGCTTATGGCGGTACAAAGCAGAGCCTTACGTCTATGCCTCCAACCTGTTCGGGCCGGAGTCTGACAAGTTCGGCCTCGCCAACGTGTCCTGGCTAACCGGAACGGCTGCATGGATGTATGTCGCCGCCACCCAGTATATTCTGGGGGTGAAGCCGGTGATGAACGGCTTGTCCATCGACCCCTGCATTCCCGCAGATTGGGAAGGTTTTACGGTGAAGCGGCGCTTCAGAGGCTGTGTCTATGACATCACCGTTACGAACGTAAGCAAGGTCTGCAAAGGCGTCAAACAAATCACCGTTGACGGAGAACGGGTGGAGGGCAACGTCCTGCCGCCGTACCCTGGACGCTCGTCCGTCAAGGTTGAAGTTATTCTGTAGCAGCCGCTGGTCTTCTCTAGCAGCAGGGGGATGCCGCTGTGGTTGATCTTTTCGGTTCCAATCTGGGCATTGTATTAGCGCTGAGGTCTGAGGAGCCGTTATTTGTGGAAAAGAGGCATGGCGTGCAGCGTCGCGGACTGGAAAGACGTTATTTCGCCGGAGAGCAGCAAACAGCGTGTGAAAAGTGATTATAACGTCACTGGTGCCCGCAAGCACCGGAAATGTGCCGAATATCTGCAAATAACGGCTCTGGTGTCCGAATCAGCTAGAGCAGGCGAAAATCGCCCCTTAGTGAAATGGTTGCTCATCACTTCCATTTTACCAAGGGGCGATTTTTTGTGATTATTAAGAGATTGTGTGATCCAGCCTATGGTAGGGCTTCAGCGGATGCTCTTTCTATATTGGTCTGGTGAAATTCCTTTGATCTTTTTGAACATCTGGCTGAAATATGACGGGGAAAGATCGCCCACCTCCACAGCAATCTCCTGAATGGATTTACCGGTATTGGCCAACAGCATGCAAGCCTCTCTTACACGCCGCTGAATCAAGTATTCGGACAGGGTGATGCCGGCATGTTGCTTGAACAAATGTGAAATGTGGTAAGGCGACAGATGCAAACTGGCAGCCAGCGTTTCGAGGCTGAAGGGCTGCTTGTAATGTTCGTCCAGCCAGTCGGTAATCCGTTCGACATGTGAGCCTCCACGCGTCTGGATGGGATTGTCTTCGGTTTGGACACCGGACACTTGTTTTTGAAGCAAACGCATCAGCTGAAGCATCAGGAATCCGGTATCTTCTTCTTTGTTTGCGGCAGAATCATTTACGGAATGATGTAATTCCTCCAGCAAATCCAGAATCGGAGTATTATTCATGGCGTAGAAAACCGGCCTCTGCAGAGTGCCCTTCCACATGTTCCGGAAAAACTTCTCCAGGAAAGGAAAAGCGGTAAGATAATGCTCCAGAAAACTGGGGTCAAAGGTCAGATTGGTCCGAATATAAGAACGGTTGGGGGCCGGAGGAACCATCACTTGGTGCAACTGATAGGGCTGGAACCAAACCAGCGTATGATCCTGAATGGGGTAGGTCTGATTCTCCACCATGATTTCTCCATGACCGTTATATATGTACAATATTTCAATTCCCCTGTGCGCGTGAAACCAATGGGATTCCTCATCTTCATATTTATACTTGTACATCAATAGACCGGGTTCAAGCCCTTTGGGCGTATGATCGTTCCTGTTCATGAAACGCTCCCTTGCAACCATTTTTACTTACAGTATAAATAGCAGGCGATGAAAAATAAAATATATAAATTGAATTTAAGGATTTCCCATTTTGGCGAGGACGTAACTACGGTGAATATTTGGACTTCCGGCCGCTGTTGTCGTAAGAATTTCTTGATTTAACTCGCTATATGCGGTGGAAATCCGGTGACTGGTTATGCTTCCGAAGCGAGCTTTCCTACGGAAAGCTTTCAGGCGGTCGCTATCGCTCCTACAGTTCCAAAATCCCCCTCCGCTACTTTTGCCTTTTTTTGTGTAGTTATTAAGTTCATTCTATATAGTTTAATAAAAGCGTCAGCAATCCATATTGCACATCAAACCGGCAGAGCTCCGATGGGGAGCCTGCCGGTTTGCGATTACATATACGGTTGTAAGGTTGATTTATCTTATCCGGTGCCCAAATTCACTTTAACGTTCGTACCAATATCCCGGAATTCCTTGCTCCAGCCGCAGCAGCGCTTCCAGGAAAAAATAGTCGCCCCAGATCATGAAATCATCGGGAGACGAATTTCCCCTGACGGAATAGGAACCATGCCTCAGAAAACCTTCCTCAGTCTGACTGCCTTGTGTGAAATAGCGGTTCACCAGGGAATCTATAGATTTGTGGACCGCTTCGTCAAGGAATGCCCGATCCGGATCATCTTCCGGCAAGTGTTCAAGCAGCTCAAGGATACCGCACACAAAGATAGCGGAAGCCGAGCTGTCGCGGGGTGTGTCCTGCTCTTGCGGAGCATCGAAATCCCAGTACGCAACATGATCCTCCGGGAGCTGCTCCAGAAAATAACGGGCAAGCCGTTTTGAGGTATCCAGGAAATAAGGTTCTTTGAGATGGCGGTAAGCTAAGGCAAAGCCATACACACCCCACGCCTGTCCCCGCGACCAAGTGGAACCGTCTTGAAAACCCTGTTCAGTTCCTCCGCGGATGGCATTTCCAGTTACCTGATCAAAATAAAAAGTATGGTAGGAAGAGTCATCTCCCCTCACCAGAAACCGGCGGCTTTTCTCAGCCTGAATGCTGGCGCAGTCGGCATAGCTGCGGTCCCCGGTCTGGTCAGTAGCCCAATAGAGCAGGGGGAGATTCATCAGGCAGTCAATGATAATCCGGCCCCCGTTGGCATCATCGCCTTCTGGTCCCCAGGCTTGAAACAGCTGCGGGGCAGACCGCCAGCGTTTCATCAGAATATCGGCAGCCTGCAGCGCCAGCAGACGGGAATCTTCATCCTTATCGACAATCCAGCGGGCCTTCGCGGACAACGAATATAAAAAGCCGATGTCATGATGATCGAGTCCCTGTTCAGCCTCCAAGCGTTTTTTGAGAGAGTCCACACTTTTGATGGCTGCAGCATGAATCTCCGGGTCCTTGCTGTATTCGTAGCTCAGCCATAATATCCCGGACCAGAATCCTTCCGTCCAGCTGGTATGGTCAGTTAAATGATATTTGCCGTCCCCAAGGCTTACGATGGGAAATTGGTCTCCAAAGCGCTTGATGTTAAGACGGGTGGTGGCCAACGTTTGTTCAATCGCCGATTTCCAGTTCATAATAACCTCCATAGTATCGCTCAATTGTTCTTATGTTTATTATAAGCCAATCATTTTGTTGATTTGTTGTGCAAGTTCTTAGGTAAGTTGCGGATTAAGCGCAATTCAAATGATATATAAAAAGTACGGTACAATCTTTAATTTAGAGTAAGACGCACTTTTTGCATTATGCTACGATTTGGAGTGAGAAAGGGGGCGGCTTTCCATAGTTGTAAGCGCTTAACTTGTCTAACCCAAATTCATACAGAGGAGTGCAACGCATGAGTAAAATGATTAAACAGGTCTTCTCGTTAGTACTGGCGGCGAGTCTGCTTATTCCGTTAGGCTGTCTTGCTCCGGTTGCGCAAGCTGCAACACCGAAACTGGAAGTAACGAAAACGGTTTATCACGAAACCTTTGCGGCCGGTGCAGGCAAAGCTGTTCAATCCGGAGGTGCCAGCCTGACGGCTGTCACCGGCAAGTCTTTTGCAGGCAATGCAGACGGAGCGGCATTATACGTAAGCAACAGAGTAAACAACTGGGACGCGGCTGATTTCAAATTCAGCGACCTCGGCCTGGAAAACGGAAAAACCTACACGGTGACTTCAATTGTTTATGTGGATGCAAATGTGAATCTGCCCACCGGCGCGAGTGCAGCACTTCAAACTGTGAACAGCTATGGGAATTATGCGGAAGTGAATTTTGAAGCGGGCAAAGCCGTCACCCTGACTAAGGAATTTACCGTCGATACAAGCAAAGATCAGGCCTTGCGCATGAACTCCAACAAAGCAGGAGCCGAGGTTTCTTTCTATATCGGAGACCTCCTTATCACCGAGAAAATCGCTTCGGACGGTGGAGAAGAGCCGCCTAGAGAACCGGCTTTACCGTTCACTGCCATCACCTTTGAGGATCAGACTACCGGCGGTTTTGGAGGCAGAGCCGGGACTGAGAAGCTGACTCTTACAGATACAGAGAATCATACCGAGGGTGGTTCCTTTGCCTTGAAAGTAGAGGGCAGAACAGCTACGTGGCATGGGCCGTCCTTGCGTGTGGAGAAGTATGTGGACCAGGGCAGCGAATATAACATTTCGGCCTGGGTCAAGCTGATCGAACCCGCAAGCTCGCAGCTGCAGCTGTCCACGCAGACCGGGAATGGAAGCAGCGCGAATTATGTGGCTCTATCCCCCAAAACAATCAGTGCCAGCGACGGTTGGGTTAAATTTGAGGGGAGCTACCGTTATAACAGTGTGGGCGGCGAATATTTAACCATCTATGTTGAAAGCGCCAATAACGCAGCAGCATCTTTCTATATCGACGACATCCATTTTGAGAAAACAAGCACAGGTCCAATCGCCATACAAAAGGACCTGATTCCTGTAAAGACTGCCTATCAAAATGATTTTTTGATCGGCAACGCGATAACAGCCGAGGATCTGGAAGGCCTGCGGCTGGAGCTGCTTAAAATGCATCACAATGTCGCTACCGCAGGAAACGCGATGAAACCGGATGCGCTGCAGCCGGCGAAGGGCAATTTTACCTTTGACGCTGCGGATTCCATGGTTGCTAAGGTACGGTCTGAAGGGATGTTGATGCATGGGCATGTGCTGGTATGGCATCAGCAATCCCCCGTGTGGATGAATACGACAAAGGATGCGGAAGGTAATAGCCTTCCCTTGGGGCGGGACGAAGCGCTCGCAAATCTGCACACCCATATTAAAACGGTCGTGGAACATTTCGGTGACAAGGTGATCTCTTGGGATGTCGTGAACGAAGCGATGAGCGATAATCCGGGTAATCCGGCAGATTTGGAAACCTCGCTGCGTGAATCCCCTTGGAAGAGTTCCATTGGCGCAGATTATGTGGAGCAGGCCTTCCTGGCGGCAAGAGAAGTGCTGGACCAACATCCAGATTGGAATATCAAGCTGTACTACAACGATTACAACGAAGATAACCAGAATAAAGCGGCAGCCATTTATAACATGGTCAAAGCTATCAATGATAGGTATGCGCTTACACATCCGGGGAAACGCCTCATCGACGGCGTCGGCATGCAGGGGCACTACAGTGTCAACACCAATCCCGAAAACGTAAAGCTGTCGCTGGAGAAGTTTATTTCCTTAGGCGTAGAAGTAAGCATCACCGAGCTTGATATTCAGGCTGGGAGCAACAATCAGCTTTCCGAGAAGCTTGCGAATGCCCAGGGCTATTTATACGCGCAATTGATGGAGCTCTTCAAAACTCACGCCGCAAATATAGAGCGCGTTACCTTCTGGGGCTTGGACGACCATACGAGCTGGAGAGCTTCTGCTAATCCGTTATTATTCGATAAGAACCTGCAGGCCAAGCCGGCTTACTACGGGGTTATCAACCCCGGTAAATTTATGGAGGAGCATAAACCTGATTCTACCGGCGCAAACCAATCCACCGCTGTTTATGCTTCACCTGTAGTTGACGGGACGGTTGATGCTGTCTGGAGCAAGGCGGCGGAGTTGCCGGTAAATCGGTACCAGATGGCGTGGCAGGGCGCGACCGGAGTGGCCAAAACCCTCTGGGATGATCAAAATCTGTATGTTTTGATTCAGGTCAGCGACGCGCAGCTGGACAAGAGCAGTAAGAACGTATGGGAACAGGATTCCGTCGAAATCTTCCTGGATGAAAACAATGGGAAGACGACGTTCTATCAAGACGATGACGGACAGTTCAGAGTCAACTTTGACAACGGGACTTCCTTCAATCCGGCTGGGATCGCTGGCGGATTCGAATCATCAACCAAGGTTACCGGAACAAACTACACAGTAGAAGTGAAGATTCCGTTTAAAAAAATCTCAGCAAGCAACGACAAAAAGATCGGTTTCGACGTACAGATCAATGACGCCAAAGACGGGGCCCGGCAAAGTGCTGCCGCATGGAATGATACAACCGGCAATGGATATCAGGACACCTCTGTTTACGGTGTGCTTACGCTTACGGGTAAACCTGGCCAATCGAACGAGGGCGGCAACAGTAACAATAACAACAGTAATAACAGTAACAGTAGCAACGGATCAACTCCACAGACCGGAAACGTATGCCCGAGACAGCCTGGCGGATCTGGTGAAATTCGGAATTGTGAGCGGCAAAGACGGCAAGCTTGCACCGGACGATACGCTCACCCGCGCTGAAGCGGCAGTTATTGTGTACCGCATTTGGAATCTGTAACCTGTATTTACAGCTTTCAGCCTAAACAGCCAGCCGCCGGAAAATTTCCGGTGACTGGCTGTTTTTTGCTGTGATTTACCAGTATTTCATCAATGAATAAAGATTCTATCTTTGATACAATTCTAAAATTGATGTCATAGGAGGAATCACGTGAAGGCCATATTAGGTAGATTCATAATAGCGGCAGCCGCTGTCATTTGCTCGACAAGCATGTTTTGTCAGCATATATTGGCCGATGGGCGGCTGCCTTTTGATGATATAAACACAAGCTATGCCCAAAAAGAGATCATAGATTTATATAATAAAAAGCTTATTACAGGAACCTCGTTGACGAGTTTCTCACCAGCAAAGTCTATGACCAGAGCAGAATTTATTACTGTGCTGGAACGTTTGCTAAAGCTTGATCCAGTGGCTAGTCCAGTAACCGCTTTTACAGATGTAGTAATGAATGAATGGTATTACGGTCCGATTCAGGCGGCTGTTCAGCTGAACCTGGCAAGTGGTACCTCGGAGACTACCTTTGCACCTAAGAGAGCTGTTACAAGACAAGAGGCAGCTGTTTGGATGGCTGGTGCATTGCAACAAACGAACGGCAAATCCACTAATCTGACAGTATATAAGGATAGTAATCGTATTGCTGCTTGGGCTGGTAATTCTGTTGCTGCCGTTAGTAAGCTAGGATTAATGAAGGGCGATGAAACAGGATATTTTCGTCCAACGGATGCAATTACCAGGCAGGAAGTAACTGTACTTATTTATCGGGTGCTGCAAAATAAAAGCTGGGCCACAGAGCTTGAGAACGAGCCAAAAAAACATATTGTTATTGGCTGGCAGTATGGACAAACAACCGCAGAGTATAAGAGCACTATTCTGAAATCGAATGTGAACATCTTATCTCCACGGTGGTACTTTGTAGGGGGAACTGGGATTGTAACGGATTCAACAGAAATCTCGCTTGTTTCGTGGGCAAAGACGAAGGACAAAGAAATTTGGGCGATGGTCGGTAACCGGTCCGATCAAGAAGCTACTCATCTAATGTTATCTAGCATAACAGCAAGAAATACTGCAATAATCCAATTAGCAGCGATGGTAAGTAAATATGGCATTGATGGGCTAAATATAGATTTTGAGAATATAAAGGCATCGGATCGAAAATATTTGACAGCTTTTATTGCTTTATTAGCAGAAAGATTGCATGGCGTTAATGCTACGTTGTCTATAGATGTATCGCCTGATCTTGGTACGGATTGGACAGAGGCATTTGACTACGCTGCGCTTGGGGAACAAGTGGATTATGTAGTAATGATGGGCTACGATGAGCATTACGGTGGAAGTGTCAATCCAGGCTCTAATGCTTCGCTACCCTATATCACAAACGCACTCGAAACCTTGCTAAAGGTTGTATCAAATGACAAGGTCATATTGGCACTGCCATTCTATAACCGGGACTGGATGTTAAAGCAAAATGGAACAGTTTCATCCTCCGAATTCATTACGTTCACTGAGCAAAATCAGAGGATCAATACCTATTCGATGAAACCGCTATGGAATGAATCATTGGCTCAATATGTTGCCGGCTATACGAACAATGTTATGCAACACATGATTTGGATTGAGGACGGGCGCTCGTTAATTGCCAAATATCATTTTGCTGTTACTAAAAATTTAGCGGGAGTGGCCTACTGGTACATAGGCGGGGAAAGTCCGGATATTTGGACAAGCATGAGTAATGCGGAGAAATATTACGGTTATTCCTTCTTAAACAATACAACCCCTTGATTCATCTAGGGGTTTAGACTTGACGGAAATCTCTTGCCTACTGATAGTTTCGTATGGTATATTCTAGGTGTCATTTAACAATCTAAACGTTTAACATAATGTTTGCGGCATAGAATAGGAGAATTACAATGAGCAAAACCAGCATTAAGCATATCGCTGCTAAAGCCAATGTTTCGATTGCTACAGTCTCCTATGTGCTTAATGGTACCCGCAATGTCCGTCCAGAGACGCGTCAGCGAGTAGTTGAAGCCATTGAGGAGCTGAATTACAAACCTAACGATATTGCCAAGAGCCTCAAGCTCAACCGTACGAATACGATCGGTGTTATCGCAGAGGATGTGACGGTGTTTAATGCACCCGAGATTATCGATGGCATCAATGATTTTGGCGATCGGCATGATCTGCATATTTTGCTGGTCAATCTTCGTCTAAATAAACGTATCGGCCGTAATTTTGCTGATATAGAGGCATACCGGAAGTACGCCTCCAATGCCGTGTCCGAGCTGCTCAGCAAGCAGGTGGACGGGATTATCTATATCGGTGTACATACCCGTGACTTAACCGGACTAATCGATGCAGACGACAAACCTATTGTATATACCTATGGTTATACACGGGACGACATTTCCATACATTATAACGACGAGCAGGCTTCGTATGAGGCTATGTCCCATCTGGTCGCGAAGGGTCATAGCAGAATCGCGGTCATTAGCGGGCTGATGGATTCCATTCCGTCCAGACAGCGGCTGAACGGTTATTATCGGGCGATTACTGACTTTGAACTGCCCTTTGATCCTTTATTGATCAAGATGGGGGATTGGGAGCGGGAATCCGGATATCGCCTGACCGGCGAGCTGTTATCTCTGCCGGAGCCGCCGACGGCTATCCTCTCTATGAATGATGTTATGGTGGTAGGGGTATTGCAGGCAGCCGACGAAAGAGGCGTTAAGGTTCCGGAGGACTTGTCGGTGATTGGCTTCGATAACCGGGAATTCAGCGATTATCTGCGCCCGCGGATTACGACGATGGAACTTCCGCTGCACGAAATGGGCTATCAGGCCATAGAGAGCTTGTACAATGTGATCAATGGGAATGAATCTGCGCCCCTGATTATGCCGGAATGCCGGTTAATCGAGCGGGACTCTGTAGCTGCTGTAAACGATGTGAGATAAAGCCGATGTCTCACATCATATTTTTTTCATTTATCTAAACGTTTAGATTATAAAGCAGGACGCGAAAGAGGTGATGGCGATGATGTTTCTCAGCAATGCAAAATACAGAATGGAGCTTAGTGCCCGGGGAGCCATGCAGTCCCTGGTGATGCAGGAAGATCCCGCCGCAATGAACTGGGTGGTTGATCCCGCTTATCTGCAACAGGCAGGGTACGAAGACGAGGATAAGCTGTTCGGGGAATGGACGCTCGAACTGAATGGGAAGATCATACACAGTGTGGATCTTAAGCCGAGGGTGATCCAGGAGGGAGAGCATCGCGCTACTGTTGAGTTTGATGCTTTTCCGGTAACGATCCGCTTCGTGTACACACTGGAGGAGGAGCGCTTCAGGTGGAGCATCGAATTGTCCAACCGCTCCGCACAAGCTGTACGGATTAACGGGCTGCATGTATGGTTCTCGCTGGCCTATATCATGTTCAGGGATGAGAACGTGCTGCGGAATATGCGTGAATCGTGTGCAGTGTTCACTCATCTGGGCGGAGACTTCACCAAGTTCGCCGCTATCAGGCGCAGCAATGAGGCGCCGCACTTGGGTATTTATCAGACTGGGGGCAGAACAGTCACGGCAGGCTCCTATTGCCGTTATAGTAACCGCTTTCTTGAGCAGGTATCCCCTTCCTTGGACGGCTTGCTGTATCATCGGCTGTCGCTGGTGGAGGATGGGGCTTCAATGCCCGACTCAGCAGCTGCGGATTGGATCTATGGTAACACTTACCATACACTGGATCTGGAGCCCGGGCAGACTTCCAGCTGGGAGTATGTATTTCTCCCTTGCCAGGATCAGGATGATTTCTACCGCCAGGGAGCCGCGTTTGGCCACCCGCACTGGAGCTATACGTCTGTGCTGACACAGGGCGGAATCTTCCAAGCTGAGGTTGGGATAACGCAGGAACAGTCTATACGTGAAATCTGCCTATTCAGCGCTCCACCGGGAACGGAGGAGCTCCGCCGCGAAGACATTACAGATCAGGCGATTCCGGTAATAGGAGAAAATGGCAGGTACACACTTACGCTGCTTCGTCCGGCGCCCGGTGAGCATAAGCTGGAGCTGGTGCTTGAAGACGGACGCAGCGACATCCTGGTGTGGAACGTGCTGGAGCCGATCGACATTATGCTGGAGAAACGGGCAGAATGGCTGGTAGCCCATAGCTATGGAAGCGCAGATGGAGTGGAACGCCCCTACGCGTTCCGTCCCTTGTCCAATCAGGGAGAATCACTTGGCAAGCTGACCTTCCTGCTGATGAAGAACAGCATGTCGGCTGCAGTGCCGGAACAGGTTGCGAAGGCCGAGGCTGCTGCAGTGCTGGATATGAAGCTCCATTGGTTCGAGGAGGGCGATTTCACTCGGCCGCGCCCCTTGTATGGAGGGTTCTACCGAATTTATGATCTGGATTATATTGCGCATGTTTTCTACCTGCTGTCGAGAATGGATGCTGCGCTGCTGAGGCTGCATCCGCCACGGCTTTATCTGGAGTGGGCTGCCGAAGTGATATGCCTGCGTCTGAACCCGGACTGCCATTCCAGGCAGCGAGAGAAGGACGAGGCAGGGCTGAACGGCATTTTCACTCTATATATTCGGGATTTGCTGCAGGCACTTGAGGAGGAGGGACTTGCGGAATGGCAGGGGCAATTGCAGCAGTTATGGGAGCGGTTCGGCCGGAATCTGCAGACAGAAGTACAGCAATACGGCGGGGCAATTACAGAGCACTTCTATGATAACGCAGGGTTCGGACCTACCTGTGAAACGCTGTGCCATCTTGGGAATCTGGACGAAGCGGAACGTTACGGACAGCTGATTCTGGCGAACATCGGGTTCAGTAATGACTACAGGGTTCAGAACCCGGACCGCTGGTGGGAAGCCCTCTCTTCCATGATCCATTCCTTATGGGGGGGATTGGTGTCCGGCTCGGCCCGGGTTGCCTACGAGCATTTGGGCAATCCCGAATATTTGGAGGCGGCTTACCGTTCTACAATGGCCGTGTTCAATTGTTATGACTGGAATGTGCGCTCCACTCCGCGCCGCCTGCAGCCGGGAGAGGCGGCCTCAACTTACAGTGTGGCTGCACCTAATCTGAATATGCCGGAGCTGTCGAGGAACAGGTTTGGACAGTCGGTATTTGTAGCAAGCAGTGATCCGTTATTCGCTTCGCTGTTCTCCACTGTATCCGGAGATGATTGGGACATGGGTGAAGAACTGGTTGCCTACTTATTAGGCTTTGGGACAACCGCCTATCTCTATAGAGACAGCAGCGGCAAGCTGCGTTGTGTTAATGGTTATGTTACCGAGGAGACGGACGGCTGGACAATTACGAGTTATGCAGCGTACCCTTCCAGATACCTGCTGCTTGAAGACAAGGTGGGTTTCCGCTCCGGGCAAGGCCGGCTGCAGCGCCAAGTAAGACTTCAGGGCGGCGTCTTCAGCGCTTGTCCATAATCGCCGGCAGGAGCGGCAGAATGGGACAGGCTACTTAACGGACAAAACCCGTGAAGCTTTTAGATTAAACGTTTAACTTAGTATAATCGAAATAAATATAGGTGAACTTGGAAAATCGACATTAGGTAAAGGAGCAGCGAAGGGGAAGGCCAAGTCTTCTCCGCAGTTGCGCAGAATACCTAAATGAAAAACTCACAAGTTCATTTTATATAGATTTAAAAGAAAAGGGAGGCAACAAACATGAAGTTTGGTAAACGCACTCTGGTTCTATCACTGGCATTAACAATGGTCTTCGCTTCACTGGCCGGCTGTTCGGGGAATGGAGAGAAAAACACGGGCAACACTGCCGCCAAAGCCACAGAAAAAGCCGCGAATGATAAGGGAGGTACGTCCGGCAAGGATATCACGCTTGAACTGTTGTATTGGGGCGATGACGCGCAGAAGAAGCTGGTGGAAGAGGCTGCAGAGAAATATACAGCTGACACTGGAGTTAAGATCAATGCGCAAGTGCTGCCGGCGGACGGAACCTTTGATACTTTCATTCAGACCCGCCTAGCCTCCGATCAATTGCCGGATATCAGCTACATGGGCGAGGGGGATATTCAGAAGTACAATGAAATGGGCATTCTCGAAGACATTAGTGATTTGCTTGCTGATGGTTCAATACCGGAGAAATTGGCAGCGATTACAATCCATTCTCCGGAGCAAAAAGTTATCGGTGTCGGCCTCTCCAACCAACTGGAGCTGCTGTACTACAGTAAAGCAAAGTTCGATGCTGCGGGCATCGCCTATCCGCCATCCAAGGTTGAGGATGCCTGGGATTGGGACACCTTCGTGAGCAATGCCAAGAAGCTGACCACTGATACCAAAGGCAAAACGGCCGCAGATGAGGGGTTCAACGCTTCATTGACAGAGAATTACGGCATCGGGTTTACCGCGGGACGTGAGTTCCATCACTTCTGGGCAGCCAATGCGAACGGAGGCGGTATTATATCCCCGGACGGCAAGGAGTTTCTGTGGGATTCGCCCAAATCGGTTGAGGGTATCCAGAAGCTGGCCGATCTTATCAACAAGGACAAGGTAGCCTCGCCCTTCAATTATTCATGGACTACCGGCGCCGGTTCGGTCATTGATGCGCTGAGCGGCGGCTATGCGATGGCGGTCAGCGGCTCGTGGGATTTGGCTAACATCAAAGGCAATGATGATATCGGTGTCGGCGTGTTGCCAAAGATGGAACAAGCCGTAACGATGAACGCAGGTGCTCCACTGGTAGTTTACAATACGTCCAAGCATATTGAGGAAGCTAAGAAATTCTACGCTTACATGGTTAACCCGGAGAATGCCCTGGATCTGCTCAAGAGCGGAGCATGGCTGCCTAACCAAGCCGACTGGTACACCGACCCTGCCCTCATTGAGAAGTGGACTGCCGATCTTCCGGCAAGTGCCAAAGAAACGATTCTCAGTTATTCCACAACCAAGGATTCCATTGCACAGTGGCCTGCTTATTATGTTCCGGCCTATCTTAAGATGAATACAGAATACGAGAAATCCATCGACAAGGCGCTGACCGGTCAGAAGAGTGTCAAGGACATCTACGATGAGATTATGCCAACGATTAAGAAACTGTGGGAAAGCGGAAAAGTTTCGTAATTAAAGCTTATTTTCAAAGAGAGGGCTATGGCTTATGAATCCAGAGAGCAAGACCGGTACGGCACCCAACTATGTTAAAAAGCCTGCCAAAGGCGCCACCAAGGAAGCGGTAGCCGGATATTTATTTGCAGCACCCGCGATTATCGGCTTTTTGGTGCTGACCCTGTATCCGATGTTAGCCAGCTTGTTCTACAGCTTTCACAAAATCACGGTGATGAGCGGCGGGCAGGTGATGGAATGGATCGGGCTGGACAACTTCAGATATATTTTCAGCAATCCAAGCTCCGAGTTCAAAAAATCGATCACGGTCACCCTGATTTACGCTTTTATCAACGTAGCGCTTGTTATTGCCTTCTGTCTGTTGGTCGCGCTCTTGCTGAACCGCAAGTTTCTCGGCAGAAATATGCTGCGGGCGGTCTTCTTCCTGCCCTCAGTCATTCCGATGCTGGCGACCACGATTGTCTGGCAGATGCTGCTGCAGAATCAGGCCAAGGGCGGTTTGGTCAACTGGCTGCTGCTGCAGCTGGGTATAGCGCCTTTAGACTTCCTGACAGACCCTGTGCGGATCTTCGAGACGTTGTTTATTATGAGCTTGTGGACATGCGGGGGCACGATTGTTGTCTTCATTGCTACCTTGCAGGACGTTCCCGGTGAACTGCTGGAGGCGATCGAGATGGACGGGGGCAATGCCTGGCACAAGTTCCAGAAGGTCACCTACCCGACGATCAAGCCAGTACTCTTTTTCCAATTGATTATGTGCATGATGACCTCTATCCAGATTTATACCCAGAGTGTGGTGTTGTCCAGAAACGGTGCACCGGACCGGATGACTTATTTCATCAACGTTATGATTTATGATCATTCCTTTGTGCAGGTGGGGATGCGCGGGCTGGCGTCTGCCGAGGCTTGGGTCGTCTTCCTGATCACATTGGTCATTACGGTTATTTTGTTCTATTTCCAGGGCGCGCTCAAGAAGGATGATTCGATGGGCAAAAGAAAGAGGGTGAGATAATGGCTGTATCTGCGACTGTAAAATATTCAAGTCTTAAGAGAGCAAAGAACAAAACAAAAGCGGTGAACGTCATACTCATCCTACTCTCTTGCCTGCTCGCTTTGGTATTTGCCTTTCCGCTTTATTGGCTGCTGCGCGGCGCATTCGTTAACCATTCAGAGATTCTGGCGCGCCCGCCAGTATTTATCCCCAGTGAGCCGGGCTTTGATAATTTCCGGCTGGGGCTTGAGCGCATCCAGTTTCTGCGGCAGCTCTGGAACTCAGTCTCAATTGTGGTGCCTTATGTAATCGGAACAGTGCTGACCACGAGTTTTGCCGGTTATGCTTTTGCCAAGCTGCGGTTCCCGCTGCGCGGGATGTGGTTCGTGCTCGTAATCAGCACCATGATGCTGCCAAGCGCTGTAACCCTGCTGCCGCAATATTCCCTGTATACCTCCTTGGGACTGGCCGGCAAGCCAGCACTTATTATTCCCGCATTTTTCTGCGCAGGCGGCAATGCATACTTTGTCTTTTTGCTCCGGCAATTTTTCACGACCATTCCGCTTGAACTCAGTGAAGCGGCTAAGATTGACGGTGCGGGTTATTTCCGCATTTACTCCCGCATCATGCTGCCGCTCATTCGTCCGGCAATGATTGTTGTGGCCCTGTTCAGCTTCATCAACTGCTGGAATGAATTTTTCTATACGATGATTTATTTGAAGACAGAAGCGGATTATACACTGCCAATGGGTTTGTATATTGTGAACGGAATGCGCATTCCGAACTATGAACAGGTTATGGCGCTCGCTCTGATCGTTACGGCTCCCTGCCTGGTGTTCTTCCTGATTGGCAACAAATATTTTGTGGAAGGTATTGCGTTGACAGGAATCAAGGGATAAAAAGGAGGAGACAACAAGTTATGAGAAAGACTAAGCGGTCAGGGAAGGCTTGTGTGGCAGCGCTTTGCGCTGCCGTAGTCCTAAATGGCGGGATCGTCCCGGCATCGGCGAATTATACGACAGATTTCGATCATAAGGGTGTAGGAACCGATTACGGGAAACCGGAGTGGAAAGTGGGTAACATCACTACCCCGGAAGGAATTGATTTCAGCAAAGCTACCGTCGGGGAAATGATGCAGACGATTGAGGATTTTGACTTTGATGCCTTTAAGAAAGATAATGCCGATCTGCCCTGGCTGGATTCATTGCTCGTGAACGAAGGCGTGATTCCTGATGATAATGGGAATGATGATGCCAGCGCCAATACATTGTTCAGCAGGGGCAGCGCCCTGTACATGAAGACACAGGACAACTCGAAGCTGGGTTTTGCCGGGAGTGTGTATTATGCGGATACGTTGAACCAGGATGTTATGTATACGCTCTCTCTTTCGACGGGAGAGGTTACGGAGGATCAGTCTGCCCGGAAAAATTATCCCAGCCACGAGAACCAAACCTACCGTAGCGGGGAACTGGAGATTAACCAGCGCAAATTTATTACGAATGATAACAGTGCAGTAACACTGCTGGAATTCAAGAATCCCACGGCAAGCGACATCCAGTTGACACTGAAGGTCAAATCTCCGTTTGTATCCAGGGCAGAAGGGGAGGAGTTGATCGGTGACCGGGTAGCGGCTCCGCTGATGATCGGGAAGTCCGGCCAAAAAGTTGTGAAAGCGATGTCATATGTGGATGTTCATCTTAGCGGAACCGGACTTACTCCTGCCGGGAATGAGCTGGTCAGAGAGATTACCGTTCCTGCGGGCGGGACGCTTGACCAGAAGGTGGTTATGGGCTGGCTCGCGGATGAAATTCCCGGCTCCAAGACGCAGTATGAGGAGTTCAAGTCTGCGCCCGGCAACAATGAGGCCTTTTCCACCCAGGTGAAGGAGTACAACGAGTGGTGGGCGGATAATATCCCGTACATTGATGTCCCTGATGAAAATGTGAAAAAAGTGCTCTATTACCGTTGGTGGTGTAACCGCTTTAATATCCTGGATGCCAACATTCCCGGCAATGACTGGCAGTTCCCGATGAATATGGAGGGTGTGCTTGGCTACAACAACGGTATCACGGTCAGCGTGCCGTGGGCGCTGCAGGATCTGAAATGGCTCCGTGATCCGTCCTATGCCTATGGGACCTGGCTGGCGCAGGGCGAATATTCCGAGAACAAGAATTACAAGAACAACCCCGGGCGGCCCAATATCTGGACCTGGGATATGATGCAGAACAGCTCGCAGGTAGGCTGGGAAGCATACAAAATCTATGGTGGCGGTTCGGAAATCCTGAAGAAATTCGCTGATTTCTCAGCCAATGACGTGACCGGCACACTGGCTCATTTCAAGGGCAATGATCCGAATCTCGTCTATTATAACCACGGCCCGATGACTGGAAATGACGGTGACACCGTCTCCATGCACTGGAACGGCAACGGCAACAATGCCCGCCTGGACGGCTCTGCGACTACTTATGGCAATGCAGTGGCCACAGCCCAAATGTATAAACAGCTGGGGGATACGGCGAATGAGACCCGGATGAATGAAACTGCCGGGAAGATTCAGAGTACAATTTTGAACGATATGTGGTTCGACGGTAAGGATTTTGACGGAGACGGCAAAGCGGATACGAACGGTGAAGGCAGCTTTTTGCATAAAAAGGTTGTCGGTAAAGAGGATGTGTTCAACCCGTGGCGCGATAACAACATGTTCGTCTTCAACTTCGGCGTTGTGCCGACAGAAGGACAGGAGGGCTTTCAGGCTAAATATTTGACCCAGCTGACCGATTACGCGGATCCTGATTATTATCCGATCTTTCCGTTCTTCACAGCGGATCAGAACAGCATTATGAAACGGGTGGAGGATTTCAAGAATGGCAAGACGGATGCCTTCGGCACCGACCAGTTCGCCTGGTGCAACTTCGGCAACTACATTAATACTGTCCGTGCTTCCTTGCGCCATTACCCTGTGGACAATATTAACAGTGATACTTACAAGACGTTGTTCGACTGGGGTGCATGGCTGCATACGGTGGAGACGGGCAATACGGATCACCTCGATTCCAATGAATTCTTCTGGCTGGAGGACTATTTCTTCGGAACGCCGTGGACAAAGGAGAATCCTCCGAACCCGAGCGGCAAAATGGTGCGGGCTTGGATTCACCACGATACGCTGGGCATGATGAATTACACCGTACTGGAGGATATGGCAGGTCTTCAGCCGAGAACGGACGACAAGATCGAGCTGTGGCCGATCAATGTCGCATATGACCATTTTGCGGTAGACAATGTGCGGTATCATGATGCGGATCTGTCGATCGTCTGGCAGGACCCTAAGGTATATACCGGGGACAAAAAATTGCCTTATCAAGACATTCCGTCCGGCTTCTCGCTGTTCATAAACGGTGAGCTTGTGATGACCACGAATGAAATGTCACATATTATTTATGATACGGCGACTGGCAAGGTGGAAATGCCTAAGGGTGATGTTGCCGGAGCGGTTGGTGACAATTCTAAGACGCAAGTGTTGTTTGAAAAAGGCAGCGCTACCCCTCTAGCCAAGGCTGATGATACTTCACTGGCAACGAATGCAAAAACGGTGGATATGTTCAACAAGGCAGGCGTTGATATTGTCAATGGTGGTGAGAATCTGGCCGCTGCTGCCGGAACGACGATCGAATCGACTTATATCGAGAGCGGTTCAAGTATTAAAAGCTTGGCGGACGGCTCGACGATAGCTTCTATTGACCACACGTCCAACACAGCTCTGTTCGGCGGTACGCCGAATCCTGCCGATACGGTCACGTTCAATTTTGACGCCACCAAGCCCGTAGACAATGTGAAGGTCTATTTCTACAATAACCGTCTCCTGGATGGCTACGGTACACCGCAGACGTTCGGTGTCGAGTATCTGGAGGCGGACGGCATAACCTGGAAGCCGGTGAAAGGGCAATTCCGATACCCGGATGTTGTGGCCTCCAACTATAACAATGTGGAGTTCGAGAAGGTTAATACGACAGCGATTCGTGTCAGTGTGACCCATGCACTCGAACTTGCAACAGGGATCAAAGAAATTCAAATCTACAATAACGGCCTGACGGTTACGCCAGCAGTAAATCAGGCACCGAAGGTAACGGTAGATACCCCGGTAAGAGTGCAGCAGGATGAACTGCTGGCTGTGGTTCCCCAAATTTACGATGACGGTCTGCCTGGCGGCAAGCTGACCTATCAATGGGAGAAAATATCCGGTGATGGCGAGGTCGAAGAGGGTGCGCTCGATCAGGCTGTTTTGAAAGCCACCTTCAAGACTGTAGGTGAATATAAGTATCAGTTGACCGTCAGTGATGGAGACAAGCAAACGGTCATAGAAGTTCCTGTGTCCGTGTTCATAGCAACGGCTGAACTGGCCGATATGGTTGCGAAATTCGCAGACCGGGATTCGGCGCAAGGGAAAATTGTCCGGAATTCCGGCGACTTCACACCGGAATCCTGGCAGCAACTGCAGACCGCATTAACTGCGGCTAAAACATTACTGAGCAAAGGCAACTACACTCTGGATGAAGTAAAGGCTACTACCGACCAATTGCGTATAGCCGTTAGTACTCTCGGCTACAGAAATGCGGCGCTGCTGGCTGTGCCGAGCGCTTCATACACCTCGGCCTGGGAGTCGGTGTATGCGGTTAACGACGGATATATTCCGCTTTTCTCTACTGGTTTAGGTGATAATACAATAGAAACACAGTACGGCAACTGGGGCGGATCAGGGGACAATCAATGGCTGCAATATACCTGGAAGCAGAAGGTAAGCCTCTCCGGCAGCTCGATATATTTCTTCGATGACGGCGGCGGCGTGCAGGTGCCAGCTGATTACAGCCTTGACTATTGGGATGAGGCAGCCGGTAAATTTGTCCCTGTCACCAACCTGAGTGAGAAGGGCAAGGAGAAGGACAAATTTAACGATGTAACCTTTGATAAGGTGGAAACGGATAAGCTGCGGCTGACGCTGGTTAAACAATCTGCTAGTGTTTTCACGGGAGTCAAGGAATGGCGCGCGATCTCGGCCAAGCCGGAGGGAGAAACGCCCGATCCGGGCACATTCGGCAAAATTGTAAGCATAGAGCAGGTTGCCGTAAATACGACGATAGGGGTAGTTCCTGCACTGCCGTCCAAAGTATTGGTAACTTATGCGAATGGGAATAAGGGCATGGCAGATGTGCAGTGGGAGGATATTCCGCTTAACAAGCTTACGATTGCTACAGACTTCATGATTTCCGGCAAGGTTGCCGGAACAGAGCTATCAGCAAGCTGCCGTATATTTGTGAAGTATGACAAGACAAGATTGAAGACTGCTATTGATACGGCTGCAGATCCGGCGGTGAATGAAGAGAACTATACCGCTGCGCCGGGGCAGTGGGAGACGCTTCATGCCGCATTGGCAACGGCTCAAGCTGTGTACGAGAACGGGGCTTCGACCGAAGGTGACATTAATGCTGCTTATACAGCTTTAAAAGCGGCCTTTGAAGCGCTGCAGCCGGTGGAAGGCCGCAATGCGCTGATCAGCGGAATCACGATTCCCGGCGGCATTGTCGATCAGGTAGCGAAAGAAATCATCGTGCCGGAGACGACTACGCTGACAGAATTGAAGGAAGGGCTGCAAGTTCCGGCAGGCGTAACCTTTGCCGTATATGGAAGTGACGGCATAACCGTTGCAACGGAGCTCCAGACCGGATACAAGGTGACCGTAACGGCTGTGGACAAAACGACGAACCGGACGTATACACTGACGTTGGCTTTCGTAACTCCGCCGGTGATCACGACTGGTCTTGAGGCGAAGCTGAAGGAAGTGCTGGAGCTGGAACAGGGGCTGTATACACCGGACAGCTGGACGGCGCTCCAGAAGGCTGTAGCCGCTGCGGCTGCGCTGCTGGAGAGCGGAACGGCTGACCAGGCGGGAATCGACGCCGCCTTAAGCAGGCTTGCGGCGGCGGTTACCGGTCTGCAGCGGCTTCCGGCGGCAACGCCATCAGCAACGCCGCTGCCTTCGGCGACACCGACACCTACGCCGGGAAATCCGGCATCCGGGTCCGAGACATATGTTCCGACGCCGAAGCCTTCGCCAAGCGCGGCGCCGACAGCAGCACCTGCTGCCGTAAGCATAGGCAGCATTGTGCTGCATCCGGTGGCCGGAGCTGACGGAACGGTCAAGACAGTGCTGACAGCCGGGAATATTGAAGCTGCAGCCAAGGGAATAACAGACGGCAGGTTGACAGTATCCATTAAAGCGGCGTCAGGCGTGAAGCAGCTTTCAGTTGAGCTTCCATTGCAAGCGCTCATGGGAGCACAAGCTGTGCGCACAGTCAAGATTGAGACTGGAGCGGCGGACATTCTATTGAACGAGAGTTTCCTGAAAGTCTATGCCGACGGGAAGAGTAATAAGCTTGAGATTTCTGTCAGCGCTATAGATCCGGCAGGCTTACCGCTGCAGGCAAGCGCACTGCTGGGAGTGAATGTGCTCAGCGATTTCGGACTGAGTGTTGACGGGACTGCTGTTCCGGCCTCCGTACTGAAGGCGAAGGGCGTCAAGCTCGCGCTGCCGTACACGTTGAAGCCGGGGGAGAACCCGAACAAGGTAGTGGCCTATTATCTCAATGATAAGCGCGAGCTGGAAATTGTGAAGAGCGGCAAATACAACGCCGCTGCCGGGACACTGGAATTCAATCTCAACCGGAGCGGAGGTTACGCAACACGCTACTCGAATGTTTCATTTAAGGATATTGCAACTGCAGCCTGGGCAGTGGACAGCATCGAAGCACTCGCGGCCAGAGGAGCTATCCAAGGAACAAATGCGGATAACTTTAATCCCTCAGGCAACGTCACCCGTGCAGAGTTCATCAAGATCCTGATGAATGCGTTCGACCTGGTTGATGAGTCAGTTGTAAGCACATTTACAGATGTGAAGCAGGGTGCCTGGTATGCCGGAGCGGTTGCCAGCGCCCAGAAGCTGGGCATTGTTAAGGGGAAGCCGGACGGCACCTTCGGACTGAATGAGGAGATTACCCGTGAGGAAATGGCCGTCATGCTGCATCGTCTGACACAGCTTGCAAACGTTTCGTTGAGCGGTGCGGCGAATGCCGGTGTCAATGCTAATACCAGTAACAATGCTGCCCCTGTGTTTTTTTCTGATCTTGATCAAGTGTCATCCTACGCGGCTGATGCCGTGGAAGACATGAGCAAGAGCGGAGTGATTGGCGGAATGCCGGACGGCAAGTTTGCGCCGGACAGCCAGGCCACAAGAGCTCAAGCAGCAACCGTTATCTTCAGGCTGCTTGGGCAAGCTCAATAACGGGCATGGGGAACCCATAATGCAGTTGCTAGAATACGCGGACTCAAGCGTCCAATGAACTATGAACTAAAACTCGAAGTCGGGTAGTTCCCCCTACCCATAATTTATTAAACCAAAGCAGCCAATGACCAAAAAGACAGACCAGGGATTCTCCATTAACGGAAGAATCGCTGGTCTGTTATCTTTTTATGGTCTCTTTTAATAACAGGGCAGTCTCGTTTCTCAAAAAATCCACTTATGGGACGGTCCGCTTTAGCCTTTAATATGGTCGAGACGACAGGATTTGAACCTGCTGCCTCTTACTCCCGAATTAAGGGTGACCCTCCTAGGTGCTACGGGTTAATGTGGAGAAGCCTTATTTATCACGGGTTTGAACATTATTGAGTACTGCTTAACACTCCCTAATTCGGAGTGTTTTTTTCTATTCAGACACCAGTTGCGACACCAACTGCATGCTATAAAAATTGATTGACTTGAATATTTATTCTCTTTTTGAAAACTTACTTCTCTCTGTTTCGCGCAATACCTTTGTGTTTCTTATTACGCATTCTATAATATTAACAATTATTAAGATGCGCAAGTATGGGACTCAGTAGCATATTATAGGTTTTGAAAGTATGTTATGAACTTACATACCACCTGTCTAAGTTAATGGTTTATTAAATGGAATGAGATTTATCAAATTTCAATTCTACTTGCCTTCGAGCCTCATTTGCTTTTGTGGCCGAAAGTCCTTGCGCGATGTTAGCAAGTCTTATTTGTTAACTTTTCACAGAAATTAATTATTCCATGTACGTTACTATCGAACACGGCAGAGAGAATTAAGTTGCTTTAGAAAAGGTTATTTTTAATTGTTAAATAACGTAAAGAGATCGGAATTACTAGGATTAACTGTAAAATGTGATATAGTTTACATATTATAATACAAAATTTGGTTTATGTTTGAAGTGACAGTAGAAGTAATTCTAGATACGCTATGATTAGCTGGCCAGCCATCATATATATCATGTATGTAAGAATCATGAAACAAACTTTATTTCAAACCATTTTGATAGGAGGATAACTTTCATGAAAAAGACTAGAATACTTCAATTAATAAGCTTAGCTTTAATAGCAATTCTTATATCGACTTCAGTTAATAGCAGCTCGATTGCTTGGGCAGATTCTACTGCTAATAATTCTTACAAAAGTTCTACAGAACTCCTAGAGTCGTTGCCTGATGCCTCAGAAACATCAGCTATTCAGCAATTACACCAGAAAGCCGTAGAACTTAATTTGCTGAGAATCTCAGAAAATGTAATAGACCTTAATGTTTTAGAGGCTAGTAAAACTCAGCTGCAATACTCTAATGAGGTGCTGTTTGGAGAGTATTTAAAAAGTCTTCAAGCTGCAAACCGTCTAGTAGAAGGTGGATATGCATATTACGATGCTAACTATACACCACAATTAGTGAATTCAGAGGAAATTCAAAAGATATCAAGCCAAGAAAAGGAAAGCTCAGCTCAAGAAGCTGGTACATCAAAATTAACTCCAGCTAGAGTAGAGATTTTTGATTTGAGTGGCTTGGTTCAAAGCAATAGAACGCAATTGTCGAGTTATTATTGGGATGTATATTATGGTGCGATTTTATCAGGTGGTAACGCAGGTATCGCAGCTTTAACAGCTTCGGCGTTTTGGTTTAAAGGAAAAGTGCAAGCCGGTGGACCATGGGACTATAAAAGTCAACCGGGCTGGGGAGGGTACAGTAAGTCATGGTACGCTGATACTTATAGAGGATTTAGATATGTAACAACAGAATATATAGGCAACTATAATTACGGATTCACCGGTTCTTTTTTATTTTCACTGAACATATTATACTATGGTGGACAGTATGCTAATGGGAACATATGGCAGCCGGAAGGTCAGAGCGATAGAACAGCGATAAGCGATGGTTATAATGATGCAGTAAATCACTAAAGGATATTATTGAGAAGTTTAAGTACTATTGGAGATGATTTCTTGAATTAAGGAATCATCTCCTTTGTTATAGATTTAAGTCGTTCCCAGTCTTCAGGTTTAGTAGTATAAGTTGATTTCTACCATTGGAAATACTTTTTATAAATATTTGTTCGAAATGAATTGAGGTGGATTTTTAGATGAAAAAGTACAATTGGTGCTCATTTCTACTACTCTTAGTCTTAGGCGGGATGATCGGCTATTCTGTATACAGTCAAATATATAACAAATGGATGATCTCTCCTCCAAATTATATTATTCTTATTTTCACTGTAATTACATTAATTTTAGGTGTAGTAGGTTTTCAGGATAAATCAAGTTGGTGGGCAAGATTAAGAAGTTGGTTTTCAATCATCGTTTCTTCGATCCTGATTATCGTTTTACTCATTCTTTTGCTTTTTACAGCTCTGTTTTCGGGTTCTAAAGATTTAATGAAGACAGTACAGTCACCGGATAAAAAATACACAATTCATTTTTATGCTACTGACGCAGGTGGGATGGGCAGTTTTGGCGTTTTAGGTGAGTTAGAGGGGCCACTGTGGCTTAAGAAGAAAGTTTATGTAGAGAGTAAAGTAAATGAAGTTCAGACTGAATGGGAAAATGCACATACTATTTTAATAAATAATCATAGATTGAATTTGCTGGATGGTGAAACGCTGATCGTAAAATGATGGTATGTTAAGGTGCAAGTAATTTATTGATAGTGTTTGGGTTTGAATAGAGTTATGTTGAATATAAATTACCAATAGGTGACTTTCTTTTATAAAAACTATGTTTAAATATCATGGCAAAGCGCACACGAGTAACTTTCCCGAAAACATAATCCTGCAAGATTGACGTAGGGATCTAGAGTTGCTGTTAAAGGCCGACATGATGAGCTAGATAACTAGGCCGATAATTAGTACCCCTTCCTACGGAATTTATAACGGGCTACACATTGATTTACTCTCCCGCTCACTTATTGATAAAAGGGTAACTTGTACTTTCGTTTCCACTTTAGTTCAGTTATTTCTCAATTCTGTCTATTTCCTCTCTAACTTTTAAAAATAGAAAAGGTTGTATCTTTGGATAAGTTAATTGTGAAGGTAAGCTGCTGAATAGAGAAACTTCTCCTATTTCGCTTTCTGGCAATTGACCAATCTCGTATACATCCGAATAAAACAACATACCAAATGACTCATCTTTAGCCTCTTGCTCTACAGAATAAACACATATGGGAACAATAATAAACGAAGTTGCTCCTGTTTCTTCAAAAAGTTCACGTTTAGCAGCTTCATCGATTTGCTCATGCAGTTCTCGCTTGCCTCCAGGTATTTCCCAAGTCTCACGTTCCTTGTGTTTTACAAGAAGCCACTCGTTTTTATATTTTGCAACAATTACAGCATACTCTAATTTATCATAATTAATTGAATCCAAACCATAATAGTTAATGTTCATAATATTATGAGCTCCCTTTTTGACGAAGACTCTTAGGTATAGCGAATTTAAGCCGAACAATGTTGCAAATGCTTTGTTGTAATGCCATTTGTATAGTTTGATGTAAACCATTCAATATTCTAGAATATCTATAGATTCTCTCTTGCATAATTTTCGTTCTTGCTTTTCCAGAAAAGCTACGCTCAAGTGGTTTGTCGTTGTCGTATTGGCTTTATGCTGTGCTCCGACCATTTCGGTTTAACTTCCTGATTCGAGATCTCCTAGAATGTCCGCTGCGATGAGACACTGATTCACTCCTTCCTTTATTCGGCCGGGTCTCTGCCCTCAAGGTTAAATCGTTAGAATCTTTATCGAATAGATAGACAAAACAAAGATATCTATCCTTGTTGGAAATTGTCGTTTACCAGACAGCGATTTCCAGATAAAGGAGATGTCCCGCTATTATGGTATTCCTCTACCTGCCCATCGTCAAGTTTATTTTGTCCCTCCATTTGCAAATGTCGAAGCCGCAGTTGGGCCGGCAGCGTCGGCGCACAGAGAGTGTCATGAAATGAATCCGTGCCCAACATGCTAAAGCTGGAAATGTACACGTTTCTCCGTGTTCCTCATGCCAGGACACTGAGTTCGATTTCTGCGATATTTAACCAGCTTCCATACTTGGGTGTGTAGTGAATCTCCAAACATTTGGCGAGCGAACGCGCAGTCTCTGGATCAAAAGCTTGGTAAAGCGAAGCAATACTGTGTATTCAGCTTATCCATGACCAGCTTGATGGTTGGAGCTTCTGGATAGGTAATGACCGGAAAACGCGTGTTATACGGTTGTTGATGTACATCCAGAACGTCTTCCATGGCGGAGACAAAGGCAACATTTTGCTCCGGTGGGATGCACCAGTATTGGAGTGGGTTAATTTGGGCATTTGTATAACATAGAAGTGTTATTTTAATATAGAGGTGATTTTTACAATGGCTAGGACTAATCAGTTAACCATACATACGCTCACTCAAGGCGATAGACGACTTGTATCTCAGCTTTTTAAATCTTCAATTTCAGATGCCTTCGAAAAGGAGGGACTGGGGCATTTGCAGGAGGACATTCAACATGAAGTTGACAATAAAAAACAAATGGTTGATGCCTTTCTGAACCCGGCGAATACGGATATATACTTCCTTGTTGCCAAAATAGATGGGACGGTTGTCGGCACGATTTCATTTGCACCCTGCGACGAGGATATTCGCTCATGCACCGGAAATCAACTTGATGATGTGGGAGAGCTAGGAAGCTTATACGTTTTGCCAAGCTATCAGGGTCTCGGTGTAGGCTCGACGTTGATTAAGGAACTGATGGCATATCTAAGAAAGCAAGGGATTGAGCAGTTTTGCCTGGACAGTGGCTACCAACGTGCGCAGGCAAAATGGCTGCAGAAATTTGGCAAGCCGTATAAGGTGGTTAAGGATTATTGGGGACCGGATTCGGTTCACATGGTTTGGTTATGCAAAGTCAGCGATTATACAATATAGACTGGGAAGTTTCCATCAGCCGTTTGCCCTCCGAGATTGACAGATTTAGGGGCGCTGGCTATACTTGAAATGTCAAAATGCAAATCGGATAAAACGTTGATGAAATGAAGTACGCCGGAGCATGGCTCCCTCAGAGAACGGATTCCGTTACGATTACAATCGTAATGGCTGCGAGAATCCGGAAGACAGACCGGCGGAAAGCTGATTTCGGAGTGCGGGGACAATCCCGCCGGGGGGCGCCCGTTAACAGCCGCGACAAGGCGATCGCCAGCAGTTGTCCCATGCATATGGGCAGGGCGATAACCAGGGTGGTACCGCGATAATAATCGTCCCTGAATTCATTCAGGGGCGTTTTTGTGCATTCCGGCAGAAGTGCCGAATTAATGATAAGACGGGAGCTGTACATGATGAAAGCAAGTGAAATCCGTTCCAAATGGCTGCAGTTTTTTGAGAGTAAAGGCCACAAAATCGAGCCCAGCGCATCGCTGGTGCCCCATAATGACCCTTCGTTACTGTGGATTAACGCCGGTATGGCGCCGCTGAAGGCTTACTTCGATGGCCGGGAGATTCCTGAGAATCCCCGCCTGGCCAACTCGCAGAAATGTATCCGCACCAATGATATTGAGAATGTGGGCAAGACGCGCCGCCACCACACGTTCTTTGAAATGCTGGGGAACTTCTCCATCGGCGACTACTTTAAAGAAGAAGCGATCACCTGGGCTTGGGAGTTCCTGACCGGCAAGGAATGGATCGGCTTTGATCCGGAGCGCATTTCCGTGACGGTGTACGCCGAGGATGAAGAAGCCTTCAAGCTGTGGAATGAAAAGGTAGGACTGCCTGCAGAACGCATCATTAAGCTGGGAGATGAGAACTTCTGGGATATCGGCGAAGGCCCATGTGGACCTTGCTCAGAGATCTTCTACGACCGCGGTGAAGCTTACGGCAACGACATGAGTGATCCGGAAATGTATCCGGGCGGGGAAAATGAGCGTTGGCTCGAAGTGTGGAACCTGGTGTTCTCACAGTTCAACCATAACAAGGACGGCAGCTATACACCGCTTCCGAATAAGAATATCGATACCGGAGCGGGTCTGGAGCGTCTGGCTTCCATCCTGCAGGATGTCGATTCCAACTTCGACACGGATCTGTTCCAGCCGGTAATCCAGAAGACGGCGAAGCTGGCCAAAGTTACCTATAAAGACAACTTGGAGCAGGATATCGCACTTAAGGTGATTGCTGACCATATCCGTACCGTTACTTTTGCAGTAGGCGACGGAGTGCTTCCTTCCAATGAAGGACGCGGTTATATTATCCGCCGTTTGCTCCGCCGTGCGGTCCGTTACGGCAAGACGCTGGGTCTGGATCGTCCGTTCCTGTATGAGCTGACGGAAACCGTCGGTGAGGTTATGGGTGTGTACTATCCATCTATTGTAGACAACCGGGAGTATATCGCTAAAATCATCCGTACGGAAGAGGAGCGTTTCCACGAAACCTTGTCCGACGGTCTGGCCATTCTTGGCGAGCTTACCGCCAAGGCAAAGACGGAAGGCCTTGCTGCCATCGCTGGAGCAGATGCCTTCAAACTTTATGATACGTACGGCTTCCCGTTTGACCTTACGGAAGATTTTGCTTCCGAGCAAGGACTTACTGTTGACCGTGAAGGCTTTGATGCCGCGATGCAGGAACAGCGTGACCGTGCCAGAGCTGCCCGCCAGGATGGAGCCAGCATGAAGATTCAGGGCGGCGCGCTTGCTGAGCTGACGGTTAAAAGTGAATTTGTTGGTTATAATGACTTCGTAACAGAGTCAAAAATACTTGCTATTGTTGTCGGCGGTGAACTTGTCGATACAGCCGGTGAAGGTACCGAGTGCCAGGTGATTTTGGAATCAACACCGTTCTACGCTGAAAGCGGCGGACAGGTCAGTGACACCGGCCTGCTTACCGGAGGCTCTGTCACTGCCAAGGTAACCGGATTGTTCAAAGCACCGCATGGCCAGCATGTTCATCTGGTTACTGTTGAAGCCGGGGAGCTGAAGGTAGGCGAGAGTATCCGCGCGGAAGTAAACCGCGAGCAGCGCGAGGATATCGTGAAGAACCATACGGCAACCCACTTGCTGCATAAAGCGCTCAAGGAAGTATTGGGCGGCCATGTGAACCAAGCCGGGTCTTTAGTAGAAGGCGCACGTTTGCGTTTTGACTTCTCGCATTTCGGCGCAATTACGCCGGAGGAGCTGAGTGATATTGAGCATCGCGTAAATGCTCAAATCTGGCGCGGCCTGGATGTCGTGATCGAGAGCAAGCCGATTGAAGAAGCAAAAGCAATGGGGGCAATGGCCCTATTCGGTGAGAAGTACGGCAATGTGGTACGTGTCGTTCAGGTGGGTGACTACAGTCTTGAACTGTGCGGCGGCTGCCATGTGTCCAACACCTCGCAAATTGGAATCTTCAAGCTGGTCAGCGAGAGCGGCATCGGCTCCGGCGTACGCCGGATTGAAGCTGTTACCGGCCGTTATGCTTATGAGTTCACGGAGAGCCAGCTTGATCTGCTGAAGCAGTCAGCAGGCTTGCTGAAATCCTCCCTGAATGATGTGCCGAAGCGAATTGACGCACTGCATGCCCAGGTTCGTGAGCTTTCCCGCGAGAATGAGTCACTGCAATCCAAGCTGAGCGCTACCTTTGCGGCAGAGCTGACAAGCAGCGTGAAGACAGTGGGCGGCGGTACACAGCTGCTGGCTGTTGCTGTTCAAGCCGGCAATATGGATGCCCTGCGCTCCACGGCCGATGAATTGAAATCCAAGCTGCCTGATGCTGTACTTGTGCTGGGTGCAGCGATGGACGATAAGGTCAACTTTGTAGTCGCAGTACCTCAGGAGCTGGTGAAGAAAGGCTTCCATGCCGGCAAGCTGGTCAAAGAGGTTGCTGCGGTATGCGGCGGCGGCGGCGGTGGACGGCCGGATATGGCCCAAGCCGGCGGTAAAGATGCCTCCAAGCTTGGCGAAGCACTCGTTAAGGCTGAAGAGCTGGTAGCTTCACTGGCGTAAACATCAGGCTACAGGGGTTCCCAAGGTAGCTGTCAACTAACATTAAGGCAGATCAGCCCTAGGCTGATACGCTGCCTGCGAACAAGGTAAAAGCATGTGAGACAGAGAAGCAGCGGTACTGAGTGCTCCATATCAGTGCCGCTGCTTTATTCAAAAAAATAAAAAGTTTTGAATTTTTGCGAATATTCGCCTTTCATGGTATTCTGCAATAGCTTAAAAGCCAAAAAAATCTATATTAATGTAGATAAAATGCCAAAAAAAGCGTTATTATTGTGGCAGGATTTCCTCGTTGGGGCATGAATATGTTATGATGAAGGCAGCAAGTAAGCTGTACAGCAGCAACTTTGCGAAGCTGCCCTTTTAGGGTGATTTTGCAGAAGGAAGGTGTCACAAATGGACTCCATGGACAAAACGGTTAAATTCAATGTGAAGGGCGATGAAAAGGAAGCTTCTCCTCAGGAAATCTTGCTCGCCGTATACGACGCGCTCGTGGAGAAAGAATATCATCCGATCAATCAGATCGTTGGATATCTTCTTTCCGGAGATCCGGCTTACATTCCGCGCCATAACAATGCGAGAAGTTTGGTCCGGAGGAAAGAACGTGATGAGCTGATTGAGGAACTGGTCCGTTTCTACCTTGCCAATCATCGGGTGGATCAGCCGAAATGAAGAAGCTGGGTCTGGATTACGGCGACCGTAGAATCGGAGTCGCCACAAGCGATATTTTCGGATGGACAGCCCAGGCTCTAGAGACGATTGAGCGCCGCGGAAACGGGAATGAGTTCGAACGGATCCGCGAACTGGTGAAAGAGCACGAAATTGGAGAAATTGTGGTTGGGCTTCCGAAAAATATGAATGGCTCAGTTGGACCGCGTGGTGAAATCTGTATAGAATTCGCCGGCCAGCTGCGGGAACAACTCGAATTACCCGTACACCTTTGGGATGAGCGTCTGACGACAGTATCCGCTGAGCGGGTGCTGATTGAAGGGGACGTCAGCCGGAAGAAACGCAAAGGGATTGTGGACAAAATGGCCGCAGCCTTGATTTTGCAAAATTTTTTGGATGCTAACAGTAAAAGGTGAGGGGTGCGCGGATATGACAAACGAGCAGATCGGCCAAGAAGAAGAACCGGAAATTATCTATATTCCCGATGAGGAAGGTAATGAAGAGGAATTTGAGGTCATCATGAAGTTTGAAGTCGACGGTTCGGATGCAAAGTATATGATGGTGGTTCCACTCGATTCCGAGGATGAAGAGAGCGATGAGGTGTATGCGTTCCGTTACGAGGAAGATGGCGACGACCTGCAGCTCTTCATGATCGAGAATGACGAAGAATGGGCCATCGTTGAAGAGACTTTCAATACTTTAGTAGACGAATTGGACGGAGGAGCCGAGAATGACTGATTTTTCCGCCGAACAAGCGGTATGGACATCTAAGCTCAAAGAAGTATACGGAGAAACAGTGGAACTGGAAGACGAGCAGGGTAAATCTTCCGTTTACGATATTATTGCCGAGTTTGAAGTCGGTGACCGCGCATATGCGGTGCTGACCGGTTCCGGAAAAGACGCGGAGCAGGAGATTCTGCGGATTGTAGTTTCGCCTGACGGTCTTCCGGAGCTGGAGAGCATCGTTGACGATGAAGAGTGGGAAGATATTTCCGAGCTGTACGATGAGCTGACTTTTCCCGCAGAGGACACGGAATAAGCATCTTTATCTGTATGCAACATTATGTTGAGCATGAAGAGGGCGGAATTTTCCGCGCTCTTTTTGCTTGATATACGACCATAAAAGGTTGATGCAGCGTTCTCATGAAATTTATGTTGAATTTAAGACAATACAATTTTATACTTTATAGTCGGAAAGTGAGGAGTCACATTTGAAAGCCGCAATCCGCGCTGTGCTCATTATTATCCTTTTGCTGGCATTGGCAGGAGGGGGAGGAGCATGGTATATCTGGAATGGCATGCAGCCGGTAGAGCCTGCAGGGCCAGCCGTCACGTTTACGATAGAGAAGGGCATGGGGAGTGCGGAAATCGCCAGCCTGCTCGAAGATAACGGCATTATACGTAACGGAATGTTCTTTAGGGGATATCTGAAATGGGTCAAGGAAGGGTCAAGCTTCAAGGCAGGCACCTATACGGCAAGTCCAGGGGACACCTATGATGAGCTGATTGCCCGGCTGAATGCCGGGGATGTGGTGAAGGAAGATACGGTGGTGTTCACCATTCCCGAAGGATTCACGGCGAAGCAGATAGCTGAGAAGCTTGCAGAGGCTTGGAACCAGCCGGCTGATGTGTTTCTGAAAATGATGAACTCGGGGGCGGGGCTAACTGCGGTAAATACGCTGAAGATTCCCGAGGACGCTAATTTACGGCACCGGCTTGAGGGCTATTTGTTCCCGGAAACGTATGAGCTGGCCAAGGACAGTACACCGCAAGAGGTTGTTGAAGCCATGCTGGAGCAGTTGACGAAGAAGCTGGACAGTATTCCGGACTGGCAGGCGCAGCTTGCGGAGCGCGGATTGTCGCTGCATGAACTGCTGACCGTAGCTTCTCTCGTGGAGCGGGAGGTAGTTGTGGACGAAGAACGTCCGCTTGTAGCCGGTGTTATTTATAACAGGCTGAAAAAAGGCCAGAACCTGGAGATCGACGCAACTGTCCAGTATCTGCTGGACAAGCAGAAGGAAAGACTGCTGAATAAGGACCTGAAGGTCGAAAGCCCGTACAATACGTACCGGAACCCGGGTCTTCCACCTGGCCCTATTGGAAGTCCAGGCCTTGCATCGATTCAGGCTGCGCTTGCGCCGAAAGCCTCAGAGTACTATTTTTATGTGACCAAAAAAGACGGCACGCAGGGACATCTGTTTGGCAAGACCTACAAGGAACATTTAGCCAATATCAAAAAAAGTGAACAAAATCAGTAGGAAACCTGTAAAATGAGAACTGTTGCCGTTCCAGGAATTCCAGTAGGCGTTTTAGGGTTTGAGGGGGAATTCTCCCTCTATTTTAAATAAATGATTATGAGCTGGGCGGATGAATTTAGGAGGAATCAACATGAATAACAAACCGGAGCTGCTGGCAACGGCGGCTTCCTTGGAAGAAGCGCGTGTATTGCTGGATGCCGGGGCAGATGCGCTCCTCATCGGGGATGACCGTTTCGGCATGCGACTTGCCGGACATTTCTCGCTGGAGGACACAGCGGCTGTCGTTAGTCTGGCTCACGGCAAAGGCCGCAAGGTCTATGCCGGTCTTGGCGGGCTGATGACGAACCGTCTGCTGGATGAGCTTCCTGCTTATGTGAAGGCGGTCGGTGAGCTTGGCGTTGACGGCATTGAATTCGGAGATCCAGCGGTGCTGGCGGCTGTGAAGCATGAAGCGCCGGGCATGAAGCTGCACTGGAATGCGGAAATGACCTCGACCAATTATGCCACAGCGAACTATTGGGGCCGCAAGGGAGCATCGCGGGTCGTTCTGGCCCGTGAATTGAATATGGATGAGATGACCGATATGGTGCCGCTGCTGGAGATCGAAGCCCAGGTACACGTCCACGGGATGACGAATATATATCATTCCAAACGCAAGCTGGTAGAGAGCTATATGTCGCATCAAGGCCGTCCGAGTGAAGGCGGAAGCCTTGGCAAGGAGCGCGGCTTATTCCTGATTGAAGCAGAGCGCCAGAATGAGAAGTTTCCGATTTATGAAGATGTCAACGGGACACATATTATGAGTTCCGACGATATTTGCATTCTGGAGGACCTTCATCTGCTGCTGGGTGCCGGAGTACACAGCCTGAAGATTGAAGGGCTGCTGAAGCCCGCTGCCTACAATGCTGCTGTAGTTAAGGCTTACCGACATGCGATAGACCTCTACACCGCTGATCCGGCAGGTTATGCGTTCCAGGAGGAATGGATGGACGGAATCCGGGCGCTGCAGGACCCTGAGCGTGAACTGACATTCGGCTTTTTCTACAAGGAACAGGTATATTAAAATATAAATAATGCAATGACTCAGCTTTTTAAAATAGCTTGTTGTTTAAGCAACATAAAGGTGTAGCAGTGGAGGGGAAGTTTGGAACTGTAGGAGCGATAGCGTACGCCTTTAGGTTTGGATTTCTACCGTGGCTAACGGTTCAAATCAGGAAATCCAAACCTAACAGTGGCCGGAAGTCCAAACATTCCCCGCAGCTGCGTCCAGCACCAGAATGGAAGGTTTTTAAGCTATTTAAACAGGTGAGGAATATGGAGGGGAGAACAGGAATGGGAACCATGACAAAGCCTAAGTTTAAGGGCAAACGTTACCGTCTGGACAAGCCGGAGCTCCTTGCTCCGGCGGGTAATCTGGAGAAATTGAAATTCGCCGTGCATTATGGTGCGGATGCAGTATATATTGGAGGCCAGAAATACGGCCTGCGCTCCGGAGCGGATAACTTCAGCTTTGAAGAAATGCGTGAGGGCGTGGAATTCGCCAAGAAATACGGGGCCAAGGTATTTGTTGCCACCAATATCTATGCCCATAATGAAGATATTGCCGGGATTGAAGAATACCTGCGCAATCTATATGAAGCCGGGATTGCCGCCATTATTGTAGCGGATCCGGCTATCGTCGACACCGCGCGGCGCCTGGTGCCGGGCCTTGAGGTGCATCTCAGTACCCAGCAGTCCACACTGAACTGGCAGGCTGTCTCTTTCTGGAAAGAGGAAGGTCTGCCGCGTGTTGTACTGGGCCGTGAGACCAGCCTTGAAGAGATTGCCGAGATCAAAGCACATGTGGACATCGAGATCGAGAGCTTTATCCACGGAGCCATGTGCTCCTCGTATTCCGGTCGCTGCGTGCTGTCGAATCACTTCACGGACCGTGACTCTAACCGCGGCGGCTGCTGCCAGTCGTGCCGCTGGAAATACGATCTGTTCGAAGATGCCCGTCCGGAAGGTGCCTGGGTATCTGAGGAAGAGCAGGCTGAAGCCCTTTCGTCCCCGCAGCCTCTTGAGCTTGGTGTAACCCAGCTTGCACTACATCAGCCGGAGGATAACCAGTTCTCGATGGGCTCCAAGGATTTGTGCATGCTGGAGAGCATTCCTGAACTGATTGAGGCGGGCATTGACAGCTTCAAAATTGAAGGCCGGATGAAGTCGATTCACTATGTGGCGACTGTAGTCAACGCCTACCGCAAGGCCATTGATGCTTACATGGCCGATCCGGAAGGGTATGAGCTGAAGCCGGAGTGGCTGGAAGAGCTGCAAAAAGCGGCAAACCGTCCGCTGAACACCGGATTTTTCTACGATACCCCGGATCATGAGGATCATATCTATGAGCCGGAGGAAAAAGCGGCTCCTTATGATTTTGCCGGACTGGTGCTGGAGTATGATGCCGAAAGCGGCATGGCTCTAATTCAGCAGCGCAACAACTTCAAGCCGGGGCAGGAAGTGGAGTTCTTCGGCCCGGACAACACCTTCTTCAAGCAGACCGTCGGAGAGCTGTGGGATGAAGAAGGCAACCGGCTTGACGTTGCCCGCCACCCGCTTCAGCGTGTCCGCTTGAAGGTAGACCAGCCGGTAGCTTATTTCGATATGATGCGGAAGAGAAAATAATTTTATTATTTATTTACAAGGGATGCTCTTATTTTTTTGAAGAGCATCTCTTTTTTTGTGCTCCCGCCAAAATTCGGGATATTCTCAGGAAATATAAAAAATTCTCTGGGAAATTGTAAAGAAAACTAAGAAAAAAGACCCAATATGCCGATATATATTCCGTGAACGCTTACATACATCTTCTAAACTAATTGGTAGGTGATGGTAATGGGGGCTCCCGAGCGTGAAAAAAGAGGAGAACAGCAGAAAGGGAGAAGGATGAGAGTGGGGAAGAACAAGAAGAAACCGGTGACAGTACAAAAAGCAGAGACAAACCGCACAAGTGAAACACAGACAGCAAGCAAAAGTAAGGTCAAGAAAGTGCGCGACAAGGTAACCCTTAAGGGGGTACTACATACTTCGGTGCGTCAGGTGAAAAGGGTCAACCCGCTGAAATCAGTTGGTGTCAAGCTGTTTTTGATTTTCTTGTCTTCAATTGTTATTGTGGTACTGCTCTTGGGACTGTTGTCCTATAACAAGGCCAAGAATACGATTAAAGATAATGTATCAGAAGCTAACCGGCAGACCATTATCCAGACCTCTGATAAGCTTGATATTCTTATCAAACAGTATGAGAATCTGGCACTGCAACTGTATTTTGATTCGAAAATGCAAAGTGATTTGACGGATTTGGCTTCCGCAAGTTCCAATTATGATAAATTTGTAGCTACCGATTCAATAAGCAAGAAGCTATCCAGCCAGACGACAACGGATTCGAACATTGTAGCTATTTCACTGATTCCGCAGTCAGCGGACTATAGTGTAATTACAAGCGGCAACTCCGGACTGAAAATGGATGGAATAAGAGATCAGGATTGGTATAAGACGGTTGTAGGCCGTACTCAGGAATATGAATATTATTACTCCAAGGAAACCAAAGCATCCCAGAACTACTGGTTCTCGACGGCCATTGAAGGTGATAAAGGGAAAAATATCGCGATGGTAAGATCCCTCAAAAACATGGGTTCCAATTCAGGCTATGTAATCATGCTTGAACTGAAAAACACACTGCTGGAGGAAGCCTTCAAAACGGTTTCCCTCGGAGACGGCTCACGGATTCAGCTTGTGGACCCGGATGGTATAGTAGTCGCTTCTAATGTACCTGCTGATGATGGGGTGGCTTCAGAGCTAGCCTTCATCAAGGAGAGCAAGAGCAACAACGCAAGTCAGGAAGCCAGTGATGCCGACGGCAAGGATGTGCTGGCAGTGTATAATCCCTTGACCAAGGCTGACTGGAAGCTGACCGGAGTGGTGCCTACCGGCGAGCTGGTGAAGGCAGCACGTCCGATTCTGTTCACGACTTATCTGGCGGCGCTTGCCGCAGCCGCGCTCGCGGTAGTGCTAGGGTTCTGGATGGTCCAGATGATCGCCAAACCGCTGGCACGCCTGAAGGATCTTATGGTTGAAGGTTCAAAAGGTGACCTGAGCGTGCGTACCGAATACGTATCTAAGGATGAGATCGGCGAACTGTCGGCCTCCTTCAATACAATGATGGAACGGATTACAGAACTGGTTGCACAGACAACGGACACAGCCCGTGAAGTGCTGGATACTGCTGGTGAGCTTGGTGAAGCTTCCCGCAAGACTGCCATTTCCGCGAAGGAAATTGCCGCTGCTACGGAAGAGATCGCCGGTGGTGCAGGAAGTTTGGCTTTGGAAGCTGAACGCGGCAATGAACTGACGGATCTGATCGCTACGCAGATGCAGAGCGTTATCGCTGCCAATGCCGAGATGGATGAGGCGGCCCGTGGTGTCGGTGAAGCCAGCGGACACGGAGCGAAGCAACTGGAAGAGCTGCTGAAGCAGACAGGCCGTACCGGAGAGATGACAACCGCACTGGTGGATCGTGTCAACGATTTGAAAGAAACGGTATTCTCTGTAATCAAAGTGCTTGATGTGATGAAGAACATTACACAGCAGACAAACATTCTCTCATTGAATGCAACCATTGAAGCAGCAAGAGCGGGCGAAGCAGGCCGCGGATTTATGGTCGTGGCTGGGGAAGTCCGGCAGCTGGCGGATCAATCCAAGCAGTCCATTGCCCTTGTAGCCGGGATTACCGATAAAATCATGGCTGAAATGAACGAGACAGTAACTGTGCTGTCCGAAGTTGCACCGCTCTTCAAGCAGCAGATGAGTTCGGTGAAGAGCACAAGCGATATCTTCGTATCGGTTAAGGGACAGATGGAGGATTTCATTACAAGCCTCGAATCAGTGACCGGAGCCATTGGAAGCCTCAATCATTCCCAAGGTGTCCTGTCGGATGCCATGGGCAACGTAAGTGCGGTAGCGCAACAATCCTCGGCCACTTCGGAAGAGGTAGCCTCACTCAGCAGCGAGCAGCAGAACGTGAGCGATCACCTCGTTTCGCTGTCAGGCAAGCTGGAGAGCGTTTCAACTCAGCTGAAGGATAAGCTGGCGCTGTTTACCATCAAATAAATCATTAGAGTTACGCAGGTTTTTGAGCCGATAAGGCCGTTTCTTCCATAGGAAGAAGCGGCCTTATTCCGCTTTAACAGGTTTCAATGCTTTGGTAAAGGGCTATGGAACCAATCTTCGAAGTTAACTTGGAACTTTGCGTGCTATCTTCTTGTACAACCACACACTAACACGTATAATGATTTTGTTAGGCAAATTGTTATGAATATAAGAAAAGTTAGGTAAACGCCATTGAAGGAGAAGGGCCGTATGAAGGGTAAACGCAAATACAACTGGTGGTCCTTTATCGGGGATATGAGCATGGAACGCAAGCTACTCCTTGTCTTTCTGATTATCATTACACTCCCGCTTTCTTTTATCAGTGTAATCAGCTTCAAGAGCTACTCCAAGTCCATTGAGTATAATACCATCGCTTATTCAGAAAAGCTGATTGATCAAATGATGGACGGAATTGATGACTACATAGAGGATATGAAACGAATCTCATCCATGCCCGCTTATGTAAACGATATCAAGCAGAACCTGCTGCGCTCGAACCGTTATTATGAGCAGAAGCAGGGCATGACGGGCGAGACGGACAGTTCGTCGATTGCACCCGGTGATTTTGATCTTTTGCTGTCTATACAGCGGGGGATCGAAGGAAATATATCCTTCATCAACAATATCAAACGGGGCACGAATTCCGTGTATATTTTTGACGGCTATGGCAACGGTTATTATTCGGCCAAAGACGGAGGCGTCCGGTTGGATCTGAAGCAAAGCTACAAGTTCTGGAGCGAGCAGGCCAAGTATTCCAGCGGGGAAGCACTGCTTTTCGGCACTCAGGCATACACAAGCAATCTGCAAAGCACCCGTTATGCGTTCACGGTTGTCCGTAAAATTGTCGACGGCCTGTGGAATCCAATCGGACTGATCGCGGTGGATGCCAATATCAGCAACATGGAAAATCAAGTTGCCGAACTGGATAAGGTTACGCACGGCAAGTCATTAATTGTGGATGAGAACGGAAAAGTTGTGTATGACAGCGATCAGAAGCTGCTGACGACGGATATTTCACACACGTTGCTGTACCGCAAGGCGCAGGGCAGCGCCGGGAGCTTCTACGATACGGTGTCCGGCAGGGATAGGCTGAATATATATTCAAGCTCCTCCAAGACCAATTGGAAGGTGATTATCTCCATTCCGGTCGATGAGTTGACCCGCGATGTGAAGCTGACCCGCAATGTGACCTTTGCTGCAACGCTGATTATCATTGTGCTGGCGTTGATTATTTCGATTATTTTATCCTTTGCTTTGACCAAACCGTTGACTCAATTGATTCAGCTAATGAAAAAAGTGCAGAACGGCGATCTTGATGTCACCTTCCGAGTCAAACGCCGGGATGAAATTGGCCTGCTGGGTCACCAGTTCAACCGGATGCTTGCCCGGATCAGGCAGCTGATCGAGGATATCTACCGGATTGAAGAACAGAAGAAGGAGGCGGAGCTGCAGGCGCTGCAGAGCCAGATCAATCCTCACTTCATTTATAACACACTGGAGTCTATCCGCATGACTGCAGAGCTTAATGACGATGTGGAAGCCGCCGACATGATCTCCATACTGGGCAAGCTGCTGCGTTACAGCACGAGTGAATTAACCGGAAAAACGACGATGAAGCAGGAACTGCTGTATGTGCGCAACTACGTAGAGCTGCTGGGCAGCCGTTATCCCGGACGTTTCCTGCTGGAGATCGATGTCCCGGAGGAGCTTAACGAATACTCCATCATTAAGCTGGTCTTCCAGCCGATCATAGAGAACGCTGCTTATCACGGATTGGATGACAGCAAGCCGCAGATGCATCTCAGCATTAAATGTGAGATTACGGAGCATAAGCTGCTGTTTCATATCAGCGATGACGGTTGCGGTATGGATCAGGACACGCTGGACAAGCTCAATGACAGACTGAAACGCGAGACACCTCGAAAGAAAAGCATCAATGGAGGAATCGGTATGAAAAATGTGCACCAGCGTGTACAGCTGCATTATGGTGCGGGTTACGGCATTGAAGTGTTCAGTGAGGCCGGGAAAGGGACGGATGTAATCTTATCCCTGCCACTGCTGGAGCCAAGCGAACGGACGGATGGCGAGAGCTAAGAGAGGGGGGAACACTTTGAAGAGGATTAAAATGCATTGGCCTGTGCAAACGGTGCTGCTGGTTCTGCTGCTGCTGTCAGCGGGTTGCGAGAATCGCAGCAACAGCAAGGAGCCTGCTGCATCAGCTGCCGTGAACGGGGGCGCATCCAGTTTATCAGGCACGATTGTCATGCTGACGAATCGAATCGATCTGATTGAGAATGGAACCTTCAAAGGATATGCCGACCAGTTTAAAAAGAAGTATCCGGAAGCTAATGTGGAATTCGAAGGCTTGTCCAATTATGCGAGCGACATTCTCGTCCGATTATCGACCAAGGACGCCGGGGATGTTCTGCTGCTGCCCGTTAATTTGCCGGCGAAAGAGCTTGAGCTTTTTTTTGAGCCGCTGGATAATGAAATGTCCGCCCAGGAAAGATTCACCACATTCGCCACTTACGGTGGCAAGAGGTACGGATTATCTACAGGTACGACAACCAGTGGAATCGTCTATAACAAGCGGGCTTTCGAGCAGGCGGGCATTACGCAAATTCCGCAGACCCTTGAACAATTCTACGCTGCCTGCGCCAAGCTGAAGGCGGCGGGAATTACCCCCGTCTACTTAAATTACGGAGCTGTCTGGCCGCTGCGGGAATGGGGGAATAATATGGTCAATTTTATGACCGGTGATCCCGAATACATGAACAACATGGTTCATGAGGACAGCCCGTGGCAGATTGATAATGCATGGGGGCAATCTCTGTCCATTGCCAGAACGATAATTGATAGGGGTTATGTGGAGGACGAGCTGTTCTCGAACAACTGGGAGATTTCCAAGACCAAGCTGGCGAAGGGGGAGGTCGGCATGTATCTGCTCGGAAACTGGACGATCCGCCAGGTGCTGGATGCCGGTGCTTCCGAAGGGGATATCGGATTCTTCCCGTTTCCGTATGACAATAGCAGTGAACATTATGCTCCGCTCAATCCGGACTGGTTCATTGGAGTCAGCAAATTCAGCAAGCATAAGGAGCTTTCCAAGGCCTGGGTGGAGTATTTTGTAAAAGAGACCTCTTACACGGCTGACTGGGGCTTCCTGCCTCCTGAGGGAGCTGCAGAGCCTTCTATGGAGCCATTCCGCGAGTTTCTCTCCTACAATCCCCGGTTGGTTGAGGCTACGGTGCAAAGTGACGCCTTCATAGAGATGGCGAACCGGGCGAAGCTGTCGTTCTGGTCAGGAGATTATATTCAGGAGCTGCTTGCCGCGCCGGATTTACAGCAGTCTTTTGACATGTTGAATGAGAAGTGGAAGGAAGCGCGTCAGGGCAGGAGGCTTCTCCGCAGCCATAAACGGGAATTGTTTTATAAATCAAGATTATTTTGGAGGGTTTTCATATGGCTAAAAAGGTTACCATGCAGAAAATTGCCGATCATCTCGGTGTATCCAAGTTTGTCGTCTCCAAATCGCTTTCAGGCAAGGGCGGCGTCAACGAAACAACCAGAGAGCGGGTAATCCAGGCTGCTTCACAGCTTGGCTATTTCACACAGAAGAATGCATACGTGCAAAATATAAAACGTTCCTCCCAGGGCTCAGGGAGCGACCGGAATAAGCAGTCGGTGCTGGTGCTGATGCCCAATATCCGTTCACAGACTCAGGATTCCCTCTATTGGGGCAAAATTGTTGACGGTATCGCACTTGCGCTGGATCAGGAAGGCCTCGGAATGGTGATTGTTTCCGAGCACCGTGCAGATAATTTCGTCAATATTCTGAACCCGAACGGTCTTCTCGGCCTGGTTGGGGTAGGACAGATTTCTACCTCGCTGCTGCTGGAGGTGCACCGTATCGGACTGCCGATGGTGCTGATTGATCATGAAGATCCGCTAATTCCGAGTGATACAGTATTCGCCAACAATACTGATTCCATGAACCGGCTGAGCAACCACCTGATGGCAACTGGGCATAAGCTGCTGCATTTTATCGGTAATATCCGCTACTCGCGCAGCTTCCGCGACCGCTGGATCGGCTTCCGCAGCGCCCTGGAAGAGAGTGAATTGAAGCCCCCTGCCGGTGATGACGAGATGCTTCAGCTGGAAGGTATGGATGACGCAATCATTCAAGAGCAGTTCAACCAATGGATGGCGAAGCGGAAAAAAGCCAAAACCATGCCGACTGCGCTAGTCTGCGCCAATGATTTCATCGCGCTCACAGTCAGCGAGGCGCTGAAGGAAGAAGGCTTCTCCATACCAGGCGATATCTCGGTTACGGGATTTGACAACATCGAGGATGCAACAAGAGGTGTTCCGCCGCTTACTACTGTGCATGTACCCAAGGAGGCAATGGGCCGGGCGGCAGTGGAGAAGCTGTTGAACCGGATTCATAATCCGTCAGCACCGCTGGAGAAGATTCTGATCGCTGCGGATATCGTCCACCGGGATTCAGCGGCCGGACCGCAGAGCTAAGGGGAAGGAGCAACAGCGGCCGGAAGTCCAAACATTCTCTGTAGTCACGGCCAATCCCATACTAGAAGAATTATAAGTTTATATAGTGGAGGAGTTCTAGTGAGTTATAATGTACATCTTACCCGGGCCGAACATTGGACCGAAAGTATGAATAATCCGATCTCTCTCGAAGAGGCAAAGTCCTGCTTTGACCAGAGAGATAATTTTGAGTATACTAATATGCTCTCCATGAAAGGCCCATTCGGAACAATGAGCCTTGAAGGGGATTTCTTTTATTGGTCTGTCGAAGATTTCAGTGTGCCGTTCAGCTATAAGGAAGGCAGAATTACTGTACACAGAGCGGATGAGTTTGTCATTGAGAAAATGATTGAAATCTCTGCTGCGCTGGGAGCAAGAGTACAAGGGGATGACGGCGAACTCTATAGCTGATTCGCTGCTGTACTTTACGATGAAGACAGGAGGAGATGGAATGAACCAGACGTTAGCAGATCCGACAGAACACCCGGATTGGAGACTGCCGCATTCATTTGAATGGTATGCCGGACTGGGAGGGGCGACGGGGAAATATACGTACCCCTGGAATTCCACGATCACGGGGCCCGATGCGGAGGCGATGTTCGCCGAGGAGGTTGCAGGGCTGGTGCCAGGGCAAAGAGTGCTCGATATCGGCTGCGGCCACGGGGATTTTACGATTCGCTGGAGTCCTGTGGTGAAGCAAATTGTCGGGCTGGATGTCACTGCTGATTTTATTGAATCGGCCAACAACAGAGCCCTCTCCAATGTTTCTTTTGTTACGGCCAATACCAAGCACAAGCTTCCCTTCGAAGACGGACAATTTGATTGTGCTTACAACCGTAAAGGACCGACCTCCGCATACTCCGATCTTACGAGAATCCTCACTAAAGGCGGGAGGCTGCTTGCTCTCCATCCCGGCGACCGTTTGTCGCCAGAGCTGTCCAGGCTCTTTCCCGGGCTGTTTGCACCTCAGCCGGAAGGAACTCCGGTACTGGACAAGATCAATCAACGGCTCGAGGCAAGCGGATTTACAAGCGCTGAAATCGAGATTGTTACGAGTGAGCAGTATTTTCATGAGCCGCTGGATATTGTGCGGTTGCGCTGTTTTGGCCAGACACCAGCGGTTCACGAAATGGTGTTGCAATGTATGCCTGAGATCAGCCGGATCTTCAATCAGCACCAGTCATCCCAAGGGTTGCAGGCAACCTTGGATAATTACATCGTTCGCGCAGCGGTGTAAGTTGGCACTAAGTCTGCTCAAATCTCAAAAAACAGGAAAAAATGCAAGTTTAGTTTCTCTTTTTGCGCTGTTCCGCCACCTGTATAATTTGACCTGAAACCAAGAGAGGTGTGATGTGCAGTGGCTGGGATTCCCCGCATTGAGAGAGGCTTGCGTTGCTTCATTTCGGTCATTTGTTTTCCGCTGACGATGATTCAGATGTTATGTACGCAGAGGGATGTTTCCAGATATAAACCCCAGGGACAACTGGTGGGCATGGACAAAGGCTGCCTTCATGCTCAGCTCACGGGACAAGGGGCTCATACCATTGTTCTGGAGGCGGGGATGGGAGGCTGCTCACTGGACTGGACGCTTGTGCAGCCGGAGATTTCCAGGTTTGCAAAAGTCATTTCCTACGACCGTGCGGGGCTCGGATGGAGTGGAAAGCCGCTGGAAGAGGCAACCTGCAGAAACTATGCCGTGAAGCTCAGAGACTTGCTGCAGGCACTGGATTGCGAACCTCCATATCTGCTTGTTGGCCACTCCTACGGCGGCATGATTGTAAGATCGTTTGCAGTGGAATATCCGGATGAAGTTGAGGGACTGCTTCTAGTGGACGCAGTGCATGAGAGTAGGTATCTTGCAGCAGAGATGAGTGGGCTCAGACACAAGCAATGGAGAGCCAATCTCGCACTATACAGATTAGGTTATCTATTATCGCCGACGGGTCTACTCCGGCTGCTCGGCAGGCATGTCGGCACTAGGCGATTACCTGCTCCTGTCCAAAGAATTACCCGTGCACTAGGATACCGGAATAACGCCTGCAAGACAGCGTACGCTGAAATGCTGTTTGCGGAGGAGAGTGCCCGCCAACTGTCAATGTCACCTCCATTGAGCCTTGAACTACCGATTACGGTATTAAGTGCGAGCATGCAGACTGATGAATGGAAGCGGGGGCAGGAACGGTTATCCCAATTAACCCCGAAGACAAAACACATTCTCGTTGAGAACAGCTGGCATTCAATTCAAATACATAGACCGGATATGATTATTGCTGCGATTAAAGACCTGATGACAAGTTGATGCAGATGGACCGGCGGGCAATCGGTCATTCCGCTTGCCGGTTCTTACCTCAGCCCATATAAATATAAAAAAAGAGTCCGCCAGGAGATCAACCCGGCGGACTCTTTTTACGTATGAAGTGTAGGCAATTATAGCTGCAAGTTACGGTCGATCAGTGCGATGCGCTGTTGTACGCAGGCATAGGAACGAAGCGGATCTTCCGGTGTATTCAGCACATAGTCGAGCATTTGGTCAACTGTAGTGGTAGCTACATGAATGCGGGTGTCGGAGGATGCGTAGTAAATATAGATTTCTCCGTTATCGCGGGCAATAACACCATTGCAAAACACTACGTTGGATACATCGCCGACACGTTCTTCACCGTCTGGAGCGATGAAATGACCGCCTGGAGCATGGGTAACTTTGTTAGGCTCATTCAGGTCCGACAGGAAAGCATAGAGCACATACCGCAGTCCTGCTGCTGTATTGCGTACGCCATGGGCGATGTGCAGCCAGCCGCGCGGAGTTTTGATTGGAGCCGGGCCTTGGCCGTTTTTCACTTCCTTGATGGTGTGATAATAGCGCTGGTCCATAATGGACTCGCTGGTAATTACGGCGTTTTCGATTGTATCGGACAATCCCCAGCCGATGCCGCCGCCGGAACCGGCGTCGATGAAGCCATCCTGCGGACGGGTGTAGAAGGCATATTTGCCATCCACAAATTCAGGATGCAGCACGACATTGCGCTGCTGGGCGGAACCGGTCTTCAGGTCAGCCAGACGTTCCCAGGTCTTCAGATCCTTGGTACGGGTGATGCCACACTGGGCTACAGCACTGGAGAGGTCGCCGTGCGGAGCATCCGGATCTTTACGCTCGGTGCAGAACAAGCCATAGATCCAGCCATCGGCATGTTTAACCAGACGCATGTCGTAGACATTGATATCCGGATCTTCTGTTTCAGGCAATACAACCGGATGGTCCCAGAAGCGGAAGCCGTCTACACCGCTGTCGCTTTCGGCTACGGCGAAGAAGGATTTGCGGTCATTGCCCTCAACGCGGGCTACGATATAGAACTTGCCATCCAATTCAATGGCGCCCGGGTTGAAGATGCCGTTAACGCCGATTCTTTCAGCAAAATAAGGATTGGTTGCCGGATTATAATCATAACGCCAGATCAGCGGGGCATGCTCCGCGGTGAGCAGCGGATATTGATAACGGTCATAAGTCCCGTTGCCGTAAGGCACCTTCTCATTTTTGCGTCCGATCAGGGCTTCATAACGTGCCGTTAATTGCTCTTTGCGTTCTTCGAATAAAGTTGTCATTAGATATTCTCCTTTATAGTTGATTTAAGACGTTCGATCATCTCGAAGCAGGCTCTGCTGTTATGATAAGGACACTTCCAGGCACTGACTTTCGGCTCATGCGCGAGCGGCTGCAGCTTCTCGTCAACACCCCAGTACCATTCGCCATACTTGCGGTCCACTAAATAGCTGTCAATAAAGTTCCAGGCGCCTTCGGCAGCATTCAGGAACCGCTGATTCCCTGTCAGCTGATAGGCATTGTAGAAGCCGACAACAGCTTCAGCCTGCGGCCACCAGTCCTTATCCTTGCTCAGCAGCCCGCTGCCGTCGGCCTCATTCCAGATGCCCCCGTCGCTGGCGATACCTTCTTCAAGCGCAGCTTCTGCCATACTCAGGGCAACTGTGCGCACGCGCTGGAGCAGCTTCTCATCGCCAAGCACCTCTGCGGCTTCCACCAGCAGCCAGCTGCCTTCGATATCGTGGCCGTAGGAGACGAGCTCGGATTTCACATGCCACTCCTCATCCAGGAACAGGTGGAAATGCTTGCCTTCCGTGTCAATGATATGATCAAGCATCGTTTCGATCAGCCCGGCCAGCTTAACCTTCAGCTCCTCGGATTTCCATACACGGTACAGGCCGGTATAACCCTCCAGCACATGCAGATGTGTATTCATCGACTTCTTCTCATTCATATCCTTGGCGCTTAGCGACAGATCATCCGTTACATGCCATTCACGCGACAGTGCTTCGATATATCCTTTATAAAGCGGATCATAACCGTGCTTTTCCAAGAGACGGAACAGCTCAACCGCTTGTTCCAAGGCTTGCGAATTTCCCGTAGCATGATGGAACTCGGCTAGCGCGTAGATGGCAAAAGCCTGGCCGTATACTTGCTTTTTCGGCTGGGAAGGTGCACCTAAAGCATCTACCATCCAGTAAAATCCACCGTATTCCTTATCTGTGAAATGCTCCAGCAGGTAGCTGTAGGCACGTTCAGCCATGGAGAGGTATTCAGCTTTGCGGTACATGCGGTAAGCACTCGCAAACGTCCAGAGAATTCGTGCATTAAGCACAAGGCTTTTCTCTGCGCCTTCGACAACATTCAACTGGTTATCAATTTCACCAACAAAGCCGCCGTGTTGTTCATCCAGCGTGTGTTCCATCCAGAAGCCGAGAATATTGTCCTGCAACTCCGCTTCCAGCTTCTTTAGCCAATCTTCGGGTGAGCTGTTCATTTTTCTGGTCCACTCCCATCGTTAATTATTGATTTTGGAGCCATAATACGCTTTGATGACACCTGCTGCCGACTTCCCGTACATGCAGTAATCATCATTGTCTGCCGCCTCTTTAAGCGGGTAGAGGTGTGCAGGCCAATCCCATAACATAAAGCCCCGTACCCATTCACGGCTTTCGCAGCTGCCGAACATCGCCTGGTAGAACCGGCGTTGCTCTTCTTCGCTGGGTTCACCTTGTAACGTCCAGTCATTGGGGATAGCGGCGCTCCCGGTACGGCTGGGACAACCGGCTTCCATAAAGAAGAACGGTTTGTTGTGTGACTTCACCACCGCTTCAATCCGGTCAAGCTGGGCCTCCCAGTCCTGTTCCGGATAATATCCGCTGGAGGAGATCACATCGAGGTCATCCCACCAGGTCACGTTATCCTCCTGGTATTTGTCGCAATTGTAAGTAATGATCCCGTGGTAGACCTTGCGTACCTCAGCGATCAGGGTCCGCCATTCGGCTTCACGCCGGTCGGTCTGAACCAGCTCACAGCCGATGCAGAACATTTCGCAACCGCTTTCTTCAGCGATCGCAGCATAATGCAGGATAAAGTCAGTATAAGAGCGGAACCACTCCGACCATTTGGGCTCGCAGGGAACATCCTTGTCGAAAAAGTTAATATGAGCGCGCCAAGTGCCGTCTGCACAATTGACAATCGGCTTCAGGCAGACCTTTAAAGTGAGCTCTTTGGCCTTGCGGATCGCCCAGACTACTTCTTCGTCGGTGACTGTCGGCTTCTCCCAGTACGGAATTTCCGTAGATTGCGGAGTGGCCTGAATGGCGCTGAAGGCAATTGCGGTCCAGTTCGCACCCGTAACCGATTTCATAAGCCCCATCGAAGCTTCGGCTGCTTCAGTAGTCCAGGTTCCGCGTCTGCCCATAAAGCCCCAGGTGACACCTCCGACATAATCATTAAGCAGTGACATTTGGAAACCTCGCTTTACTTAGAAGAATAGATAAAATAATGCTAACAAATAATAATATTTGTTGTGTTGTTATTATAATATTGTTATTTATTAATAACAACAATACAATTTAGTTATATACCTTTTTGTGTTTGATTTCAAGGGGGAATTAATTAAAGTAAACTGAAGACTATAAAAGAGCAACACAACACATTTTCTAACCGGCTAATGAGGCATATAATTGAAATGGTAGCGCAATCATTCGTAACGGATTTACAATTGGAGGCGGTTTCGAATTGATTAAGGTCATGATTGCGGACGATGAGGAAGTAATACGACGCGGGCTGGAGAAGATTACTTCCCGCATGGACTTGGAAGTGGAGGTCATTGGCTCATACGGCAATGGACAGGAGGCTTGGGGGCATCTTTCCAAGCTGGCCCCTGAGGATATTGATCTCCTGATTACGGACATCAAGATGCCGAGGATGGACGGCTTCAAGCTGATAGAAGAGGCCAGGGGCCATATGAAAAATTTATCCATCGCTGTGCTGAGCGGATTTAGCGAGTTTGATTATGCCCGGAGGGCCATGCGTCACGGCGTACTGGATTATCTGCTTAAGCCGATAGAGAAGGCACAATTGTACGAGCTGCTGAAGCGGGTGGAGGAGAACAAGGAACTGAAGATTGCCGTACCTGAACAGGAGAATCCTCCAGCTCAGGCTCCCGAGGGTGGAGAGCATTATGTGGTTGAACAGACCAAAAGCATTCTGGAGAAGGAATATGGCCAAAATTTTGAGCTGGAGCGTCTGGCAGAGACCGTTGGCATGAACGCAAGTTATATCAGCCGCCTGTTTAAGTTCAAGACCGGCCAGACGATAACGGATTATCTTATCGGTATTCGTATCGCGAAAGCCAAGGAGCTGCTGATTGGACAGCCTGATCTCAAAAACTATGAAATTGCCGAAAGGGTCGGTTACAGCGATCCTGTATATTTTAACAAGCTGTTCAAGAAAATGTGCGGAATGACACCAAAGGATTACAAAAGCGGATGCAGGACTCCGAAAAGCTAGCATCCGGCACCAAGTAATCTGCTCTTTAATAGGAAATGATTCGTGAAAAGGGGGGCGAAAGCCCTCCTTTTCAGGTTGTTTAATATAAGGTAGATAACAAATTTAAATTTAGAAAAACAAAAATAACAAATTGAAGACCAGAAAAAACAATTGAAACCATCGTTTTGGTTCTGGAAACGATTTATAATATATTTGTAAGCGATACCATCATTCTTTTCATAACGATTGCAGACAAAACACGAATTAACGGTGATTTATCTCAATCATGAGTGATATAGAGTGTTAGTATTTTGTTATCTAGAATCGTGAATAAAAGAGAGGGGTCAAAAGCAATGAAGAAAAGCAAAGTAATGGCTGGTTTAATGGGACTTACGCTAATGGCTGGCTTGTTCACAGGCTGTTCATCGAACAACAACGCGGAGAATGAAACAGCGAACAATAAAGGAAACGCCGGAACCAACACGGAGGCTACTGCTGCTCCTGAAGGTGATGCCGCCAAGGACATCAAAGGCGAAATCACTGTGATTACACAAAGAACGGATATTGTTGATACCGTATTCAAAGATTACGCAGCAAAATTCAATGAGAAATATCCGGACGTAAAAGTGAACTTTGAAGCACTTTCCAGCTATGAGGATCAAATCAAAATCCGTATGAGCACCGACGATTACGGTGACGTGCTGCTGCTGCCTACAAGCGTAGCGATCAAGGATCTGCCGGACTTTTTCGAGCCGCTGGGCCAAATGTCCGACCTTGAACAGAAATATACAGGGCTTGAAGAACGTTCGGTAGACGGAGTTTCCTACGGTGTTCCAATCACTGTTAACTTCTCCGGCGTAATTTACAACAAACAAGTATTTAAAGATGCGGGCATTACGGAAACACCGAGAACGATGGACCAGTTCATGACGGCTCTGCAGAGCATCAAAGATAAAACCGAAGCTGTTCCGCTGTACACGAACTATGCAGCCGGTTGGACATTGACTCAATGGGAAGCGGATTTGGCTACCGTTGCCGGCAACCGCGATTATGTGAATATCGCTCAAGTGGCTTCCGATGACAACTTCGTTAAGGGACAACCTCACTATGACCTGTACAAAGTACTGTACGATGCAGCTAAGAACGGCTTGATTGAAGAAGATCCTACAACAACAGACTGGGAATCTTCCAAGGCTGACCTGGCTAACGGAAAAATCGGTACCATGATGCTCGGATCCTGGGCGATCGGCCAAATTAAAGGAGTGGCTACAAATCCTGACGATGTAGGCTTCATGCCATTCCCTACCAATGCCGAGAAGGTTCTGGTTCCGCTGTCTGATGACTACAACCTGGGTGTCAGCGTTCACAGTAAAAATAAAGAAGCAGCAAGAGCCTGGTTGGACTGGTTCATTAATGAATCCGGCTATCCGACTACTGAAGGCGGCGGCATGAGCCCGGTTAAGGGTGCTGAGCTTCCTGAAATCCTCAAACAATTTGAAGGCACGGAAGTAACCTTTGATACACTGGCTCCTGCTAAAGCTGGAGAAGAAGGCTGGGTTGATGCCATCGACAAGGAAGCTCAAATTGGCCTCTGGCAGCCTGACTTCAAGAAAGTGATCATTGAAGCGGCTATCGGTAACCGCAAAGATTCCTATGACGATATCATGAAAGATCTGAACGATAAATGGAAAGAAGCAAGAGCAAAGGTTACTGCTGCAAAGTAAGTGCCGGTGACTGCTATAACATTTTAACTTGATAAAACGCAGGGTGAAGAAAGATTCAAGAGAACGGGAAGATGCTCAAAAAGGCATTTTCCCCTTCACTTTTGCGGCCTGGAGCTGGATTTGGAGTATAAAGCATTTGTTCTTAGGAGGTGTGGAGAGTGCCCAAATTGTCTAACTTGAGTTATAAAAATCAGCGGATTTTGATTATTTTTCTATTTTCGTTGGTTCCGCTTCTTTTACTGTTAACCTTCTCGTATTTACCGGTGTTCAAGATGTTCCAGTACAGCTTCACGAGCTGGGATGGACTCAGCAAGAAGATGGAATATGTAGGGCTCGAAAACTATAAGACCATCTTTACCAAACCGGAGTATTTTTCCGTATTTAAAGTCAGTTTGTATTACTTCTTTGCTACCTTTGTCCAAATGGGACTGGCGCTGTATTTTGCCACCATTCTAAGCTTTAATGTCCGGATGAAAAATTGGTTCAAGGGAATTCTGTTCTTCCCGACACTGCTTAACGGTGTGGCTATCGGTTTTATCTTCCTGTTCTTCTTCAAGCCGGAAGGGACTCTCAATACACTGCTTGATTTGTTGGGACTTGGAGCCTGGCAGCAGAAATGGCTGCTAAATCCTCATCTGATCAATATTTCCCTTGCTTTTGCCTCCGTCTGGAGATACATGGGAATGAACTTTATCATCTTCCTTGGAGCGATTTCCTCGATCGGAAGTGATATTTATGAAGCTTCGGAAATTGACGGCGCCAACCGCTGGCACCAGTTCAGACATATTATTATTCCGAGCATCAAACGTATATTGCAGCTCAATCTGATTCTCGCGGTAAGCGGAGCGATCGGTGTCTTCGAAATTCCGTATGTCATGACCGGCGGGTCCAATGGCAGCAGCACGTTTGTCATCCAGACCGTCGATGTGGCCTTCAAATACAGCAAGCTTGGCCTTGCTTCCGCAATGGCCGTATTGCTTCTGGGCATAGTTATACTTGTTACCATTTTACAGCGTGTTCTGATCAAGGAGGAGAAGTAAGAACTATGCATACTTTTAAATATACTGCTGCTTCTTTCTTCAAATACCTCACCTTACTGTTAGGAGCGCTGGTGGCACTTATTCCAATCGTTGTCGTCCTTTTCGCTTCACTAAAAACAAACGCCGAATATGCTTCGACCGGACCGCTAACACTGCCGGAAAATTGGCTGAATTTCTCGAACTACACCAAGGCCTTTGTCGACGGCAAAATGCTGCTTGGCTTCAAGAACACGATCATTATCGTGGTGATTTCAATCGCCGGTGCAACACTGACTGGTTCGATGATGGCTTATATCCTGTCCCGCTTCAAATTCAGAGGCAGCAAGCTGATGATGGGCGCCTTCCTGCTGGCTACGCTGATTCCGGGTGTGACGACTCAGGTGGCTACATTCCAGATCATCAACTCCCTGGAGCTGTTCAATACCCGCTGGGCGCCGATTTTGATGTACCTGGGTACAGATATTATCGCCGTTTACATCTTCATGCAGTTTCTGGATTCGATTTCGGAGTCGCTTGATGAGTCTGCGATGCTGGATGGGGCTTCGTATTGGACCATTTACTGGCGGATTATATTGCCGCTGCTGAGTCCTGCCATCGTAACGGTCATTATCGTAAAGGGCGTAAATATCTACAATGATTTTTACACCCCATTCCTGTACATGCCAAAAAGTGACCTGCAGGTCGTCTCGACTGCGCTGTTTAAATTTAAGGGCCCGTACGGTTCGCAGTGGGAGGTTATCTGCGCCGCGATCATGATTGCGATTATCCCGACACTGGTCGCTTTCGTCTCTTTGCAAAAATATATTTATAACGGGTTTGCTCAAGGTTCTGTAAAATAGTTACAGGTAGATTCAACACATTACATTTAAGAACTGCAGCGGGGCTGCAGTACCTTTGGAGGGAGACTTAACTATGAAAGAAGTAAAGTTGATTGGAAATGGTTTGCCGAATATCCCATGGCAGGACAGACCTGCAGGAAACGAAAACCCGGTCTGGAGACATAATGACAACCCGGTAATTAAGCGCAATCCGGCTAAAGGGGTTGCACGGATTTTTAACAGTGCGGTTGTTGCTTATGATGGCAGCTTTCTCGGTGTATTCCGCGTAGAGGACAACACGACCCGTCCACATCTGCGGATGGGCTACAGTGTTGACGGTCTGGACTGGAAAATCGACGATCAGCCGATTCAATTCATTGATGAAGAAGGCAATCCGTACATGCCGCGTTATGCCTACGATCCTCGTCTGGTGAAAGTCGAAGATACCTATTACATCATCTGGTGTACGGATTTCTACGGCGCGGCTATCGGCGTAGCGAAAACCCAGGACTTCAAAACCTTCATCAGCCTGGAAAATCCGTTCCTGCCGTTCAACCGTAACGGCGTGCTGTTCCCTAAAAAAATCAACGGCAATTTCGTGATGCTCTCCCGTCCGAGCGACAGCGGACATACCCCGTTCGGGGATGTGTTCCTGAGCGAAAGCCCTGACTTCGTCTACTGGGGCAAACACCGCCATGTGATGACCAAAGGCGGTCAAGGCTGGTGGCAAAGCACCAAAATTGGCGGCGGCCCTGCTCCGATTGAAACTTCCGAAGGCTGGCTGATGTTCTACCATGGCGTAACCGGAACCTGCAACGGTCTGGTATACAGCATGGGCGCAGTTATTCTGGATAAAGATGAGCCGTCGAGAGTGAAATACCGCTCCAAGAACTTCGTCCTGACACCGGAAGAATGGTACGAAGAAAGAGGTTTCGTGAACAACGTGCTCTTCCCTTGCGCTACGCTGAATGATGCCGAAACCGGCCGCATCGCGATCTATTACGGCGCTGCAGATACTTATGTAGGCGTTGCTTATACGACTGTTCAGGAAATCGTTAATTATGTGATTGATACCCATGAGGAAGTCGGCGACGACGCGGGCTTGGGCAAGATCTAATACAGGCGGCAAAAAGATAAGCAGGAGCCTCTGAGGCTTCTGCTTGATTGTTGATTAACGGGTGAAGGCAACCGCCGCCCCATTTCCCAAAATTTCACACCACCCTAAGGAGAAGATGATAAGTGACCAATGAACGATCCCTGTCCCAATTAAAAGCCTACGGGGGCAGCAGCCCGAAGCCGGAGGATTTCGACCTATTCTGGGAACGGGCGCTAAACGACCTTAACACCCAGCCGCTTGATTATGAACTTGTGCCTGCGGAATTTACCAGCGAGCTGGCGGAATGTTTCCATCTCTATTTTACCGGCGTAGGCGGAGCAAGAGTGCACTGCAAATATGTAAGACCGAAGAAGGCGGCACAAGAAAAGGGACCGGGCGTTGTCATGTTCCACGGCTACTCCTGCGACAGCGGGGACTGGATGGAGAAGGTCACTTATGCCGCTCACGGAATCAGCGTGCTGGCGATGGACTGCCGGGGTCAGGGCGGGCCGTCCGAAGACAATCTCACAGTGCAGGGAACCACGATCCGCGGCCATATTATCCGCGGTATTGATGATCCTAATCCCGACAACCTTTATTACCGCAACGTATTTCTGGATACCGCCCAGACGGCGCGTATTCTGATGGCGATGCCTGAAGTTGACCCGGCGCGGGTTGGCGCCTTCGGCCTGTCGCAAGGCGGCGGACTTACTGTAGCCTGCGCATCGCTTGAACCGCGCATTGCTATAGCTGTGCCGGTCTATCCGTTCCTGTCCGATTACAAACGGGCCTGGGAAACGAATATCACAACCTCGGCGTATGAGGAGATCAACTACTATTTCCGCTTTTTTGATCCGCATCATTTGCGCGAGGACGAGATTTTCAACCGGCTGGGTTATATTGATATTCAGAATTTGGCGGACCGGATCCAGGCTAAAGTGCTGTGGGTGACCGGTTTGGCGGATACAATCTGTCCTCCTTCAACACAATTTGCTGCATACAATAAAATCACAGCATCAAAAGACCTCATGGTTTATTATGAATACGGTCATGAGTATCTTCCATATCTTGCTGATCGGACGCTTCAGACGTTCATGACCTTGTAACGGGTGTAATCCTCCCTGCAAGAAAACAGTAGATTTGGCGGTGAATTTTTTTGAGCAAGCAAGCAAAAGGCAGTAAAGGGTTCCTAACCCGGCTGCATCCCTCCAAGTCGCTGGGGATGCGGCTATTTCTCGTGTTCTTCATCGCCACGATGGGAATTGTCCTGTCCCTCGGATATACCTCGTATTCCGTAGCCAGACAAACGATCGAGAACAACGCGCTGTCCTCCAATGAGCAGACGGTCCTACAAACGGCAGAGAAGCTGGACGTAATATTGCTGCGGTTTGAAGACAGCCTGGGACAGCTTTTTTACAACAAGGATATTCAGAATGCAGTAACGCAAGGTAATCAGTCTCCTGCAAACTTCGGGCAACCTCAGGAGCAGTCTAAAGTGATCACCGGGGAGCTGGAACATTGGCTCTCTGCAGTAAGCGGGATTCAAGCCGTGTACCTTGTACCGTTAAATGCCAGTCTCCCTATCTCTGCAACGGGAACGACTGACAGCGCCTTTGTGGAGGAGATCCGCGCATCCTCCTGGTTCAAGCAGCTGCAGGAGAAACCGCAGAGCTTATGGATTACGCAGGCATTGAAGCAAGGGGACCAGTCGGGAGTGCTGCATTTCGCCAAATCCATCGCTGGGGATGCCGGCGGCACCGGCTACATCGCTGTCTGCGATATCAAGACTACAGAACTGGAGAACCATCTCAGCAAAGTCAATCTGGGAATGGACTCCTACATTCAATTGCTGACGGACAAAGACGAGCTGATTGCCTCTTCACAGCACCAGGAGGCAGATACGTATTTGCGGCTGGGCGGAACGCTGCTGAAAGGCGTTAATCAAACCTCAGGCTCGCTGCCGACCAAGGATGAGGAAGGCGAATCCATACTTGCGGTATACGGCACACTGGAGAGCTCCGGCTGGAAAGTACTCGGGGTGGTGCCTGCTGAGAATCTGATCAAGGATGCCGCGCGTATTCTTAACACTACGTACATAGCGGTTGGCGCAGCCGCAGTAATTGCCATTATGATCGGCTTGTGGATGGTAAGGATGGTATCGAGGCCGCTATCAAAGCTGAGGCACTTGATGTTTCAGGGAGCCGAAGGCGATCTGCGTGTGCGGACCAAGATCACTTCCCGCGACGAGATCGGCCAGTTGTCCAGCTCCTTTAATGCAATGATGGAGCGGATTACAGAGCTGGTTATCCATACCAACGAGACCGCCCGCGAAGTGCTGGAGACCGCCGATGCACTAGGCAGTGCATCACGCAAGACGGCTGCTGCGGCAATGGATATTGCTGCGGCGACCGAAGAGATTGCCGGTGGTGCAGGCAATCTGGCTCTGGAAGCGGACCGCGGAAACGAAATGACCGCGGCAATCTCCGGGCAGATGGATATGGTTTTTGCTGCCGCCCATGAGATGGAAAGCACGGCGCATAGTGTAGGACAAGCTAGTGAAGAAGGCGTTGTGAAGTTAAAGGAATTGCTCGGCAGAACACAATCGACAGGCGAAATGACCCATCATCTCGTGGTGAAAGTCAATGAATTGAAGGAAACTGCTTCTTCGGTGATTAAAGTGCTTGAGGTTATGCAGAATATTACGCAGCAGACTAATATCCTGTCACTAAATGCTACGATTGAAGCGGCAAGAGCGGGGGAAGCCGGCCAGGGCTTTATGGTCGTGGCCGATGAAATCCGCCAATTGGCCGACCAATCCAAACGTTCCATTACGGTTGTAGCTGAGATTACCGACAAGATCATGAACGATATGAATGAGACTGTGGCTGCGTTATCGGATGTAGCTCCGCTGTTCAATGAACAGGTGACTTCTGTCCGCAATACCAGCGACATCTTCGTATCCGTACAGGAACAGATGAATCATTTCATCGACCGGCTGGAATCTGTCTCTTCATCGGTCGACGGACTTAACCAGTCACAACGAGTGCTGTCAGAGACGATTGGCAATGTAAGCTCCTTCGCGGAGGAATCATCAGCTGCCTCCGAGGAGGTTGCTTCCTTAAGCGGTGAGCAGCAGAATGTGAGCGATTATCTGGTTGAACTTTCCGGCAAGCTGGAACATGCTTCAAGCATGCTTAAGGAGAGACTGTCCAAATTCAGTGTCTAACCGTCTGCATGCAAAAAAGCAATGCATCCATTACACCGCTCCACCCATTTACGGGTAGAGCGGTTTTTTTCCTTACCTTGAACCGTCCAATGTAATAAATCAGCAAGGTGGGCATAATAGATCCCAGGAACAACGCAGTTGGCTGATTCGCACATACATTCAGGAGGAATGGCATTGCATAAGGTAATCCATAAACGTATATTCTGGGGCCTGCTTATTTTGTCGTCACTGCTTGCAGTCCTCATTCTAAGGCTGGCATGGGTTCAACTGCTGCTTAAGAATCAGCCGGTCCCCGGTGCGGAATATTCTCTTGCCCAGATGGCTGAGATTCAGAGTGAGCGGGAGACCGTGCTGGACAGCGGGCGTGGCCGGCTCTATGACCGGAGAGGAAATCCGCTTGCCGGTGAAACCGTTTGGGCGGCAGCCTTTTTTCCGCAGGAAGAACAACCTGCTGCTGCCATTAGCCCGGGAGCGGAAGCGGGAATGGAACCTCAACGTCGTCTTGCCGCGATCCTCGGAGTCCCATATGAGCAGCTGCAGAGCAGAATCTCCGGAGTGAAGGAGCCGTTTCTATGGCCCTCTGCCACAACCAAGACCCCCCAGGCACTGACACCGCAGCAGGCACAAGAAGTGGAGCATTTGGGTCTGGGCGGGGTCAGAGTCCTGCCGTTCTCCCGCAGATATGAGAATGAAGCGTCAGGACGGCAATGGCTGGGGTATATGTCGGAGGCTTCCAAGACGAAGGCAAAGGACTCACCCACGGGACTAAGAACTCCACTGACCGGAACGGATGGGCTGGAAAAAACCCTGGAACCGCTGCTTCAAGGTGTTGGTCACACGGAGGCATATGCCCAGGTGGATGCGCATGGCAACCGGCTTCCGGGCAGCCCTATAAAAGTGAAGGCGCCAGGGAATCCCTATTACCCCTTGTCGATCTATACGACGCTTGATAAGCAGCTTCAAGCAGGAATTGAGCAGCTGGTTACGGAGGCGGGATTGAAAGAGGGAGCTGTGGTAGTGCTGGATACCAAAAATGGTGATATACAGGCGATGGTGTCTCTGCCCTTTTATAATCCAGGGCATATTTCGCCTGAAGGCGGGGAGTGGAATAACCGGGCACTGCAGGCAGCCGCACCCGGCTCCATCTTTAAGATTGTAACGGCCGCAGCCGCGCTGGAGGCCGGGATCACCTCGCCGGACGAGAAGTTCTATTGCTCGGGGCATTATGACAAATACGGTCTGTCCTGCCAGAACGGCAAAGGACACGGTTCCCTCACGCTGGCGCAAGGGTTCGCCGTGTCCTGCAATACAGTATTTGCTTCCCTCGCCGAGCGGCTGAGCGGCGCGCAGCTTCAGGCCACCGCACTGGCGCTTGGCCTGGGAAGAGATGTAGGCTGGCAAGCGAAGGACACGCTTGGCCTGCCGCTGCTCCGGCCGCTCGCCGGGGAGCAGCAAGGAACGATCTTTACGACCCTGCTGCCGGATGACGGCGGAGCAAGGGTGCAGACAGCCATTGGCCAGCGGGATGTAAGAGTGACGCCGCTGCAGGCGGCCAATCTTGTCGTCACGCTGCTGCATGGCGGCAAGGTCAGAGCACCGCGCATTCTGCAGCGGGTCGCGTTCAGAAACGGCCAGACGCTTAAGGAGCTGCCGGGACACCTGGCTCCGGCTTCCGCCGGACAAATCTCGGAGTCGACGTCCAGGCTGCTGTTGTCCTGGATGCGGCTGGTCGTCACAGAGGGAACCGGCAGACGCCTGCAAGACGCACATTGGCCGCTGGCCGGCAAATCGGGCACGGCCCAGACCCTAGTGAAGGGAGCACCGCGCAACAATCAGTGGTTTATCGGCTACGGTCCGTTTGACCATCCACGGTATGCCGTATCCATCGCTGTGGAGAATGTGGCCCCCGGCAGTGCCCATACGGCAACTAAGCTGTTTGGTCAGGTATTCGACTTGTTGGCCGCGTCTTCGGGAGCTTGAGAGGGTTCTGTTTCACCGGTGACAGATCCTCCGGCAGTCGAAGGTTCGGCTGCTGCGAACGGTGAAACGATAAATTCCTCCTGTGGCAGGTAGATCCAGCGCTGGAGATAACCCTGCTGAATCAGCTCTTTGATCAGAATAAGCAGGATCGGAGACAGGATCAGTCCGGCTACGCCAAAGGCGGACATGGAGAAGAGTACAAAGGACAACATCAGAAACGCTGAGGATACGCCGATCGAATTGCCGGTAATCTTCGGCTCCAGCAGCTGGCGCACAATCAGCACAACCGCCAGCAGGACGAGCAGTCCGATCGCAAGCGAAGTGTTGCCCACGATAAACAAATAAATGATCCAGGGAATCAGAATCGTCGATACCCCAAGCAGCGGCAGCACATCAAATACAGCGCATACCAGCGCCATGGTGATCTCATTTCCCGTTCTCAGTATGAACAGACCGGCCAGCACAATAACGAAAGTGATGCTGATCAAGATCAGCTGGGCTTTGAGATAGGAGCCGATGGCTTTAAAAACGTTCCCTTGGACGAAAGCGAAAGCCGTCTTAAAGGTCTTGGGCATTTTATCATGAGCGATCTTGCGCCAGTCCTTGATCTCCATGCTGAGGAAAAAAGCGAGAATAATGGCAACGCCGAAATTACCCATAAAGGAGGAGAAAGAGCCAAGCACACCGACCATATACTTAAAGAAGCTGACCATCCACTTGGAAAGAATGTTGGTGGCATCGGTGAAATAGCCATTTAATTTCGTTGTAAGATCAGGCGGCAGCGCATCAATCTTATGCTGCAGATAAGTGGTGGTTTCTTTAAAATGCATTTGAAGCATCTTTGTGTATTCAGGTAAGCTATCCGAGAATTGAATGGCTTTTGTCGCAATGAGCAGTCCCGCACCGAACAAGACGCCCAGCAGAATAATCAGAAACAGCAGTACGGAAATTGCGGAGGCGAACGGTTTGCCCATTCCCTTGCGGTTCAGGAAGCGGGCCAGCGGCTCGATCAGCAGGAATACAAAAAAAGACAGGAATACCGGTGCGGCCAGTTGATACAGCTTGCTGAAACCTAGCATTACGAGATACACCGTCAGCACCACCAAACCAATATCAAAGAAGGTGCGCCAATATTTTTTGTACAGCGGCAGCATAAGTATAAACGACTCCTTTTTCAGATTACTTTTTTAGAAAATTTGACAATTTAGACTCCAATTCATTGTACACGATTTTAATAAAAAAGCGTCTTTTTCTTTGGTACCTGTGTTAAAATAGGGGGTAACGTTTTTTCGTGGGATTCTGCTCACCTAAAAACCGCGAGGCATATTATACTCTACTTGGCCGTACCCGAATATCTGCTTGCAGACGTAAGACGAGCCAAAGTCAACTCTGGAAAAGCGGTGAATATACATGCAGACTTTGCTGCTCTGGTTATTTTACATCTCGACCTTTTATGCGTTCATTCCTGGAATGATCAGCCGGATCTTCGGTTACCGCGTATTCCGCAAAGGGATTGGGCGCTCCGAATTTGCTCTGACCTTTGATGATGGTCCTGATCCGCACTATACACCACTTTTACTGGATCTGCTTAAACGTTATGATGCCAAGGCGACCTTCTTTGTAGTCGGGGCGCATGCCGAAGAGAATCCGGAACTTATTAAGCGTATGCATGATGAGGGACATCTTATCGGCATTCATAATTATGTGCACAAGAGCAACTGGGTGATGCGTCCCGCTACTGTCAGGCGGCAGATTCAACGCACGGATGATATTATTTTCAGTATTACCGGGGAGCGGAGCACCTATTACCGTCCGCCGTGGGGGATAGTCAATCTGTTCGACTTCTCCAAACGCCGCCAGGTTCAAATTGTGCTCTGGTCGGCTATGTTCGGCGACTGGAAAGAGAAGCTTGGCGCAGACCGGCTGACCGAGAAGCTGATCGACAAGCTGAACCCGGGCGAAGTGATGCTGCTCCATGACTGCGGGACAACACTCGGTGCAGATCCGAAAGCGCCGGAGCATATGCTGGTTGCCCTGGAACGGATGCTCGAGGAAGCGCGGCTTCGGGGCTTGCGCAGCATCCGGATCGACCAGATGATTAAGACTGTGCAGAACTCGCCGATTCAGCGGATCTCCTACGGCAAACGGCTGATTGTCGGCCTGTGGCTGGCCTGGGAGCAAGTCTTCCAGTTCCTTTTCCGCTTAAAGACGATCTCACCGGCTGACCCGTTCCTCCATTACCGGCTGCGCAAATATCAAGGCGGCCCCGTGCAGATGGAAGGCGGCGAGGTCTTGAACAAAGGCGATAAGGTCATTGAGCTGCATATCGACAATCGGCAGCTGTTCGAGATTGGCATGAATTCCCGCTCTTCGGCACAGCTTGCAATCCGCATGATCCGCAGGATGGAAAAGGATCTGCCGGTGCTTGCGGAGCAAATTGCCGGCGATGTGGATTTGGCCGAGGCCAAGGCGCTGTACGGTGTCAGCATGCTCAACCGCGGGCCGGAAAAATTCGGCTTCATGGTCCTGGATCTGCCGAACGGCTGGTTTGCCCGTTCCTCCAAGTTTTATTTAAGTCTTCTGCTTAGTGTTATTCATCCCTCAGGCGGTGAGAGGCTGAAAGTCCGCAGCGAGGCTCTGATCCCCAAGATGATTCTGATGCCCACTTCACAGCTCTTGGATCAGATGAATCAGCAGCGCCCGCAGAAACAAGCGAACCCGCGTGAGTGTATTCGCGAAGAAGAGTTGACCCTGGAAGCTGAACTGCCGGGAGCGACGGTTATGCATTGATTTGAGGATTCCCGAACTTTTATATAATTCGATATAGCTGGCTTAAAATGCTCCGGCAGCCGTAATTGGCTGACGGGGCATTTTTTTGTTTTTGTATAAGGAAATATGCAATGTGATAAAGAAAGGAATCACTTTAAGGACTGTCGAATATTTTGTTTTATCACGGAGGTGACATATGAAAGAGCGTAATTCTACTTACAATATTGGCAATGTTGCTCTAGGTTTTGAAGAAGAGGTTGAGCGGCTGAAAGTACAAACAATGATGGGGTGGGATAAAGAGTTTCGTAACTTACAATGGTATGGGCTGCAGGATGGAATGAGCGTGTTAGAACTTGGAAGTGGTCCCAGTTTCGTTACCGAACAATTGGTTCATAGTTTGCCGGAAAGTGAGATTACAGCTTTGGAAATTGATCAAAAGCTACTGGCTGAAGCTAAAAACCGGTTACATCATATCCCTTCGTCCAAACTGCGGTTTGTACATTCTTCTGTTTATGACACCGGGCTCCCTGATCATTCCTATGATTTTGCTATTGCAAGGTTACTGTTTCTTCATTTGCATAATCCGGTGGAGGCTGCAAGAGAAATTTATCGTGTACTAAAGCCTGGGGGGAAGCTTGTCATTATCGATATTGATGACGGGATTTTTGGAGCGGTTAGCCCGGATGTGGATTTACTGCCTTCTGTGATAAAGAAGCTGGCGGATCATCAAGCTGCAAAAGGGGGCAATCGGTATATCGGCAGGGGGCTGCCACGACTCTTAGCACAGGCAGGTTATAGCGATTTAGATATGGATACTGTTATCCAGCATAGTGATCTTCATGGAATGGAAGGTTTTAAACGGCAGTTTGATATTAACCGGTTTAGGGTTTTTTACAATAAGGGAATTATCAATGAAGAAGAATATGAACAATTACAACAAGTCTCTGAGAATTTTAATAATTCCCCTGAAGCCTATGCGATGATGACCTTTGTGATGGCATGTGGTAAAAAACCAGAGGACCGCTGAACGAACGGGTAACCTTATCCTAACAAACACACCAACACGGCATCCGTTGTACCTGCTGCCGTGTTGGTGTAACATCTGTGCAGAAGATCACACTATTTAGCGTTTATTCATAGCATCCCCGGATACAGTCTAGTCGCCAATAGGGGCAAATTTATTCTCTACAGTAATATTGGAGAACTTTGCATAGTTCAGTTGCTCAATCACATTTGCAACATCATTGCTGTCAACAGCAAATCCGACATATACCGAACCTTGCATAACGATTGTCCGCTTGCCGATCGGTGTCCATTTATTTCCGTCTATAGATCCATAAGCATAGAAAGTATCTCCCTGACGGCCAAGTTTAAGCCAATAGCCTTGCTCCACACCATTAATCTTGAACGGAATATCCGGAAGTAGTTGAATCCCGGCTTTTTCGGCAGCAGAAGGGCTGTCTAAAGTTTCGGTCAATACATCAAATTCTCCGCCCTTAAGGTTTCTTCCCGTCAGATAAGCTGACCAGGCGGTAGCTTTAAATAACTTCACCCAGGAGAGGCCTAGGGCCGTAGCAGCACTGTCTTCTTTCAAGTCATCGCGGATCATCAGTCCTGTGAAGGCATGGTTGTCAACGTCTCCAATCTTCTCCAGCTTCGCGGTAACCGCCATATCTCCGTTCATTTCTTTATACACAAAGTGAAAGTCGTCTTTGGCCGCATTGTTCGCATCTGATCGTTCAAGGCTGCCTTCGCTACTTCCAAGCTTTCCGTTACCTTTAACGGTGATCACATCGCCGGTCATGCTTCCGGAACCTTTAATGTCCGGCTTGCCGATATCTTTGGAGGTCCAGCCCTTGCCAGCCAAAGCAGAGGAGGAGGTATTGACATAGATGTTGGCGGCAGTGGTTTGTGTCTCATTTCCTTTGGTATCCGTGACTCTTGCAGAGATATAGTGGGAAGCATCCTCTAGTCCCTTGATCGAATAGGTGTAAGTGTTGCCTTTCTTCACTGCATCTCCAAGATATTTAGATCCATTGTATACAGCAACTTTCTTTATTTTATGTCCGAATTTGGAAGAGGCTTTGATTTTAACTTCGATCTCTTTCCCTAAAGCAAATTGGGTATTGTTCCCTGGTGCCATGAGGCTGGCTTCGGGATTTTCGGCAACATGGTCCATACCGGCAAGACCGTTAGTATAAAGTTCAAGCCATGTATAACCGCTTTCTGTAATTGTTTTATAGGCATCCTTGATGCCCCAGATATTATTCTTCTTTTCCCACTTGTCGTCTATGCCGTTTTGATTGGTGTCAAATTGATCCTCTCTCTGTTTTTCTACGACACCAAAGGCCGAGAGGTATCCCCCAACCTCATGTTCCGTGTTGATATATCTTCCCGAGCCTTGCTCTACTTCCGCAACAATTCTTGCGTCGATAGCGCCGCGACGCGGGTAGGTAGCTCCCGCTTGTTGCAGAATGCTTCTTAGTAACGGTTGGTTAGCAGGTTTTACACCGGAATTAACGTAATCATCAAATGCTTTATTGGTAGTACCGTGATTTACCCCCGTACTGTCCGCCGAAAGATACGGCTTGCTTACTAAGTTCGTCATTTGATCACCGCTGTTGTCACCGGAAAATTTCACAGTATCAGAGGATTCATTCAGCAAACCAGTAAGCTCCCCGCTGATTCGGTTCCCCGCGATGTAGAAGCCGCCAAGCTTCTTGGATTCCCCGGCATCAATAACCCTTTGAGTCACGTTATCTCTTGTACCTGGACCGGCAATTTCGATATTGTTCATAAAATTAGTGAAGGTAAAACCCCCGCCATAAGTTCCATTAAAGCCCCAATTATAAATTACGTTGTTGGAGAACTGAACAACTGCGACATGCTCTGCATCCGCAGCACCTGCATAACCGCCGCCCAGCCTTGGGTTGCGCGAGGTGTGGTTCGCGTACAGATTGTGATGGAACGTTGTTTTATCTCCGCCTGAAATACCGCCATAGCCATGTCTTCCTTTGGTATGCCCGGACAGAGTCAGACTTTCCGAAATCATGGACCACTGGATTGTACCGTTTTCGCCTCTGTATAACGATAAGGTTTCATCCGTGTTCCAGCTGAAGGAACAATGGTCAATAAGGAAGTAGTTGTTGTCCCTGCCCCAAAGCGCATCCATTGAATCGCTGCCGCTAAATACATTGGTGGCACCCGGACGGAAAGAGATATAGCGAAGAATGATGTTTTCCGAATTGCTGATATCGGTATCCCAACCTGCAATCGTGATTCCATTGCCTGGGGCGGTTTGCCCGGCGATGGACAGGTTTTTGATATTGTTGAGCCGCAGGGTGCTTTTCAGTTCAATCGTTCCGGAAACATGAAAAACAATCGTACGCCCCTCTTTAGGTGTAGATACAATCCCATACCGAAGAGACCCTTCAATCGGTTTGTCATTGACAGCGTAATCTTTGAGGGTGGTTACGATAAATACATCGCCTCCCCGGCCACCGCTGGTATAGGCGCCTCCACCTTCCGCGCCCGGAAAGGCTATAATTGAGGCACCTGTAAAAATCTTGTCTCCATCTGCCTGTCCTGAGGCATCAAGAGGCTGGATTCCCAAAAATGAAAACGCTACCGAAATACTCGTGAAAACGGCTAAAACCTTGTTGAATCTTTTACTCTTTCTGTTCATCTTTTGACGTATAACATGGATGCAGCCTTATCTTGAGGCAGTGCTCCTGTTATACTTCCTCCTTTCAGTCAAATGTTGTGGGTACGTACGTGATTTTTTGTTTCTTTTTACTGCAACAAGCAGACTACTGCTAATACTTTAAAACTTTTAGGCTGCATTTACCTGCCAAAAAGATATTATTTTGTGCCAACTATTGCTCTTGGTTCTTGCGCAGATGAGCAAATCCATATTATGTTCTTAGTATTGCAGAAATTTCACTGCTTGCTATTCCGTGACGATAGGGAGGAAGAGATGAATATTAAATATCAGAATCGTGACCAGGCGTTTCATTCCTTTATTTCAACCAATAACACCTATCCTCTTCATCTGCATAAGAATGTAGAGATCACGATGGTTTTGTCCGGCAAAATCAATATCAGCATCAATGGACAAGATTATGTTTTGTCTGAGGGGGACATGGCGATCATTTTTTCCAATCAACCTCATAGCTACAAAACGATAGAGAAGAACCAGATCCTGCTGATCTTTTTCGATGCCACATTTCCGGGGGATTTCACGGGGGAGTTGTTTAATCATGTCCCGGATAACCCTGTAATCCCCAAGCATCAGATGCTTCCGGGCCTGCTGACAACCTTGTATACACTATATAAAGAACAATGTGACAATCGTTTGCTCAAGGCTTACACCTCTGTAGTACTAGGGCACGCTTTGCCATTATTGTTAATGAAAAAAGTAGACTACAAGAAAGAAGTGGATCTCATTCCCAAAATTCTCGCTTATATCGACATTCACTTTTTAGATCATATAGATCTGGATACGCTTTCAAAAGAGCTTGGCATCAGCAAATTTATTATTTCCCGCATCTTTTCTGAACAGTTCCACATCTCTTTTCGGGATTATATTAATGGACAGCGGGCAGCCTTTGCCCACATGCTGCTGTTATCAACTACCCATCCGGTCACCGATATCGCGTTTGATTCCGGATTCAACAGTTTGCGCTCATTCTATCGTGTTTTTAAAAAGGAATATGGAATAACCCCTAATGAATTCCGCCGAAAAGTATCCGAGGATTGAAAATAAGATTGTTGCCTAGGCGAATAGAATATGTGTTGAAGAAGAACATTTAAACATGAAAGTTGTTAGGCCTAAAGATGTTGAGTTCTTTATCGGTCAGGCATTTGAGAAGGATGAACTAACCCACATTCACGATACCTAGAGCGTGACTTCAAACTGGAAGAGTTCTGGGGAAGCAGGGAATTTAGTATTGAAAGTAGGGTCCCTAAAGCCTGCAGCGGGTTCGTGTACTCGTAAACATTCCTGTATACGCTAAGTTTTCAGCTTAGACAAAAACAAGAGCGCCTCGTATGATGGGGGTGTGAGGGGTCTACAGCCCTAAAAACCCA
>NZ_JBGJZP010000011.1:0-207326 GCF_042610515.1 Paenibacillus paludis
TGGAGGTGGAAGTGCAGCAATGCATGGAGCTGACCAATACTAATCGGTCGAGGGCTTATCCAACAGTAAGACGCAGATTTGTTTCGGATTCAGTTTTCAGGCGATCAAGCCTGATATGTAATATTCCCTGATAGCTCAGTTGGTAGAGCACTCGACTGTTAATCGAGTTGTCACAGGTTCGAGTCCTGTTCGGGGAGCCATATGGAGAGGTGTCCGAGTTTGGCCGAAGGAGCACGATTGGAAATCGTGTAGGCGCCACAAGCGTCTCGAGGGTTCGAATCCCTCTCTCTCCGCCACAATTTTTTACAGGTATGGCCCGTTGGTCAAGGGGTTAAGACACCTCCCTTTCACGGAGGTAACATGGGTTCGAATCCCATACGGGTCACCATTTCTTCACTTGATTTCATCTAGTGAAATTGCTACAATAACAATTGTTCGTTTATGGAGGCTTAGCTCAGCTGGGAGAGCATCTGCCTTACAAGCAGAGGGTCGGGGGTTCGATCCCCTCAGCCTCCACCATTGTAATTTTTAAATGAATACTTTTCTTACTGACGCGGGGTGGAGCAGCCCGGTAGCTCGTCGGGCTCATAACCCGAAGGCCGCAGGTTCAAATCCTGCCCCCGCAACCAATTTGGAACCGTGGTGTAGTTGGCCTAACATGCCTGCCTGTCACGCAGGAGATCGCGGGTTCGAATCCCGTCGGTTCCGCCATCAATACCTTAACAAACTTATATGGCTCGGTAGCTCAGTCGGTAGAGCAAAGGACTGAAAATCCTTGTGTCGGGGGTTCGATTCCCTCCCGCGCCACCATTTTCTTTAACTGAATATGCCGGTGTAGCTCAATTGGTAGAGCAACTGACTTGTAATCAGTAGGTTGGGGGTTCAAGTCCTCTCGCCGGCACCATCTGTGGAGGCTTAGCGAAGTGGCCAAACGCATCAGACTGTAAATCTGCTCACGTACGTGTTCGGTGGTTCGAATCCATCAGCCTCCACCATCTTTAGGGGCATAGTTTAAAGGTAGAACAACGGTCTCCAAAACCGTTGGTGTGGGTTCAATTCCTGCTGCCCCTGCCAATGAAAATTTTAAAGCTTAATATGGCGACCGTGGCGAAGGGGTTAACGCACCGGATTGTGGTTCCGGCATTCGTGGGTTCGAGACCCATCGGTCGCCCCATTTCTTTAAAACAGGATTGGCAAATTGTTAGTAACAGCTTCATATGGCGACTGTGGCGAAGGGGTTAACGCACCGGATTGTGGTTCCGGCATTCGTGGGTTCGAGACCCATCAGTCGCCCCATTTTTTTCTAAAATGTTATTGGGGATTAGCCAAGCGGTAAGGCAACGGACTTTGACTCCGTCATGCATAGGTTCAAATCCTATATCCCCAGCCATTTTGCGGACGTGGCTCAGCGGTAGAGCATCGCCTTGCCAAGGCGAGGGTCGCGGGTTCGATTCCCGTCGTCCGCTCCATTTTGTGGCGCCATAGCCAAGTGGTAAGGCAAAGCTCTGCAAAAGCTTTATCCCCAGTTCGAGTCTGGGTGGCGCCTCCATTATTTTTTGAACTGATTGTTATCATTATCTATACGCCGGCGTGGCGGAATGGCAGACGCGCTCGACTCAAAATCGAGTGGGAAACCGTGGAGGTTCGAGTCCTCTCGCCGGTACCAACTACAACCTTTAGAAGTCCATTGATATTATATCAATGGACTTTTTTGTGTATTTATTAAGTGCAAAATCGAACTAAACAGCTGCCTCGCTGTGTATATACTATGACAGTTATTCAACAAGCCATATTTAGAAGCCGTTTTATAATCCTTTTTTCTCTTGCAGGTGGCCTGCTATCATACCCGATCCTCCTTCGGTTAGCAGCCCACAACCCTACCATTTATACTAAATTACAGCATATTAAAACATGATTCAATGCGTTAAAGTGTTGAAGTTATTTGTCATATCTAATTGCTGCGAATACATCAATGATCGGAGGTAGGCAATAATTTGAATTTTGGGTATCTTGTATGCTCGTCCGATTTTAAAGTGAGGGATTCGATTCGCTTGTAGCGGTGGGCCGAGCGCATAATAACAAGGCATTACTATGCTTTCATCTCCATAAGGTGAAGGATAAGTGTTATTTCAAGCTGCTGATGGTAAGTCAGCATCATAGCTTCAACGTTATGACGAAGCTCTCCCTCATCCGAGCGGGCTGCCCCCAATACCGTGACGTTGGCCGGGCAGAAGTATCATAATCCCCTTCTCTGGTTATGGCGATTCATCCGACCACAGGATGATTTTAGCCGGAGCAGTGGTCGCTCAAGCCCCGTTTTGGGACTGTCACAGTGCTTCCGCTTCGTCGCTTTTGGTTTTCATATGATGATTGCTTCCTGTTATATAAATGGGGATTAGGAGAGAAAAGGGCAACTGTTTCCTGAAATTTTCTCTAAATAGATTAAAATAGAGTGTGTGAAAACAAGAACTGGCCCTGTGTAGTAAGATACACAGAGCCAGTCCCTTTTTTATGCGTAGTGACTAAGATCTAAGCGACGAACTACCATGATCTAGGCAATCGTCATCTGCTGTTTGCACGCCGGTTCCATTTCATTTTGCGTACTTAATAATAACTGGCTCATAACGAGCAATTAAATGCTGATAACCTCCATCAGAATAGGCTTTAAATTGGGTTGGGAAATTCGTATATTGGCTAGCAACGCTCTCTAATTTGTCTGAGCTCGCTTTCTGCAAGTGATCCGAAGGCAGCGGCGAAGCCTTCTTACTTGGCTCGAAGCTGGCGCAGCACAAGCACACCAAAGTGCGTGCCTGTATACTTGTCTTTCATGTTAGAATGAATGTGAATCTTGTGTTTAAGTCCTTTATATCATGGACTTACTTCGCAGAACCAACAAATTGATTTCTAGCCGCACCTAGACCAACGATACCGAGTAGAGCAGAAGCGCCAACCAATATCAGGAGTGGAACGCTCCAACTATGACTGGCATCATGCAAGTATCCAATCAGCGCTGGGCCAATTGCTGCTAGTAGATATCCGATGGATTGGGCCATGCCCGATAATTCAGCCGCCTGATGGGCACTTTGGGTACGCAAGCCGAAAAACATCATGGACAAGCCAAAGGCAAAGCCCGCTCCAATTCCAAGAATAATAACCCAAAACAGAACCAGATGGATACTGCTATAGAGAAGTCCAAGTGTTCCGATCAAAAGTAGAATTGTTGTAATAACCACTAACAACCGTTGGTTAGACATGCGACCAGCCATAACTGGAACGATAAATGCAAAGGGGAGCGAAGCCATAATCAGAACCGAGAGAAACCAGCCGGATTGACTTGAACTGATGCCTTGATCTTTTAGTATTTCAGGCAGCCATGCCACCAGCACATAAAAAATGGCCGATTGTATTCCCATAAAAAGAGTCACCTGCCAAGCCAATGGAGAGCGCCATATATTGACCTGATGGTTGTTACCTGCGCTGTTGGCAACAGCGGCTGGTTTCGCTGGAGTCTTGAGTTGCGGTACCCAAAAGAGAATGGAGATAACGCTAAGTATCCCCCATACTCCCAAGGCACCTTGCCAGTTCAAGCCTGCCCCCACAGCTAAGGGAACACTAATACCGGAAGCAATCGCCCCGCATAGATTCATGGAAACAGAATAAACCCCTGTCATAGTACCCATTTGCTGCGGAAATTCCCGTTTAATCAGGCTAGGTAGTAATACATTACATATGGTAATAGCAAACCCCAGAACTGCGGTTCCAACATACAAGGTCACTGCTCCGGATAACGAGCGAACAGCAATACCGATGACCAAAAAAATAAGGGAAATCAGGATAATACGTTCTACACCATATTTGCGTCCTAATTTTGGTACAAAAGGTGATAACAATGCAAATGCAATTAGTGGAACTGTGGTAATCAGGCCTGCTAAGGTATTCGAAATATGCACGTTCTCTCGAATAAGACTGACTAATGGTCCCACCGATGTGAGGGGAGCACGCAAATTCGCTGCGATAAAAATAATTCCTACGATCATGAACCAGAGTGTCGCTTGCTTGCGAATGCCGGTACTGGATATTCCATCCTGTTTTTTTAACAATTGTTCTGGTGAACTCATAAGGGATTCTCCTACGTTTTAAGTTAATTAATCGTCAATTTCATCCATGTGGAGGAAGTACCCTTAAGAGGGAATGTATTGTACATCACCAAACTGTGGGTGATAAAACGACTGTAATGTCCAACAGCGGCAAGCAATGTTTCTGTTTTCCTTGTTCTTCATCTGCTCTCTTTATGGTTGCCAGACGGTGAGCAATCATCAAAGCTGTTCTTCTCGCTGAAAGCTCAGCAAGAGAATGCTGAATTGAAGTTTCCGTTTCGGTATCCAGTGCAGAGGTGGTCTCGTCCAGGATCAGGATTGGCGAATTCTTGAGGAACATCCGTAAATAGCCAGTCACTGTTTTTGTCCCCCCGGACAATCCACCCCACGTTCTCCGATCACTGTATCCATCCCTTCAGGTTGTGCATGGATAAAGGCCTCTAGTTAAGCCCGGTGAGCGGCTTCCCAGATGTCGTCATAAGCGATATTCTTACGGATGCTTCTGGAAAATAAATAGACATCCTGTTGGACAATCCCGATATTGCTCCAAGGCAGGAAAGGCTAATATCGATGATGTTCATTTCATCAATTCGTATGTTGCCTTGTGTAACTTCATAAAAGCGTGGCAGCATGTTGATAAGCTTCAAACCTGTTTTTCATGGGACTAGTCGTGCCGGTGCATTTGAATGCTTCATTTAGCACAGTGTTGCACGGGCCTTTTCAATGTATAAACGAACAGCCTCCTCGGCTTGGTGGCAATCCTGATTGGCAATGGCTTGATAAAGCAGGTCATGAGAGTCGAGATAAAAAGCCGCATTTTTGAAGTCCTTCGTTTCCAAAACCATGTTTTGCAGCGCCTCGGAAATATGATTGTACAAATTCGCCATCAATTGGTTATGTGAAGCAGCAATCACCATTTTGTGAAACACGACATCCCAGTGAGCATAAGCTTTGAGATCCTGCTGGCTGGCTGCTTGTCTGCACTGGTCCAAGCATGTCCGAATCGCCTCCAAATCTTCTTCGCCTCTCCTGAGCGTAGCCAGGGCAGCAGCCTCTCTTTCCAATGCATATCGGACCTCCAGGCTCTCAAGCTTATCGGTATGCTGAATCACTTTTTTAATCACTGACCCCAAAACACTTGAGGAGCAGACATAGGTCCCATCCCCTTGTCTGGTCTTCAGCAGACCCGCATACGTTAAAGCCCGAATAGCTTCCCTCAAGGTATTACGGCTGACTTGAAGCTGTTCCATTAGCTCGGGCTCTGGAGGAATACGCATCCCTACTTGCCATTCGCTATTTTCGATCTTCCCCTGGATCTGGTAGGCCACCTGTTCCACCAAGGTTAAACGTTGAGTTTGAGTTAACAACAGCATCACTCCTTTGCGAAACGTAGGATGTTTGGTATTTTGGTGTTATTATATCAGATTGACTTCGACTTGGAAAGATGAAATTGATAATGATTATCATCAAGTTTTTTCAGAGAATCCAATTGAAAGGTAGAAATAACTAGCTCATAACGAGTGATAACGTGGCTTCTGCCTCTTTGTCACCATTCTGCGCTAAATGGAGCAGAGTAGAAGTACTATTCATGTTTATCCTCCTTTTATCATCCAATTGCAAAATATCAGCGTTGTATGATAAAGCGGGAAGACTGCGACAAGCAAACGAGCCTTTACTTCTCCATAATGCTTTTAAGCTTCACCAGAACGTTTGATTTCATTTTGGAAACAGCTTGTCTGCTGGTTCCTAAAAGTTGAGCAATTTCCTTGTCTGTTTTATCTTCATAATACTTAAGGTACAAAAGTCTTTGTTCTTTTGATGTTAGATACGATATTTCAGAAATTTGAGAAAGAACAGGAACGTTTTGAGGCTCCGGTATGTTGTGGTGACGAACTAAAAAGTTGATATCGATCTCGAAAGTGACAGTATCCAAAGGAACAACATAAGCCGAATCACGCATCAGTTTCTCAAAATAATCTTTTTGAGCGTGCCGGAGACATGCTTTAACATAACTGCTGAATGCTCTTTCAAGTAAATCATTAACGTCAACTCCAGATGTCATAAGTTTCCATCTACTCTCTGTACCTAAATGGGAAACAGAGTCAAAAAAGGCAACCTTCCATCATGAAAAATGGAAGGCATACTACTTTTTTCGATACTTCTTAAAAAATATTTGATGAATTACTGAACAGTGAAAAGTTCCTTCAATTGCTTTCACAGTCAGGCGGATGTCCCGTTGCGCTTTCTCGTCTTCAACCAACTCCAGCGAATGGACCTATCCCTTTTTCAAATACCGGTTGAGCTTCGGCATGGGTTTGCTACAAAAGTGGTAGCTGAATCCGCCGATGGACTGCTTAAGCGCTCGGAAGGTGCATTCGATCTTGAACCGGGCGGTATACATTTCGATGACCCCGGTCGCCTCCAGGGTCAGATCGATGCTAGCTAGAATAGAGCATTGCCCGTTCAGCTTCACCAGCACAAACCGCAGTTCTTGGTATAATCTTTGGCCCCAAAGCAAATACAGACACAGGTAACTGACCGCTTCTTCTTTGTCTTATACGCTCACTGTAGCGTATTGAAGCGTGGCGGCGCGGCATTGAAACATCTCGGCCAGCACCACCTTTGTCCCCTTTTTCCGGGACGTGCCCAACAGAAGGCGGATGGCGCTGAAACAGTGTCCGAAGAAATACGCTCCATTGGCGGAATTCTCCAATTCCTGATGGAGCTTCTTGACTCCGGGCATTCGGTTGGCTTCCTTACCTTGTATGCAGCCGTCACCCATCAAGACCACCTTGCCGTTAGGGTACAACAAAGGCGCGTGAGCTCGCACGATCAAAAGCCAGACGGTGCGAAGGGCGTCTAGCGACCAGGCGGAGGAGCGAAAGAAATGAACCAAAGGTTCGTTGCACCGGAGCGAAACGGATAAATCCAGGATAATGGAGAGGAGACCCAACTGGTCGGAACGCAGCATGAGGCCGATGACAATGACAACGAACCAATGAAAAGCGCCTCCAGGATTGCTTCACACTGAACATAATTGATATTGATAATCAATATCAATTATGTTAATATAATTTTGTTCACAGGTGAACAAAAAAAGAAAAACAATCTATTGCTGGTACTGAACTTGGTCTGCAACTACTACAAGAGAGGGGAGATTGCGAAATTGGAGTTTCAAAATCATTTTAAAGGTCATCTTTACGAGCAATATATTAGAATGCTGCATCTGAATGAGCTGTACACTGAACAAGAATTTAACTCGTTTCGGCAACAGGCCAGAAAGTACCAGATTGAAATGCTCTCCAACAATATTACTAGTGTACACGTTATTGATTGCATTGGTGATTATGAACCGATAAATCATACCGGGATTGTGGAGAAGATGGGGTTGTCCAAAGCTGGCATTACTAAAATTAGTGCAAAGCTGCTGGAAATGGGCTTCATTATGAGAAGTCAACTGAACAACAATCGTAAGGAGATTTACTTTAGTTTAACGGATAAGGGAAGACACGTTTATCGTTTGCATAAAGAGCTGCACAAAGAAAAAGAAGAAAGGTTTTACCAATTCATTGAATCCTATTCAGAGGCTGAGCTGCAGACTATTGGAAAATTTATGAGTGATTTGGTGGCGCGTGCCGAAGAATACTCCGAAGGGAAGTTTACGATAAATGACGACATTAAAGATTGAGGAATTAAGATCCAAGATTGAAGGGAAAGAAATTTTAAAAGGGCTCACACTGGAGATTCATGGCGGAGAGATTCATGCGATTATGGGGCCTAATGGGACGGGAAAAAGTACGTTGGCTTCAGCTTTAATGGGCAATCCCAAATATGAGGTTACCGGCGGCAAGGTGACATTGGACAATGAAGACCTTCTGGAGATGGAGGTGGATGAGCGTGCCCAGGCAGGCTTGTTCCTCGCTATGCAATACCCAAGTGAAATTGCCGGCGTGACCAACTCGGACTTTCTCAGAAGTGCCATCAATGCACGGCGTGAAGAAGGCGATGAGATATCCTTAATCCGTTTTATCCGTGAAATGGAGAGCAAAATGAAGGGGCTGGAGATGAACCCGGAATTTGCGCATCGTTATTTGAATGAGGGATTCTCCGGCGGTGAAAAAAAGCGGAATGAGATTTTGCAAATGATGCTACTTGAACCCAAGTTTGTGATCCTGGATGAAGTGGATTCCGGGCTTGATATTGATGCACTGCGTATTGTGGCCAATGGCGTAAATGAGATGCGCAGCCCGGATAGAGGCTTTTTAATCATCACCCATTATCAACGACTGTTGAATTATATTACCCCGGATTTTGTGCATGTCATGATGCAAGGCCGGATAGTTAAATCTGGCGGTCCGGAGCTTGCCCACCGTTTGGAGGCTGAAGGGTACGATTGGGTGAAGGAGGAGCTTGGGATTACGGATGAGACGGTAGGCGAGGAAGTTTGAAAGCTGAAGAGGAGGAAAAGCAAGTGGGTATACAAGCAAAAATTTTAATGAATGCGAACGCTTTATGCGCTTGGTCAAGTGCTAAGGATGAACCTCGCTGGCTGATTGAACGCCGCGTTCACGCACTCGAACTGGCAGAGACGCTGGAGTTGCCTAAAGTAGAGAAAATCAAGCTTGAAAAATGGGATATCTACGAAAGTGGAGATTACAAAGCTGAGAATGCATGGTCAGGTTTGGAAGCTGTGCCGGAGGTTGTTCGAGGTTTGGTTGCTTCTCCAGTGAAAGGCGGACTAATCGTTCAGTTCAATTCGGATGTAGTGTATACGAAATTGTCCGAGAGCTTAGCCGCCCAGGGAGTAATTTTAACGGACCTGCATACTGCGGCAAAAGAGCATGAGGAGTTGGTTCAACGTTATCTCTTTCAGGCAGTGAAGCCGGAAGAGCACAGATTGTCTGCTGTGCACAGTGCCTTATGGAGTGGTGGCGTTTTTCTATATGTCCCAGATGGTATAGAGGTTGAAGTTCCCATTCAAGCGATCTTTTATAGCGATACGAGCGGGGCGCTTTTTGCTCCTCACATCTTGATTGTGACTGGTAACAACAGCAAGATCAGCTATGTGGATCATTGTATATCGAGCAGAGATGATATCAAGGTTTTGCATAATGGTGTGGTAGAGGTGTTTGCAGGGGCAGGCTCCAAGGTGCAGGTCGCTTCTGTTCATCAGCTTGCTGCAGCAACAACGGACTTCACCCAGCGGCGTGCGATTGTGCTTGCGGATGGCGGTGTAGAATGGATTGTCGGCGAGATGAATAATGGCTATACCGCCAGTGATACCAAGACATTACTCCAGGGCAACGGGTCCATCTCTGACGCTAAGGTGATTGCGATAGGCTCTGGGGACCAGAAATTGAGTTATACTACGCAAGCCCAGCATTTTGGCAGAAGCTCGGTGAGCCAAATGATCACACGCGCAGTAATGCGTGAAGAAGCTACGGCCATTATCAACGGGATTACAAAAATTGAAAAAGGTGCAACCAATTGTGATGGTCAGCAAACAGAACGTGTACTGATGTTAAGTCCAAATGCGCGCGGTGATGCCAATCCGATCCTGCTGATAGATGAGGATGATGTAACCGCCGGTCATGCTGCATCCGTGGGGCAAGTAAATGCGGAACAAATCTATTATCTGATGTCGCGCGGGATCTCACGGAGTGAAGCCGAATATCTTGTTATTTTCGGATTCCTCGCTCCTGTCATTTCGGAGATCCCGCTGGAGGGAGTGCGTAGCCGCCTGCAGGATGTAGTGGAGAAAAAACTTGGCAGATCATAGGGAATCAGAGCCAATCAAAGTGAGTCTTATGAAGGTTAAAAGGAGTGATAACAATGGCTAAAAAAGCGCCGGATATGGGCGAATATAAATATGGGTTTCGCGACGAGCACCAGTCTATTTTTCAATCTGGAAAAGGTCTGACTGAAGAGATTGTCCGAGAAATTTCCCGGATCAAGGAAGAGCCGGAGTGGATGCTCGATTTTCGGCTGAAAGCTTTGAAGCAATTCTACAAAATGCCGATGCCTGGGTGGGGAGCGGATTTGTCCGGACTAAATCTTGATAACATCCAATATTACGTTCGCCCTTCCGAAAAGCAGGGAAAGACCTGGGAGGAGGTTCCCTCCGAGATTAAAGCAACCTTTGACAAGCTAGGGATTCCTGAAGCGGAGCAAAAGTTTCTGGCAGGCGTATCCGCTCAATACGAGTCGGAAGTAGTCTATCACAGTATGCGGAAGGAACTGGAGGATCAGGGCGTTGTTTTCCTTGATACGGATACTGCTTTAAAGCAATATCCTGAAGTGTTCAAGCAACATTTTGGAACGATCATCCCTCCCGCCGATAATAAATTTGCGGCGCTTAACAGTGCGGTTTGGTCAGGCGGCAGCTTTGTATACATTCCGAGGGGCGTTCAATGTGAGGTTCCTATACAAGGGTATTTCCGTATTAATTCTGAAAATATGGGCCAATTCGAGCGGACATTAATTATTGCCGAAGAGGGTAGCTTTGTCCATTATGTTGAAGGATGTACAGCACCTATTTATAGTACCAGTTCTCTGCATAGCGGAGTTATTGAAATTATTTGCCGGAAAGATTCCCGTGTCCGATACACGACAATCCAGAATTGGGCTCCTAATATCTACAACTTGGTAACCCAAAGAGCTGTGGCAGAGGAAAATGCCACAATGGAATGGGTGGACGGAAACATCGGCTCCAAGGTAACCATGAAGTATCCGGCTGTAATATTGAAAGGAAGGGGAGCCAAGGGGTCCATCCTGTCTATTGCCGTAGCCGGTAAAGGTCAGCATCAAGATGCCGGCGCGAAAGTAATTCACCTTGCTCCCGAGACAACATCTACGATTATATCCAAATCCATCAGCAAGCAGGGCGGCAAAGTAAACTACCGGGGATTGTCAAGCTTCAGCCGCGATTCCGCAGGATCCAAGTCCAATATTAAGTGTGATACGTTGATTTTGGACAACCTGTCAACATCAGATACGATTCCGTACAATGAAATTAAAAACGATCAGATTACTTTGGAGCACGAGGCAACAGTATCCAAAGTGTCCGAGGAACAATTGTTTTACTTAATGAGCCGCGGGCTTACAGAACAAGATGCCACACAAATGATTGTAATGGGCTTTATTGAGCCGTTTACCAAAGAATTGCCGATGGAATATGCCGTTGAAATGAATCGGCTGATTCAATTTGAAATGGAAGGAAGCATCGGTTGATTCAATAATTTAATAGATCAAACCTTTATCACTCTTTAAAGAAGTACGAGGTGTTAGTAATGAAGAAAAATAATTCGGACAATTCAGAACTAGCTCAAATTACCCGAGAGATACGGAAACTTCAGTTCTACTTCAATATGCTGTCAGGATTGAGCGCAAGTTGTGGTGTGATGATACCTTTAGACTCTATTTATACGCTTATAAGGGAACTTTCGGATCAAGAGGCCATTCTTAGGCAAAAAGCAAAGGATCACTCAGACATCTAGGGTGAAAAAAGGCATGAATTGACTGTTGGTAAAACAATGAGAGGAGCTGGCATAATGGAGGAGAATGGAATTTTATTCGATGAAGTATCGGAAGTGCTTCTCAAACTACGTCCTTTCTTACTGCGTGACGGTGGAGATGCTGAATTAGTTGAAGTTGAGAACGGTATAGCCAAATTAAGATTTTTGGGAGCTTGCAATGGTTGCCCAAGTGCTACGATTACGTTAAAGGCTGCTATTGAGCGCGCAATTCTTGAGGAAATCGATGATATTAAAGAAGTTGTACAAGTATTCTAAATTCCTTTTAACAGAAACATAGAAGGTAACAGGAATCAAAAAGTACGAATGATTTTAGGAACTTCTGCTCATGTCGCAATAGCATGTGCGACTCAAAATCGAGTGGGAAACCGTGGAGGTTCGAGTCCTCTCGCCGGTACCAACTACAACCTTTAGAAGTCCATTGATATAATATCAATGGGCTTTTTTGTGTATTTATTAAGTGTAAAATCGAACTAAACAGCTGCCTCGCTGTGTATATACTATGACAGTATTTCAACAAGCCATATTTCGGAGGAGGGGTGAGATGAAAACACAAATAACAGAAGAGAAATTAACCGAGCTATTCAATGAGCATTCCGCTTATGTATACCGCACAGCTTTATTGTTAACCCGCTCTGAGGCGCTGGCTGATGATATTACTCAGGAGACCTTTATTAAAGTAATGAATAAATACGATTTGTATGATGAAGGGCGGCCCTTTCGTCCTTGGATAAACCGGATCGCGGTGAACATTACGCGCAATATGCTGCGTAAGCAAACATGGCTCAAGCTGTTTGGCCAGCATATGCCGGAGGCGGTTGATACAGTAGGGGAACAGGGATTTGTTCCGGATAGCAGCCAAGAGGTCTGGCAGCATGTCGCCATGCTGTCATTAAAATGCCGGGAGGTTATCGTGCTGCATTATTATCAGGATTTATCCTTGGAGGAGGCGGCGCAGGTTTTGGGTATCCCGCTCGGGACATGCAAGTCAAGGCTGAATTCCGCGTTAAGCAAACTCAGGGTCGTGATGAAACAGGATAGCGATAATGCACTTTTTCAAGGAGGCAAACTATATGAAAGATAATGTGCAAACCCGGATTTCACATGCGCTGAAGGATTCGGTGGAAAATAAAAATACCTCTGTGAGTGCGGCACAAATTTGGCATGAATCAAGGGGCAAGCGGACAATAGGCAAGCGGAGGATGGCGATAGTTGCGATGGCTGTGGTGCTATTCCTGGGCATTGTGCCTGCAGTTGGTTACTCCTATGTGAAAAACTATCTGGATTGGGGAAGTCAGGACTTCACGGTTCGAACCCCGGAGGACAACATCGTTCCAGATGTGATGGGAGAGGAGACGGATTGGGAATCGCCAGTGGATATCTATAAGCAGATCTTTAAGGAGAAAGACAAATTAACGGCTGTCGAGGTACAGAAGCTTGCGTATTATCCGCTGAGGTCGCTTGATCAGCTTGAAGGCTGGCACAAGACGGAAAGCGCAGGATTTGTAAAATATCACCATTCTTATGCAGACAACTCTGGCAAGGACGAGGTTGTGACGCCGCTCGGACCAGCCTTTGTGGAAATTTTCGAAAATGACAGCCAGCAACACATCGTTGTGGTGCAGGGTACGGATTATAATGATCTAACGGACAAGCCGCGCATGAAGTCGGATCACATGTCTTATTCTTATCCGGCCAGCTGGAAGTTTGTTGAAGGGTTTGGAGAGGATATTGCCTTGATCAGAGCGCACAATTCCGGGTGGAAAGAGATGCATCTTTATCACGAAGAAAAAAATAAGACAGTGACAATTTTCGAATTCCACGGGATGGAGGAGCAATTGCTGATTGATTTGGCCCACCGTTACTTGTCACTGGCGGAATAGCAAGCTATTGTGTCATTTAAAGCGGCATTTAAATGGTGATAGGAAAAGGGCGGAAAAGGGCGGCGAAGGGGTGCGCTAGGCTAGAGAAACGAAAGCAGTAGCTTTTAAAATCAGAATTTTGACCAGTGTAATACTATCTCCTGATCTGCGTATATACACTCCAGCTATTTACAAAGTGGCCGATGGAGAATATAAGGGCAGGGACAACAAAGAGATATGAGTGCAGCCAATATGCCAGAAGGATAAAATACAGCATTGGGAAGAGGGCCATTGGTATTGGGATAGGACCTAGGGGTTTAAACAATAATGAAAACTCTCGGCCGCCCCCAAAAAAGCGAATCCAGCATAGGTAGTAAATTATGAGGCAGATCCCCATTAGAAGTGTTATATAGTCTATAGGTTGCTCTGCAATCTTTCGCCCATAGAGGATAGGCAGAACAAAACAAGTGATTTGGCCAATCCGTTCGAATACTGTAAAGAGAATAGAGGTAGAGGTTAATTTAGGAATAGATCGTGGGGCAAAGCGTAATAAAAGAATGTTTGGCAACAAAATCAGAAGCGATATCAGAAACCCCTTATAGTGTAACCCCATCTGCAAGCTCCGTTCTACTTATCCTTTAGAAATAAAATATCCCAGTGCATGAAAAAGGTCAATTAGATTATGTACGCTGTTGATCCATGATAATTTCAGTAAGGTTGTTAATACCAAAAAGTACTCCGGTAACCTTAAGCGGCTTCTGGAGTACTCTTTGTTTGTTTACAGGTGTTCTTAAGCTATGGCTGGTCCAGAAATGGGACAAGTTAAGGAAGCTTGTTGCCCGCTGCACGATAAATCTCGTACCATTCCTGACGGGTCAGTGTGATATCCGACGCTTTGGCAATATCAAGCAGACGCTGGGTATTGGTCGTGCCCACGATCGGCTGCATGTTGGCCGGATGTCTGAGCAGCCAGGCAATCGCGATGGCGGTGTCGGCAACTTCTTTTTCAGCGGCCAGGCGGCCAATGACTTCATTCAATTCAGGGAACTTCTCATTGCCCAGGAATACGCCTTCAAAGAAGCCGTATTGGAACGGTGACCAAGGCTGGATGGTCATATCATGCAGGCGGCTGTACTCCAGAATGCCTCCATCATGTACAACTGAACCGGAGTTGGTCATGTTGACGTTGAAGCCGGCATCAATCATGCCTGAGACCATAATGCTAAGCTGCAGCTGGTTGAAGAGCAGCGGCTGTTTGACATTTTTTTTGAGCAGCTCGATTTGCAGCGGGTTGAGGTTGCTGACACCGAAGTGCTTAACCATGCCTTTTTGCTCCAGGAGATCAAAGGCTTCAGCCACTTCCTCCGGCTCCATCAGCGTGTCGGGGCGGTGCAGCAGGAGCACGTCTACATAATCGGTCTTCAGGCGCTTCAGACTGTTCTCCACCGACTGGACAATATGCTCCTTGGAGAAGTCGAAAAATCCTTGGCGGATTCCGCATTTCGTCTGGATCATCAGCTGATCGCGCATGCCCGGGCTGGCGGCCAGTACGTCGCCAAATACTTCTTCAGCTTTACCGGCGGCATAAATATCCGCATGGTCAAAAAAGTCTATTCCGGCCTCCAGGGCACTGTGAATATGCACGTCCGCTTCTTGTGGAGACAGATCGGCAATGCGCATGCAGCCTAAAGAAATCTGGGCGACCTCAAGCTGGCTGTTGCCTGCTTTAATTTTTTTTACCATTGTTTGCTCACTCCTCAAATGTAAGGTTCCTAGTAAAGTGTAGACCTTAGAGTTAACTGTAAGTCAATAGATTTTTAAAGCGCTTTTAATAGAACCCGAATGGTGTTACTTTAGAGATGGAACCAAAGCCAAAGGCGGAAGGGAGCTGTTATCATGGGATACAGCATAAAAACCATATCACAAAAAAGCGGTCTGAGCCAATATACGTTACGTTATTACGAAAGAGAGGGCGTACTGCCCGTGGTTGCCAGGGATGAGAACGGAAACCGTTGTTTTCATGATGAGGATCTGGAGCTGATTTCGTTAATCTGCTGCCTGAAGGATACCGGGATGCCGATCGCCGATATCAAACAGTTTATCTCGCTCTCCAAGGAAGGACATAGCTCACTATCCGAGCAGCGGAAATTGCTGCAGGCTCATAAGCTGCATATTGATGAGAAGATTAAGTTTTTCCAGACCTTTGCGCAAAAGGTAGATCATAAAATTGCTTATTTTGCCTCGCTTGAGGAGGAGGCTAAGGCGGATTGCAAGTAATCTTACAGAGGTAGTCAGCGTCAGCGATGGCTGCGTATTAAGGGATGAGGAGATGTACCCATTCGGGTAGGGGATCGGCATCTAAAGTTCAACCTATAGAGATTGATCCATAGCCACTATCCGTTAGTTACGGATAGTGGCTTGTTTGCTTGCTGCGGCTATCCACATGGATACCCGCCCATCCGCAGCAGTGCATTTCATCAGGAGAAGCGCTGGCGGTATTGCCGCGGAGAGATCCCTTCCAGCTTCATGAAGCTGGAGCTGAAATAGGGAGCCTGGTTGAAGCCGACTTCTTCAGCAATCCGCGCGATGGGGAAGCTGGTCTGCATCAGCAGCAGCTTGCTCTGTTCAATGCGGTAGCGGAGCAGGTATTCCATTGGAGAGCAGCCGTACTCCCTGTTCATACAGCGGGCAATATAGACCGGATGAAAATTCAGGCTGTCTCCCAGCATGCCCGTCGTGATCTCCTCGCGGTAATGGGCACGCAGATAAGAGGCGGCTTGCTCGGCACAAGCGGTGGTTAACGAGACGGTCTGCTCCCGGTGCATGGAGGCGGAGAGCTGCTGCAGAACCTCCTGGAACAGAATCTGCTGCTTGAAGCGGACTGAATCCAGGTGGGCATTGACCTTCAGCTGCTCCAGCTGGGCCAGCAGCTCTTCCATCCTGGCGGGCTGGAGCAGTGTCATGTACTGCGATAACCACAAGTTGAAGGTGCGGACATCAAACAGGGCGGAATGAGAGCACTCATCAACCGTGTCCTCTGCCTTTAACGAGGCCGAAGGAACGGTAACCGGACTCCAGGTGCCGGAGGTCTGGAAGTGGAGCCAATAGTAGGAGGTGTCTTTCCGGCAGCCTTCGGTTCCAAAGTGATGGCAGTCCGGGCGGAGAATCAGCGCTTCTCCTGCCCGGACCTCGTATCTGCGGTCCTCTTCGCCGACATATAGGCAGCCCTCCCTGACGAATAGCAGATCAAACACCTGAATATGCTGGCGGTTCATATGGATATATCCCGGCAGGAAATAGGCAAGACCGCTGATGATGTAATGAGGTACGGGTGGACCGGTAAATTGAAGCAGGCTCATTAAGGACCCCCTTGATGTAGGTTTGAAAAATGAAAGTTTAGGTTTGGAATTTGCTACATTTCCCAGAGTATATCACCTATAATTTACTTCTAGCAAGGTGATCTATAAGCTTGTTGCAGCTGAAAGTTATGAGTGCAACCGGTGAGGGGAGAGTTGAATTAGTGAAATCTGGAAGTGGAAGAGTTGGGCTGTGGATGCTGGCCTGGCCGATTTTTATAGAGATTTTTCTACAGACGCTGCTTGGCACGGTGGATACGATCATGGTCAGCCGGATCTCCGATGATGCGGTTGCGGTAGTTGGAATTTCAAACCAGCTGTTTGGTGCGCTGACCACACTCTTCACAACCTTTGCAGGCGGGGCGGGCATTCTGATTGCCCAGCGTATCGGCTCGGGACGCCATGAGGATGCGCGCAAGATAGCGATCATGGGAGTTACGGCCAGCAGTGTGCTGGGGTTCGCGGTCAGCATCCTCCTGTTCCTGTTCTCGGACCCGATTGCGCGTGCACTTCATATCTCCGGCGGTCTGATTCCACTCGCACATGTCTATCTTACTTATGTCGGCGGAGGACTGTTTCTCGTCGGAATGACCGCTTCGCTCGGCTCGGCGATCCGCAATACCGGCAATACACGCGGGCCGATGTATACAGGAGTGGCCGTCAATGTGATCCACATTATTCTGAATTATATCCTGATCTTCGGAATGTTCGGGCTGCCCGAGATGGGGCTCGGCGGAATTGCCGTATCCAACGTAGTCAGCAGACTGCTTGGTGTCGTGGTGCTGCTGTATATGTTCAGCGGTGCTTTTGAACGCACAATCAGGCTGCGGGATTTCCGCACCTTTAGCAAGAAATTGTTCGGGGAGATTGTTAGAATCAGCTGGCCGCTGGGTCTGAACTCCTCTTCATGGGTGTTGTCACAGCTGGCGATCTATTCATTCCTGGCCTTGCTTGGGGCCAAAGAGCTGGCGGCCCGTACCTATCTGAATACGCTGGAATCCTTCTGTTTCACGCTGGGATATGCCATAGCCATGGCGGGGCAAATTCAGATTGCCCACCTCTTTGGCGCCCGGCAGATGAAGGAGGCATACCGTGGGGCGTACCGCACGCTTTATATCGGGCTTGCCATTGTAAGTGCCAATGTGCTGCTGCTGTTTCTCTTCGGCAGAACACTGCTGGGCTTCTTCACTGCTGACCAGGAGATAGTCTCGATTGGCGTATCACTGCTTGCCTTGAATCTGATTCTGCAGCCCTGCAAAATGCTCAATATGGCCATGGGTAACTGCCTCAATGCCATAGGAGACACCCGTTATACCATGGTAGTCTCCATCATCTCCATGTCGCTGATCGGAGTAGGCGGCTCTTACCTGTTTGGGATCAGCGCCGGATGGGGGCTGGTGGGCATTTATTGCTGCATGATTGCCGATGAAGCGGCAAGAGGGCTGCTGGTGCTGCGGCGCTGGCGGGGACAGAAGGTGCTGCGTGAGGCTGAAACACAAGCCGCCGGGGGACAGCCGGTACGCAGCGGGAAGCGAAGCAAGGTTCTTTTTAAGATGGAGGGATAAAAGGTTCAAGCTGCTGAAGACGCGATTCCCCCGGTTCTATCTTCAATCCGAAGAGGAGCCGGGGGTTATTTGTGTGCTCACAAAGCTGCCGGAAAGGTCCAAATTCTCACAATTCTGCACAAAAGTCTGAAATGTACACTGCACGGTTAGCAACATAATGCAGGAATACCCTCAAGCTGCACTGTTCGCCGGAAGGGGGGGCTCCTATACTTGGGTCATACATTGGACGGAGCCGCTAAACGCAGCTGGAGTGTCCAAGCGGAGGCGGGAAATCGGGCGCCGCTGCAACTTATATATAGGTATAGGAGAGTGAAGGCTTTGAGACAGCGCAAACGCAAGAATGGAATGCCGCTAGCCATTGAGCTTCCCTTAAAGGGAACGGGTCAGCTGTCATCACAGATGGGGGCCGGCATGAAAAAAAAGAAAAAAGGATTTCTGCATGAGCTAATCCATAACCGGGTTCTTTTTCTGATGCTGCTTCCGACACTGCTGTTTTTTCTGGTGAATTCGTATTTTCCGATGGTCGGAGTCTATTATGCATTTACCCAATTTGATTTCAATTCCGGACTGTTCGATGCACCGTTTGTGGGCCTCAAAAACTTTGAGTTTCTCTGGAAATCCGGGACATTGGTGAAGCTTACGCTCAATACGATCGGTTACAATCTGGCGTTTATCCTGCTGGGCAACGTACTGGCGATTGTCTGTGCCATTCTGCTCAGCGAGCTGCGTGTCAAATGGTTCAAGAAGCTTACCCAGTCGATCATGTTCCTGCCGTATTTTGTCTCCTTCGTGATCCTGAGCGTTATCGTCTACAATGTGTTCAATTATGATAACGGTTTCTTGAATACCCTGCTTGCCCAGTTCGGAGCCGGTCCAGTGGATGTCTACAATAAACCGGTCGTCTGGATTTTTCTCATCATCTTGTTCTATCTCTGGAAAAACCTTGGCTATAGCATGGTAATCTACCTCGCGGCCATTACGGGGATCAGTGATGAGTACTATGAAGCGGCCAAAATTGACGGAGCGCATATTTTCCAGCGGATCTGGTATATCACGGTGCCCATGCTGAAATCGACCTTTGTTGTGCTGCTGCTGTTCTCGCTGGGCAGCATTATGAAAGGGCAGTTTGACCTCTTTTATCAGCTGATCGGCAACAATGGTGTGCTCTACAATACCACGGACATTCTGGATACGTATGTATTCCGGTCACTCAAGGTTACCTTTGATATCGGAATGGCGACTTCTGCGGGGCTGTACCAATCCCTGTTCGGCTTTATCCTGATCATGACGGTGAACTACATTATCCGCAGAATCAATGATGACTACGCTTTGTTCTAAAAGGTGCAATAGGAGGAAAAGAGCATGCATATCAAAGACGACCATTATACAAGGATGCTGCAGGGGCTGGCTTACACCGTAATCATATTAGGTTCACTGGCCTGCCTGATTCCATTCCTGCTGATTATTTCGGCTTCCTTGACTGCTAATGATTCTATCATTAAGGATGGGTATCATTTTATACCGGCGCAATTCTCGCTGGAAGGCTACAAGACGGTGTTCACGTTCCCGGATGAGGTACTGCGGGCTTATGGCGTTACGCTGTTTACGACGGTGACGGGTACGGTGCTGGGGCTGTTTTTTATGACGATGGCCGGGTATGTGCTGGCACGTAAAGACTTCAAATACCGCAATACGTTTTCCTTCTACATCTATTTCACAACCCTGTTCGGCGGGGGGCTGGTGCCTTGGTACATCATGATGACCAAATATCTGCATCTGACCGATTCGTATGGTGCGCTTATTTTTCCGGGGCTGATGACCCCGTTCCTGATTATTCTGATGAAGAACTTTATCCGTTCGGCCGTTCCTGAGGAGCTGTTCGAATCCGCCAAAATTGATGGGGCCGGTGATTTCAAAATCTACTGGCGGATCGTGCTCCAGCTGTCGATGCCCGGCATCGCCACGGTAGGCCTGTTTCTTGCCTTGGCTTATTGGAATGACTGGTTCTCGTCTTCGCTGTTCATTAATGATCCGCATAAGTATCAGCTGCAGTTCCATCTGTACAATGTAATCAACTCAGCGGCATTCATTGCCAACATGGGCGCCGGTACGGGTGTCAGCCTGGGAGCCGACCTGCCCACCGAGTCGACCAAGATGGCGATGGCGATTGTCGTTACCGGACCTATTCTGTTTCTGTATCCGTTCATCCAGCGTTATTTTGTAAAAGGCTTGACGATCGGGGCTGTAAAAGGTTAGAACCGTATGGTGGAGCACGCCATTACGGTGTGCCTGTTATCCGGCTAACATAGCGTCATATTCTGATAGATGTGCTGACAAACAAAACTTTAGGAGGGTTCATCATGAAAAAGAAAGCAGGCAGAAGATCACTGGTAACGCTTACGACAGCTGCGCTGGCTCTTTCGCTGCTCGCGGGATGTGGCGGCAATAACAGCGGCAACAACAGCACAAGCAGTGAAACAGACGGTAATGCAGGCACAGCCGTGAAAACAGACAGCAGCACGGCAACCCCGGCAGATACCGGAATTGACACTTCGAAGAAGGTGGAGCTGCAGTTCTATATGCTTGGGGATGCCCCTAAGGATCTGCCGGTGATTCAAGAGGAAATTAACAAGATGGCTCAGGAAGAACTGAATGCTACCGTTAAATTCAACTATACGAGCTGGACGGATTGGGACCAGAAATATAAGCTGCTGCTGTCTTCCGGCCAGGCGATTGATCTGATTTTTACAGCGGACTGGACCCAGTACCAATCTTATGCGAAACGCGGCGCGTTCCTGGCCATTGATGAATTGCTGCCAAAGGCGGCCCCGGAGCTGCAGAAATTTGTACCTGAGTCGATGTGGGAAGATGTGAAGGTGGATGGTAAAATCTATACGGTTCCTGCGACTTATAAAGAGTATGTGACCAACGGTTTCGTATGGCGGGAGGATCTGCGCAAGAAATACAATCTTCCACAGCCCGCCGATCTGGCCAGCTATGAGGCCTATATGGACGGCATTGCCAAAAACGAGCCGGATATGATGCCAATGTCCCTCAACAGCGATATCGGCAATAATCTGCACTACATTTATACTGAACTGAATAAAATGGTTGGAGCGCTGCCTTATGGTATGGGTGTGAAGTATGAATCTCCTGCTACCGTATACACCTACTGGGGTTCCGATGAGCAAAAAGAAGAGCTGAAAACGATGAAACGCTGGGCAGACAAAGGCTTCATTCCTAAAAACGTGCTGAATATCAAAGACACGATGCAGGACCCGGTCACCTCCGGCAAAGCGGCCAGCATGTTCGGGGATAACCCGACACGCTATAATGACATGAAGATGAAGATCAGCACGACACATCCCGATTGGGAGCTGGGCTATTATCCGTTCGGGGAAACCACAGGTTATGCTACACCGGTACATCCGATACACAATGGTTTTGCCATTCCGAAGAACAGCAAAAATCCGGAAAGAGCACTTGCATTCTATCAGAAGCTGGTCCTGGACAAACGGTATAACCAATTGACGGAATACGGTATTGAAGGCAAGAACTACACCGTGGAGGACGGCTACTACAAACTGGTCGGCACCAGCCAATCTAATGGCTTCTCCCGTGAGGGGATGAACGGCTGGGCGTGGAGAAATCCGGAATTCATGCTGTTCGACAAAGGTTTTGATGGTGTGAAAGCTATCTTCGAAGAGCTGGACAAAATTCAGAAGCCTGACCTGTTCCTGGGCTTTGCGGAAGACTATTCCTCGTACCAGGCGGAAAAAGCGGCGCTGGAGCAAGTGGAGAAGCAGTACCTCTTCCCGCTTGAGGCAGGTCTAGTGGATGATATTGATAAAGGGCTGGAAACCTTTATGCAGAAGGCTAAGCAAGCCGGGCTGGAGAAGATCCAGGCCGAATGGACAAAGCAGTGGAACGCTTATGTGGCGGAGAAAGGTATTAAGTAGTGCAGAGATGCCCCGAAAGCCTATGGCTGGCGGGGCTTTTTGCTGCGCTTTGCTCAAGGGGAAGGGCATTTTGGTGCTGGGCAGCTGCGTGGAATGTTTGGACTTTCGGACGCTGGCGCTCCTACAGTTCCAAACTTCCCCTCCGCTGCTTCCACCTTAATGGTGATTCTCCAAGTTCATTGAGCCGGCACAAGCCCCTTGCCAACGGCTTTCTGGGCAAGGGGGAGGAGAGTAGAGGAGGCGGCCACTGCCGATATTACCTCGGGCTCGCCCAAATCAGATGAACCATGTTAAGCCAGTAGCTTTCCACCTTATTGATTTTGAGACCCGACTCTTTGATCAGTCCTAGAATGTTCCTTGTATAGTGACAGCCATAAGCACGATATAACAGCGGGTTAAGTGCTTTTTGGACAACAGACACCGCAGGGTTAGAGCTGATCCCATGCTCCATGAGAAGAATTTGCCCATTCGGTCTGCACCACCGGTTGATCTTATCCAACACCATTAATGGATTATCATAACTGCAGAATGATAACGTAGAAACAATAGTATCGAAGGAATGATCGGAGAAGCTCATTTCTTCAATATCCGAACAAATAAAAGTACCCTCAATATGATGATGATGTGCCGCCCGTTTTGCTTTCTCTAGCATCGCCTCACTAAAGTCAGTTGCGGTAACCTTTATGTCTTGAGGATAAAACGGGAAATTCGCACCTGCCCCCACGGCAAGCTCAAGCACCTCGCCCTTCGCATGACTTAAAAGCTGTTGGCGCCAACGTTTTTGTTGCGGATCTTCTCTTTTGTTATCATATTGGTTTGCCTGCTTATCAAAGATACGTATTAGCTTTTGCTTCTCCACCGATCTCCCACCTTCAATGAACTTGGAACTCTCCCTGTTAAAGTCTATTTCGCCAAAAGGCTCACGTTACCTTTTTTTGTAACTGATCTGCCCATACTTCAATAAAAAGGGCTTGCATAGCGGTTTCTTTTTGCGCAAAAAGAAACAGGGGGCATCCCAGCAGCCATTTCATGGCTTTTGAGACAGCCCCTGTTTTCACGCGTTTTTGGAACGCCGGTAATCGGTGGGGGTGGTGCCGAAGCTGCGCTTGAACATCCGGTGCAGGTAGGAGCTGCTGGTAAAGCCGCAGCGCTCGGCGATGATAGTTACCGGGAGATCGGTACTCTCCAGCAGGCTGCATACTTCACGCATGCGCACCTCCAGAATGATGTCCACGATGCTGGACATGGTCTGCTGCTTGTATAGCCGGCTGATATAGATCGGGGACATATCAAGTTCGTCCGCGATCTGGTTCAGGCTAAGGTTCGGCTCCATATAATTCTCGTTTATTTTCTGATTAATCAGGAGGATCAGATCATGCTGCTTGGAGCTTTTTTTCTCAGCGAGCTGCTCCCGCATTTCACTAAACAGCACGAAGAAGGCTTCTTCCAGCTCAGCAACGGTTTCTACGGAATCCAGAGCGGGCAGCCCTGATGTCCCATCACATTGTAAACGGTTACGTTTTTGGACGGTACTGATGATTTCTTTGATTGTCACACTAAGCCTGGACAATGCTAATTGCACGGTATGGAACGGATAAGCTTCCGTTTCCCGGAGGATGGCGCTGAATTGCTCCTGGGCGTCCTCGACTTTGCCGCTCATCAGAGCGTCGATAAGTTTCTTTTCCTTCTCGGTCGGATAGTGGTAGGTATTGGCCTGCAGACTGCTAACGGCCTGGGCGCTGATGATGCAGCCATGCCCATAGAACAGACGATGATTTGAAGCTTCCCGGACCTGCTTATAAAGCTGATTCAACTGCAGGGCATTCCGGTCAATATGGCTATAGGTAAGGGTGAGGCTCACCTTCAGATAATCAGAGCAGGCCTGCTGAATCTGCCGCAGCAGCGTCTCGATCAGTCCTGTATCGGTGTATTCTACCGGATCAATGATATTCAGCAGCACCAGTATGCCGTCATCATTCATATCCACGGTCTCCACACGGTAGGTCTGGCCGCAGATTTCCGAAGCGATGTTCATAATGGCAAATTTATAGGCCAGCAAATAAGAGGATCTGGCTTCCCTGAATTCATTATAGTTGTCAATCCGCAGCAGGATGAGGCGGTAATCGTCGTTGAACGTAAAGTGAATGCCAAGCTGCCTCAGTTTCTCCACCTGCTGCATGGATTGCAGCGGCTTTAACCCCAGCACCAGATCGCGCACCGTATTTTGCCTAATCATAAACATGCTGTCGCGTTTTTCGCTTTCGAGAATATTCATCTCGCTGACGATCCGGTGAATGGGCAGATACAGCCTTTTCGACATGATCCAGGACAGCCCGATGCCTCCCACCAGAATAATGACTGCAATGAGCAGGGTAGCGTTCCGGATGTTGTCGGTCTGCTCGGTGATGATGTCATACGGCGTGATCCGCACATACTGCCAGCTTAAAGCATCCGGGGCGGTATAAGAAATCAGTGAGTTCTCTCCAGCAAATTTGCCGATAAAATAACCTGCGGAGTCGCCCTTGACCTTCTGGTCGATCCAGCGGGTTTCCTCCGGGGAAAGCTCCTGCTGCTCCAGGCTGTTACTGGACAGGAAGGCGCCATGGTCTGCCAGGATGAAGGTCGAGCTTTTGGAATCTACAGGACTGGTAATCTCTTTGTTGATCCAGGGTGCGGAGATGTTCACAATCACTGCTGAATTAATCGCCCGGTCCCAGCCGATGGCATCAAAGCATAGAAAGGTATAAGCCCGGACCTGATCGTCCTCCTCGGCACCATTGGAATAGACCCGCGGAATCGGCATAAACGGCTTGTATTCCTCATAGTGGTTCAGGATGCCCAGAATGTTCTTATCCACAAGCTCCTGTTCGGTAAATACACCGTTTTGTCCGCTGGAGGAGGCAATGTAGAATTTTTCGCTTTTCGGATTATAGACATAAATGGATTCGATGTATGGCATCGAGCTTAAATAATTGCCAAGCTCCGACATCGCAGCCGTGACGTCATAAATATCCGGCTTGTCGTAAAGTACAATTTTGGAGACGGTGCTGTTACGGTAGATTTGAAAGGAAAGCGATTGTGCAGCATCGTTCATGTTTACAACCTCTCTGCTTGTTTTGGTGAGGTCGCTAAGGTCGGAACGGAAGGCCTGCGTCTTTTCGACGCCAATATAGTAGTTGTAATAAATGATCGTGGAGACGAGGAAGGTTAAGGACACACATAACGTCATACTGACTAATATTTTGCTGTACAGTGCTCTTTTGTTGCCGATCTTATTCAGTCTCATTGACATCCCCCTGACTTCATTGTCTGTACTGGCGATAATAAGCCCTCTCTGTATTGTTCACAGTATAATTATAAACTTCACCCTATGAACAGAACAGTAGAGCAAGATTACAATAGTGAACAGGATGAATTGCCAGGGAGTGAACAAATCCAATATCTGTGTACAAAAGCTACTATATACGCATGATCCATTGAAAGTGAACTCCACCAGTTATGTGCATGGGATCAGACAGATTTGTTGATATTTCTTTCATTCTGCTGGCAGTACAATACGTTGTATATACCGTTAATCAACAATTTAAGGAATAAAATGCCTGAAGGCAAGGCGGGGCCTGACTATGGATGGAGGAAATAAAGATCATGAGTGCACACAAGCAGGAGAGTTATGATGTGGTCGTCTGCGGGGGCGGGCTGGCAGGTGTCTGTGCCGCCATCGCCGCAGCCAGGCAGGGGGTCAGCACCTGCCTGATTCAAGACCGGCCGGTGCTGGGCGGCAACAGCTCCTCGGAAATCCGGGTGACTCCACATGGTGCGGCGCAATTTCACGCGTATGCCCGGGAAACAGGTATTATCTCCGAACTGCTGGTCGAAGAGCGTGCCGCCAATCATGAGCCTATACGGGAAAACGGCTGGACGAACAGTGTATGGGATATGGCCCTCTATGATATGGCGGTCCGCACTCCGAATCTGACCGTGCATCTGAATTCGACGGTTACGGCGGTGGAGAAGCATGAAACGCGGCGGCTCTCAGCGGTTAAGGTGCGGGTAGCGAATGCAGATACGATGATGACTATACAGGGCAAGGTGTTCATCGACTGCACAGGCGACGCTGTGGTTGCTGACCAGGCGGGCTGCGAGTGGCGCTGGGGCTCGGAGAGCCGGGAGGAGTTCGGGGAGCCGCATGCACCGCTTGCCGCCAGTACGGATACGATGGGCAGCTCGATCCATTTTAAGGCCAAAGATATGGGCCGGGAGGTTCCTTTTCGAGCACCGGATTGGGCAGTCCGGTATGACGACCCTGCTTATTTCTATGAACAGGGAAGACATTTCTATGATTTGGATGCAGGTTATTGGTGGATTGAAATCGGGGTGCCCTGGAATACGGTGTACGACAATGAACAGATCCGGCATGAATTAACCCGCCATGTGCTGGGCATCTGGGATTGGATCAAGAATAAGGACCCGCTGCTGAGAGAGAAGGCGGCCAATTATGCGCTGGACTGGGTGGGGCAGGTGCCGGGGAAAAGAGAAAGCCGCAGGGTAATGGGGCGTTATCTATTAACCGAGCATGACCCGGCAGGCCGTACGGTATTCGCCGATGAGATCGCCTACGGCGGCTGGTTCATCGACCTGCACAGTGCCGGAGGCTTGCTTGCGGCGACGGCTGAGCCCTCCAGTGCAGAAGGCTACACGGAGACAAGCGATTATGCGGTTCAGAGCTACTGCGGACCGTACGGCCTGCCGCTGCGGATGCTGATCGCGAAGGATATGGATAATCTGCTGATGGCGGGACGCAACATCAGCGCTACGCACGCGGCGCTTGGCACAGTGCGTGTGATGGGGACGACCGCGCTGCTGGGGCAGGCCGCCGGAACGGCGGCGGCTGTCGCCCTGAAGCGCGGAACCGAGGTGTGCAGACTTGAGGCGGAAGGCGTCCGCGAGGTGCAGCAGTCGCTGCTGCGCCAAGGCTGTTTTCTGCCGAACTGCCGTGGCGCAGACCCCGGGGAGCTTGCCCGGGCCGCGGATATCCGGGCCAGCAGCGAGGCCCGGGTCGTCGGGGCAGGACCGGAGAGCAGGGACGGCTCCGGCGGTTTCCGCGCGGCCCGGTCCGCATCGCCGCAGGGCGGAGAGCCGCTGTCCAGCCTGCGCGGGCAGTGGATTGCCATCGGCAGACCGGAGATCAGCAAGCTGTCCGTCTGCCTCAGCAATGACTCCGGCATAGAGCAGACGGTTAAAGCAGCGCTGCTGCCGGTGGATTCGATCTGGGACTATAGCTGCGGTGTCCGTGAACCGCTGGCGAGCGGAACGCTCAAGGTTCCGCCCGGGCAAATGCAGTGGGTAGCCTGGGAGGTGGGGCTGGGTCCGCAGGATGGGCTGTCCGCCGGGCAATACATCCGGATGGAGCTGGCAGAGAATCCGCAGGTGGAATGGCATATGGCCGGGACGGTCATTCCGGGCCATACCTCGGCTTATGAGATGGGGCCGTCCAGAATGCGCCGCTACCGGGACGGCGGGACGTTAAGCTTCCGAATTGATCCACCGCAGCCGTGTTACAGTCCAGCCAACGTCACCACAGGGATTGCCCGTCCCTATGACTATACGAATGTGTGGCGTTCCGATCCGTCAGAGACGCTGCCGCAATGGCTGGAGCTGCAGTGGGAGGATGCGCAGTGGATCGGTACAGTAGAGCTGACGTTTCCCGGCCATCTATTCCGCGAGTATCATTTGTATGAGCCGTTCTATCGTGATCCGCAGTGTCCCAAAGACTACTGCATCGAGATTTGGATTGCAGGGAACTGGCAGCCGGTGGTCACCGTTTATGACAACTATCAATGCCGCCGCCAGCATGTTCTGCCGGAGATGGTCAAGACAGATCGGCTGCGCGTAACAGTTCAATCCACGAACGGTGATCCCAGCGCTGCGATTGCCGAGATCCGCTGCTACGCCTGATCATACATGCTCCAGCACCGAACGCAGGCAGAAGCATATTGCTTTTGGGCAAGCTGTGCTAAAATTTGTGGTATCAAGCAGTAAATATCCAACGGATAGCCGGAAGGAGAGAGGGGTATGGGCAGAAGATTAAGCTGGTTGTGGCCTGCAAGCTTAAAAAACCGCTTGTTTATTTCCATTCTGCTGTTCGTGCTCATTCCCTCTGCATTCCTGCAGACCCGCAGCATTACGAAGCTGGAGACGATGATGAAGGACAATATCTCCCAGCAAAATACGGCTCAGCTTGCCTTCCTCAAGAATAACATCGAAAGCCTGAAATTCGGCGTGCTTGGTGCGATGCTGCAGCTCGAGCGTGATCCTAATCTGAAGGCCCGGCTGGGCCGGAGCGGACAGGAGAGCGGGGAAGACCGCAAGCTGCAGATTGAGAACACGCTGTTGCTGGTGAAGCAAAGGCTGATGAATGCGGTGGTTCCCGTTCATATTACGCTGCTCGACAAGCAGGGGCAGGTATATAACACGCTGGAGGAGGGCTTGACGGTCTTGCCGGTCCGCGGGAGTGAGATCTTGCAGCAGCCTGGATTTTCTGCACTGGTAAGCTCTTCCGAGTCTTACCTATGGACTGTCCACGAACCGGATTATCTGTTGTCGAGCGCACTGCCGGGTACACAATTGTTCTCCCTGTTCGCCAAGCTGCAGGATACGGAAGGCGGAACCTTCGCTTACCTGCGTATTAGTCTCGACATGAAAACCTGGCTGAACTCCATCACCAACGGGTTCCAGGTGAAGCAGACGTACTACCTGCTGGATGGGAAAGGGCAGCCTATTCTAATGGAGCGCAATGACCGCATCGCCCAGCAGCTGCATGGGATGCTGGCGGCGTTCAAGCAGGATTCCGCCCGTTATTTTACCGATCCGAACGGCCTGTTCATCTATAACGGCATTTATCTGCCCAATATGGATTGGTATCTCATCAACCGCTTTCCACTGGAAGCGCTCTCCGGCAACATTGAGGCGATGAAGCGGCAGGTGATGGTGTCGCTTTTGGTCACAGGAGCCATCTTTGTCCTGATTATGTATGCCATCGTGTCGTCCACAGTCCGTCCGCTGCACAATTTGCAGAAAAAAATGAGCGAGCTCGTCGACAAAAATTTAAATGTCAGCATTCCCGAACGTAAATATAGAGGTGAGCTGCTGAGTCTGGCCCGCGCCTTCAATCTGATGACCGGCGATATCCGGAAGCTTATAGAGCGGCTGCGCATGGAGGAACGGCAAAAGGAGGCGATCCGCTTCCAGATGCTGATGTCACAGATGAATCCGCACTTTTTGCTGAACACGCTGAATACAATCAAGTGGAATGCCCGGGGCCACGGTGACACCGGCACCTCGGAAATCTGCCAGAATCTTGGGAAACTGCTGGAGTCAGGACTGAACAGTGATGCCGATCTGGTCTTCCTAAAAGAAGAAATAGAGTTGATCCGGGCCTATGTCTATATCCAGTCCTTCCGTTATGATCACCGGTTCACTGTCGATTACCGGATCGGCGAGGGGCTGGAGTATGCGCTGATTCCCAAGTTCAGCCTTCAGCCGCTAGTGGAGAATGCGATCTATCACGGTCTGGTGCACATGAAGGATGGCGGAAGGATCACCATTCTGATAATCGGCACGGGTGACAGGCTGCGGGTGGAGATCGGGGACAACGGGCAGGGGCTGGAGCAGGGGGCGGCTGCCTCGGGCAAGAGACGGCGTAAGGGCATCGGACTCAGCAACCTGAGAGAACGGATTCTGCTGCTGTATAAGGGCCGGGGGGAGCTGCTTCTCCTCCCGTTGCCGCAGGGAACGGTTGCTGTACTGGATATTCCGCTGCTGAATTCATCGCCTTATGAAGAGGGGGATCACCATGTGGAAAATACTTCTGGTTGAGGATGAGCCGTTCGTCCGCCGCTCGATCCGCCAGGCGATACGCTGGGAGGAGCATGGGTTCACCATTGCCGGTGAAGCATCGCACGGGCAGGAGGCGCTGGAGTTGATGGCGGAGCATCAACCTGACATTGTGGTATCAGATATATTTATGCCCTACATGGATGGTCTGGAGCTGCTGCAGGCCGCACGCGCCAAAGGTTTCGAAGGCTCATTCATCATGCTTACCTGCGCAGGAGAATTTGAATACGCCAGGCTGGCGCTGGAGCACGGCGCCTCCGGTTATATCCTCAAGTTATCCATGAGTGATGAGGAACTGCTGCAGGCACTCAATAAGGCTAAGGCCGGGCTGGTGAAGCAGGCAGAGCAGCAGCACCGCCTGCAATGGCAGTCCTTCCATGAATATGCCGATTGCCTGTGGCGGGAAATGTACGGCAAAGAGCTGTACCCTTACGAGGCGGGCAGACTGGAGGGATTCCGCCGGCTGCTGGAGGCCTCGCCTGGACTGCTGCTGGTTTCTGTATTGAACGGTTCCCGGCTGCTGCATGTTGAGGAGCTTCAGCATCTGCTGCCTCCGGGTACCGGTGAAGCTGTGCGCAGCTGCCGGTTTACGCATATGGGGCAGACGACGTTTTTTGTCTGGCCCGGAGAAGCGGCTCGCGGTGCAACGGCGCAGCTCCGTGGACCCATTCGTGAGACGGCATATGAGGGGTTCCCCGTCATTTGCCGATCCATAGCATCTGCCTCCGGGTTGACGGCCGGCTGGCTGCTGAATTTATCCATGCTGGACCGCCACTATTATGGCTGTGTCCAGTCTGCTCGTTTCCCGGAAGCCGTGCCCGGGCTTACCCCTGAATCGTTATCCGTTCCGTGGGAACAGGAGCACGAGGTGATCAGCTGCTTTGAGCGTCTGGATGTGAAGGAATGCTCGGGCAAGCTGGAGCAGCTATGGGCCTTCATGCAGACGGCCAACATGCCGATGGCGTCTGTGAAAGAGACGGCGGAACGTCTGGACAAACTGTTCGCACGGATTAGCGGAAAGAACGCGGAACCGCCTGGACCGCTGCTTGATGCTGAGCGCCACTCCGGCCTGCTGGAGCAGATGGACCGGCGGATGCGTGCATACGCCAAGGGTCTCAGCAGGGTGCGTCTGCCGGAGACAGACCATCCCGAGATCAATACAATGATCCGCTATCTGCTGCAGCACTATGACCAGGACATCTCGCTGCAGGCAATGGCCCATTACGTCAAGATGGATGAGAATTATTTGAGCGGGCTGTTCAAGAAAAAAACCGGGCAGACCTTTATTAACTATTTGCAGCATATCCGGGTGAATGAAGCAAAGTTCTATCTGGAGCAGACCGGGCTCACGGTGGCTGAAATCGGAGAGCGTGTCGGTTTCGCCAACCCCAGCTACTTTTTCAAAATCTTTAAACGCTGGACCGGACTGACGCCCAATGAACACAGGCTGCAGCGAAAGGGTCAGGAGACCAGGCCATAGATCCCGGCGGAGTGTCCCGAAATCCGGTTAGACATTGCTCAGCTCCCGCTGCTTCACTCATGCCAACTCGAAAAAACGAACCCGTCCTCCGCTTTACTACGGAATACGGGATCGTTTTTTTGTTCAAAGATAAGAATTTATATGTTTCACGCTATAAATTATCCTTCTATTTCTCGCTGAAACGGATACCGTCCTTTTGAGGACGGCAAAGCCGTTTCCACTTGTGTCCCGCTTGCAGGCCCAATCTTAAAATCGTGCACTGAATCGCTGAGATATGAAGATTACGCCAGTCCTCAGCCATCCGCTATGCTATAAGCAGGCCAAAGAATTAGACGGAGAGGTTGAGTATATGGAACAATCTGTTGTCACTATAAGAAGAAAAGCAGGTAAGTGGTCCATGCGCCGCACATGGGCAGGAATTTGGGGAATGAAGACATTCTACCTGATGCTGCTTCCTTGCCTCATCTGGTATTTCATTTTTAAGTATCTGCCCATGTACGGTGTCGTCATTTCGTTCAAGGATTATAATTTTACAGATGGTATTCTGAACAGCCCTTGGGCTGACCCCTGGTATAAATATTTTAAAATGTTTTTTGATTCCCCATACTTCTCACAGCTGATGACCAATACGCTGCTGATCAGCCTCTACAAGCTGGTGTTTGGCATGCTGCCGTCGATTATCCTGGCGATTCTGATCCATGAATGCCGGATAACCTGGCTGAAACGCTGGGTTCAGACGCTAAGCTATATGCCTCATTTCCTGTCGTGGATTATCATTTACGGGATCTCGGTAGCTTTTTTCTCGGAAACGACCGGGCTGGTTAACCGCTGGATCACGGAAGGCGGAGGGTCGAGCATCCCTTTTTTGAACTCGACGGAATGGTTCCGCAGCATGCTCGTCTCAACAGAAATCTGGAAGGACCTCGGCTGGGGCGCGATCATCTACTTGGCGGCGATCAGCAGTATCGACCCGACGCTGTTTGAAGCGGCAAAGGTGGACGGGGCCAGCCGGCTGCGGATGATCTGGCATATTACACTGCCGGGGATCCGGGGGGTAATCATGCTGCTCCTAATTCTCAAGATTGGCAGCATCATGGATGCCGGCTTCGAGCAGATTTATGTCTTTTATCATCCGCGTGTATATGAGGTTGGCGATATTATCGACACCTGGGTGTACCGTACCGGACTGGAGCAGATGAATTTCAGCCTGGCAACAACAGTCGGACTGTTCAAATCCGTCATCGGCTTCGTACTGGTGGTCGGTGCTAATAAACTGGCCAAAAGATGGGGGGGCGGAATATGGTAAGCGGAAAATCGGATAGAATCTTCAACACGCTGGTCTATATCCTGCTTGCGGCAGTGGCGGCACTTTCGATTTTTCCGCTGCTCTACGTGATTTCGATGTCACTGACCCCGTACAGCGAGGTAATTAAGAACGGGGGGTTCGTGGTCATTCCCCGGAACATATCGTTTGAGGCGTATCACCGGATTTTGACGGATCCCGCGCTTGGCCGATCCATGCTAATTACGGTGCTGGTGACTACGGCAGGCACCACCATTAACATGATTCTGACTACGCTGGCCGCTTATCCGCTCAGCCGCAGGAATTTGCCGGGACGTACGTTCTTTCTGCTCTTCATCGTCATTACGATGTTGTTTAACGGCGGTCTGATTCCTACCTATCTGGTTGTCCGTTCGCTGGGAATGCTGGATACGATTTGGTCACTCATTGTTCCGGGAGCGATTGCTACTTTTAACGTTTTGATTATGAAAAGCTTTTTCGAGAGCCTGCCGGAGGAACTGTTCGAATCGGCCCGGATGGACGGGGCCAAGGAGTTCCGGATCTTGTGGCAAATTGTGATCCCGCTCTCCATTCCGTCAATGATGACGGTCGGACTGTTTTATATGGTCGGCCATTGGAACTCCTTTTTCTCAGCCGTTCTGTACATTACCGATACCCATCTGCATCCGCTGCAGGTAGTTATCCGCAACATGCTGCTGCTCACTCAATCCAATGAGCTGCAGGCAGAAGTGACAGTGCCTACAGCGGCCATGCAAATGGCTGCCGTTATTGCCGGCAGCCTGCCGATTATCGTGGTGTACCCGTTCATACAGAAGCATTTCACCAAAGGCATGCTGCTGGGAGCCATTAAGGGATAAAGCGGAGCCCCGCAAGGGGTTCCAATTCATTCATAAGCTAGTGCAAGGATAAACTTCTTACAGAAGGCAGGGGTTCAAAATGAAGCAGAGAAACAAACGATTCACGGCTTGGGTCACGGTGGCAGCGGCAACAGCGCTGATTGGCGGATGCGGCGGAAGCGCGGATAAAGCGCCCGCAGCAACGGAGGGCGGGAATGCAGCTGCGCCCTCAGGTCCGGTGGAGCTTGAAGCGGCAGAGATCAGCTGGGGCACGAGCCTGCCGGCAGACGATTTTATTAAGAAAGCACTGGATGAACAACTGGGAACAAAACTGAAGCTGACACTCGTGGGTGACCAGAGCGATTATGAAAATCAGATGAATGTGCGTGCGGCCTCTAACAACCTGCCTGATTTACTGATGGCTACGAGCAAGGCGCACTTGCAGAAGCTGGCCCAATCCGGTTCGCTGCTTGATCTGACATCCTATATGGAGAAGCTACCGGAATATACCTCTTTTGTCGGCGGGGAAGTGCTGAAGAAGGGAATTGTGGACGGCAAGCAATATGCGCTGCCCAAAGCGGGACAGTCCATTTCCTATACCTACTGGATTCGGAAGGATTGGCTGGATAACCTGAAATTGCAGCCGCCGACTACAGTCGATGAACTGTTCGAAGTTGCTAAAGCGTTTACAACCGAGGACCCCGACAAGAATGGCAAAAATGACACCTTTGGACTGTCCGGCACGAACTTTCAGACCTTTGAGCCGATCTTCGGCGCTTACGGAATTACGAATATTTTCGACACCTCGCAATTATTTGTCCGTGATGGCAAGGTGGTAAGCACGTTCTACCAGCCGGAAATGAAAGACGTGCTGGCGAAGCTCAAGCAGTTTCTTGATGCCGGGGTCGTAGATCCGGAGATTGTCAGCAACAAGGGCACAATGGCGATCGACAAAGCATTTCAGGGTAAAGTAGGCATTATCAACACAGAATGGGCGCAGATTATGAAGGATGATAAGGTTGAGGTGTGGAAAGGCGCGAATCCAAAAGCGGAATGGCTGCAGCTGGCACCGCCCAAGGGGCCGACGGGCATTCAAAATGCCAACTCCCTCAACATCGGTGCTTCCAGCGGGTTGTGGGTCATCCCGAAGAAGCTGGAAAGTGAGCCGGATAAGCTGAACAAGGTACTGGAATTGTTGAACTACGTATCCACGCCTGAAGGCAACCGTCTGGTCCAATACGGAGTGCAGGATACCCACTACACGCTGGATGGAGACAAGGTCGCCATTACCGACAAAGGACGCTCGGATGCTTCTTTCACCTGGTTGTACCAGTTCACGGGCCGGCCTGAAACTGAATATCTCAAGACGAAATTCAGCAATTTGGCCACCTTCATTGATTTCGAGGCCGGACTGCCGCGGATTCAGACACTGGATGGTTTTGTGTCTAGTCCGCAGGGCTATAATCCCGCAGATGCCAACCGGTTCATTGAGGAGGAAATGATCAAATTCATCTATGGCAAGGCCAAAATAGAGGACTATGACAAATTCCTCAGCACACTGGAAGGAACATTCAGCTACAAAAATTACCTCGACACGGCGGTTGCCCAACTAAAGGAGCTGGGTTACGGGGAGTGACCGTTACACCCTGTAGAGGTGCTTGCGTTCCATCAGACCAAAAGACCAGACGAGAGGAAGCTATATCGCTTCCTCTCGTCTGGTCTTTATTTCATTTACTCTTCATCCGGAAGGTCCGGGGGGAGAGGCCGACCTCTCTTTTGAACATATTGCAGAATTGGGCATCGTTTACAAACCCTGCAGCCGCTGAAACCTCAGCGATTTGCATTTGGGTATGAAGCAGCAGTGATTTCGCATAATTGATCCGCTTTGACAGAAGATAACGGTGCGGAGAATGCCCGAATCTTTCCTTGAATAAATGCCGGAACCTGTCATAGCTGTAGCCGGACATTTCTGCGAGCGATTGAACCGAAAGCTTATGGCGGTAATGCTCGTCCATATAGTTCAGAACATACTGCATCTGATCCTCTGAAGGAGATGGCGTATGTCCCGTGCCAAGCAGCCGCAGCAGATGAACGATGATCTCACTCATCTGCAGATTCATAAGTTCGGTGTAGCCATCCCGTTTGCGGGAGAACTCCTCTTTCATCCGCAGCATGATCTGCAGCACGGTCTGATCCTTGTCGTCGTCATAGACTCCGGCTAAAGCGCGGAGATTCGGATGGCCGCAGATAAACCCTACGAACAGAACATCCGCCTCCGGCGTGTGTTTCTCATCATGTTTAAAGTTGGGCGGGATCAGCGCGAATGAATAGGGCCGGAAATGATAGTTGCGGGTCCCCACATTCGAGGAACCAAGCCCCTGGATGTAATAAATCAGTTCGAAGCATTCATGCTGATGCGGAGGGATATAAGTATTAGCTTCATGATCTGCACTTACAATATATAGGACTCGATCCATTGTGATCCTCCGTTATTCTGTCATTTAGCCGAATCGTGCAAAAACCTGACCGAATCCATATAAATATTTGCTGCCTTATTTGTTATGATCGTATCAATTAAACCGAAGATTCGCAACCAGACTGGCCATCTCGTTCGGAAATTACCCGGTTTTTCAAGATTTGTATCCATGTAATGTTTGCTTTTGAAAGTAATTCACTAATTTTCATAGTTTTTATGAATTTGCCGAAACTCAACGGGGTCATCGCTATAACACAAAACGTGCAATTGGGACATTCAGCCATTTCTTTAAGGTAAACCAACTACAAACAGGGGTGTGAACAAAAAATGAAAAAGAACGTTCTTGCTTTATTGTTGCTCATGGTAATGGTACTTGTCACGGCTTGCGGAAATAATACGTCCGGCAATGGAAATACAGCAAATTCCGCAAATGATGCAGAAGGCGGAGAAGCGGCTGCTGGGGACAAGCTCAAGGTCGTGCTGCTGATTCCGGGAACGCTTGGAGATAAATCATTTTTTGATGCGGCCAATAATGGACTGCAGAAGGTGAAGGATGAGCTTGGTGCGGAAACCAAGGTTGTAGAAATGGGAACCGACAAGACGAAATGGGAGCCTACGTTTAACGATATCGCCGCCGAGGATTGGGATGTTGTTATTTCGGGCGGATCGGAAATTACCGAGATGTTCAATGCAACGGCTGAAGCCAATCCGGATAAAAAATTCATCAACTATGACACGGACATCGAAGAAGCACCTGCCAATATGTACAACATGTCCTATTCCACCAATGAAGTATCCTTCTTGGCTGGTGCGGCAGCAGCATTGGCTACGCAATCCGATATGCCGAATGCGAATAAGGAGAACATCATCGGGTTTGTAGGCGGAATGGATATTCCCGGAATCAATGCTTTCCTGGTAGGTTACATTCAGGGCGCGCAATATGTTGATCCTGAGGTGAAGGTAGCAGTATCCTATGCGGGCGATTTCGTGAACCCGGCAAAAGGGAAAGAGCTGTCGCTCATTCAATACAACTCCGGCGTGGACATCATCTTCAACGTAGCGGGCGGAACAGGGCTTGGAATCTTCGATGCTGCCAAAGAGAAGACCAAATATGCCATCGGCGTCGATTCCGACCAAGCGATGCTGCTGAAAGATACAGACAACGACAAAGCCAACCTGATCGTTACATCCGCGATAAAAAAGATCGACAGCGCCATTCTTGGAGCTGTGAAGAAGCTGCAGGACGGAACGCTTGAAATGGGCAAACGTGATGTGCTCGGCTTTGTGGAAGACGGCGTGGGCATTGCAGAGAACGAGATCTATAAAAGCGTCTACCCGGCTGACCTGCAGGCCAAAGTTGAAGAAGTGAAGCAGAAGCTCATCAACAAAGAGATTACTGTAGACAATGCAATGGGCATGGAAACCTCAGAAGTTGAAGCTATCCGTAATGCCGTTAAACCTTAATCGTATTTATGATTTAACATGTTAACTCATGCAGTTGGAATTCTTCCGCAAGAAGATTTCCAGCTGCCTATTTTTGCAGACACCTAAGTTGAAAGGCGTTGATGACCCATGCAGAACGCTCTGCTGGAAATGCGGGGAATTACCAAAGTATATCCAAATGGCGTCGTTGCAAACAAAGACGTTCACTTTTCTCTGCGTGAAGGAGAAATCCATGCGATTGCCGGAGAGAATGGGGCCGGCAAATCGACCCTGATGAAGATTATGTTCGGGATGGAAGAGCCGAGTGAAGGCGAGATCTACATCAGGGGTGAAAAGGTGAAGCTGCAATCCCCCCAGGACGCCATTGACCGGGGCATTGGCATGGTCCATCAGCATTTCATGCTGGTGCCTTCCTTTACAGTAGCCGAGAATATGGTGCTTGGCATGGAGCCGCGCAAAGGCGTGAGCTTCAACTACAACGAAGCCGTGCGGTTGACCGAAGAGACGGCGCGTAAATATAACCTTGCGGTGAATGCCAAAGCCAAGGTCGAGGATCTTACCGTCGGCATGAAGCAGAAGGTGGAGATTCTGAAGGCACTGGTGCGCGGTGCCAAAATCCTGATTCTGGACGAGCCGACAGCGGTTCTGACTCCGCAGGAAACGGAAGAGCTGTTCCATGAGCTGCAGCAGCTTAGGGAGCAGGGTCATACGATTGTGTTTATTTCACACAAGCTGAAGGAGGTCAAAGCGATCTGCGACCGGATTTCGATCATGCGCGGCGGCAGAAGCGAAGGTGTCTTTCAGACGAAGGATGTAACGGAGCAGGAAATTTCACGGCTGATGGTGGGCCGGGATGTGGTCTTGAAATATGACAAGGACAACGTGGCTCTTGGGAACTCCGTGCTTTCGGTAGAGAGCCTGGGTGTCCATGACAGTCAGGGCAAGGCGCTGCTGTCGGACGTCAATTTCTCTGTTCGCGCAGGGCAGATTGTCGGAATTGCCGGTGTGGAAAGGCAATGGGCAGTCGCAGCTGATTGAGGCTCTGACAGGCGGACTTCGCGGAGTGTCGTGTACCGGATCAGTCAAGGTGAAAGGGACGGAGATCCGTGAATCAGATATCCGTGACATTCGCGGACTGGGTGTCTCTTATATTCCAGAGGACCGGATGCGGCAGGGCTCAGCCGGGGAGGCCAGCATTTCCGATAACCTGATCTCTACCCGTTACCGCTCCAAGGATATGAATAAAGGCCCTCTTCTGCATGGCTCCAGAATTGCCAGCCTGGCCGCGTCACTGGTGGAGGAGTTCAAAGTGCGCTGCTCAGGACCGCAGCAGCCGATTGCCATGCTGTCGGGAGGAAATATGCAGAAGGTTGTAGTGGCGCGGGAATGTTCGACCGGGCCGGAGCTGCTGATTGCCGAGCAGCCGACCCGGGGCGTGGATATCGGCGCGGCCCAGTTCATTCACCAGAAGCTGCTGGAGCTGCGTTCCGGCAGCTGTGCCATTGTGCTGGTGTCGGCGGACTTGAATGAAATTCTGGAGCTGAGTGATCAGTTGCTCGTGATGTATGAAGGTCAGATTGTTGCCTGTTTCGATGAGCCTTCTAAGGTCAGCGAAGAGGAGCTCGGACTATATATGCTGGGGATCAACCGGCAGGACAAGCAGCACACCGGGAGGGCCGAAAACCATGTTTAAAGTCAAATATTTTGAGGCAATCCGGACAACAGCGGTCATATTGATTGCCCTGGTCATCGCCTTTATGATCATCTCGCTGGTCAGTGACCAGCCGCTCAAGACGATTGGCATTTTCTTATGGGAGCCTATATCCACGAAAGGGCATATCGGCAACGTGATCGAGATGGCCATTCCGCTGATGTTCACGGGTCTGGCCGTCTCCCTGCTGTTCCGGGCCAATATGTTCAACCTTGGTGCGGAAGGAATCTTTTATTTCTCCGGGGTAGTGACCTCGGTGCTGGCGATCCATTTGACCCTGAACAGCTGGATTCATCCGCTTGTGGCGATTGCAGCCGGTTCGATTGTAGGCGCTTTGCTGTCGGCGATTCCCGGAATTCTCAAGGCCAAGTGGAATGCCAACGAACTCGTTACCTCTTTAATGTTCAACAATATCCTGTTCGGGATTGGCCTGTATCTGCTCAACTATCATCTCCGTGATGCCAAGGCATTCGCCAACGTTTCTTTTAAATTCGAGAAGACGGCGCAGCTGGATAAAATCTTTCAGGGAACCCGGATTCATACCGGTCTTATTATCGTGCTGGTGCTTATTGTGCTCGCCCATCTGTTCCTCTACAAAACCAAGTGGGGCTATGAGCTGCGGATGACCGGTGTGAACCGGGAGTTTGCCCGCTACTCGGGAATGAAGACCGCCAAGGTCATCATCCTCGTCCACCTGATTGCAGGATTTATCGCCGGCATGGGCGGATCGGTGGAGGTGCTGGGGATGTACAACCGGTTCCAGTGGACCTCACTGCCGGGTTACGGCATGGACGGTGCACTTGTAGCGATGCTGGCCAAAAATAACCCGCTGTCCGTGATTGCCTCGGCGCTTTTCCTTGCGTATATCCGTATTGGAGCGGATCTGATGGCACGCCTGTCCGATGTGCCTTCCGAGATGATCTCGATCATCCAGGCTGTCATTATTCTGCTGATTTCCGCTGAACAGTTCCTGAAATTCTGGAAGAACCGGATGCTGCTGAAGGAGGCGAAAAATAACGCATGAACAGCCTGCTGGATGTTATCTTTACCACGGACTTCGCGTTCTCTCTGCTGCGTGTAACGACGCCAATTCTGTTCGCCGCGCTGGGTGCGCTGATCTCAAACCGGGCGGGTATTATCAATATCGGGATGGAAGGGATCATGCTGGTGTCCGCCTTGGCCGGTGTTATTGTAAGTGCCTATAGCCACAGTGCCTGGATAGGGCTGCTCGGTGCGGTGCTGTCGGGGACGATCATCGCCGGAATTCTGGCTTTTTTTACCCTGAGATTCAAGACGCATATCATTCTCGGCGGTGTGGCGATCAACATGTTCGCATCCGGAGGGACGGTATTTATCCTGTATCTGCTCAGCGGGGACAAGGGTTCTTCCACCTCCCTGGCGAGCAAGGTGCTGCCGAGTGTGCAGATTCCGCTGCTGAAGGATATTCCGGTGCTTGGCCCAATCCTCTCGGGGCACCATATTCTGACCTATTTCTCTATACTGTCTGTGCTGATCGTCTATTACCTGCTGAACCGTACACCGCTTGGCCTGCGCATCCGTTCCGTAGGGGAGAATCCGCATGCAGCCCAGTCGGTTGGTGTCAGTGTGATCAAGATTCAATATGCGGCTCTGCTGCTTAGCGGTTTTTTTGCCAGCCTGGGCGGCGCTTATATGTCGATGGGTTATCTGTCACTCTTTACCCGCGATATGATTGCAGGCCGGGGCTGGATTGCTATTGCGGCAGAATCAATGGGCCGGAGCACAACGGTCGGAACGGCGCTTACCTCACTCCTGTTCGGGGCCGCTGATGCGCTATCCAATGCGCTCCAGGTGCTGAAGATCCCGGCGGAGCTGATTGCGACGCTACCTTATGTGGCAACGGTCATCGGCCTGGTGATTTACGCGGTCTCCGAGACCCGGAAGAAGAACCGCAAAATAAAAACTACGACCACGAAATAATTCGGAATTCAGATATACACACACAAGGGAGCGAACGTTATGCCAACACCTATAATTATTGACTGCGATCCGGGGCATGATGACGCGATTGCCATTCTGCTCGCGCTGGCTCATCCGGAGCAGCTGGAGATCCGGGGAATTACGACGGTTGGGGGCAACCAGATTCTGGACAAAATTACCGACAACGCGTTGAAGGTGCTCAGCTTTGTAAATGCCGACATTCCCGTGGCCAAAGGAGCAGTGGGTCCGCTGCTTGGCAAGCTGGTTACGGGTGCAGAAGCGCATGGGGAATCCGGGATGGACGGCCCGGCACTTCCGGCCAGCAAATTCAAGCCTGTAGATCAGGGGGCGGTAGAATTTATGCTGGATATTATCCGCTCTTCGGAGGAGAAGATTACACTTGTGCCGATGGCGCCTTTAACGAATATTGCCCTGCTGATCACCGCTTACCCAGAGGTGAAGGAAAGAATTGAGAAAATTTCACTGATGGGCGGCGGCTTGGCATACGGAAATGTAACAGTGACCGCAGAGTTCAACATTTATGTTGACCCGGAGGCAGCCCGGATCGTCTATGAATCCGGTATTCCGATTGTGATGAGCGGTCTGGATGTGACCGATCAGGCGGCTATATTTGAGGATGAAATTCTCGAACTGAAACGCCGGGGACCGGTCTCCGTCATGGTAGGGGAGCTGCTTGATTTCTATTCGATATATGGCAAAAAAATGGGCTATGTCGGCAACGCGCTGCATGATCCGTGTGCCGTGGCCTGGCTGCTGCACCCGGAGCTGTTCGAATCACAGCATTTGTATGTCACGGTGGAGACGGAAGGCAAGCTGACCCGTGGGATGACCGTGGCCGACAGAAGGAAGAAACCGGACCGCGCCGCGAACACGGAGGTACTGCTGGGGATCGACCGGGAAGCGTTCATGAAGCTGCTGTTTGATTCGCTGGACAGACTTGACCGTGAGCTTCTGCTTGCGTCCGGGGGGAACTAGCGGATGGCTGGATGGGAACAGCTTCAGGAGACGGTCCGGCTGGAACTGCTGCAGCGGATGGAAGAAGGCTGCCAGGCCGGCAGTCTGACAGACAAGCTTGCCGCCGCTGGAAGCGATGAAATGAAGCTTATGGAGGTATACCGCGAGCTGATGGAGCTCAAGGTAGGTGAGGATTTCCCGTACCGGGAGCCGTCGGGTCTTGCGGAAATCCGCAGCCTGCGCCCGGATGGACCGCGGAAGCTTGACGCCCGGTGGAGTCCTGCGGAGTGGAGGGACAAGTTCTACGGGGCTTGGCTGGGCAGAAGTGTCGGCTGTGCGCTGGGTAAGCCGCTGGAATATTGGGATTACCTGTATGGCAAAGACGGCCGGCCGGGCTGGCAGAATATTGAGCTGTGGTTCCAAGGTGCTGACGCGTGGCCGATTACCGGCTATACCCCGGAGCATTCACGGGCGGAGAAGGAATACGGTCTGGGCTTAAGCGGCTGGTCCTTTACCAGTACCCGGGAGACCATCCGGTACATGGAGAGTGACGACGATATCCGCTATACGGTCCTCGGTCTGATGCTGCTGGAGCAGAAGGGCTTGGACTGGGATTCGTGGGATGTTGGTAAGCTGTGGCATGGAAATCTGACGTATAGCCAGGTCTGCACAGCAGAGACCCAGGCTTACATGAATTTTGCCCGGGAAACTTCTCATATGCATGGAGAAAAGCCGGCGGATTGGCCGCAGCGGCAGGAACGTGTGCGCATGCATCTCAATCCGTACCGCGAATGGATCGGCGCCGCAATACGCGCTGATGGTTTGGCCTACGGGGCGGCCGGGTATCCGGAGCTCGCGGCGGAGCTGGGCTGGCGGGACGCCTCCTTCTCGCATGTGAAGAACGGAATCTATGGCGAGATGCTGAATGCCGCAATGATTTCTGCCGCCTTCGCCGAGCAGGATAACGAGCGCATCCTGGAGATCGGGCTCAGCGAGATCCCAAGCACAAGCCGTCTGGCCAGCGATGTGAAACGCGGAATCGATATTGGCCGGAAGGCCAAAAGCGAACGTGAGCTGGTGAGCACAATCTGGGATCAATTCAGTCATTATGATCCGGTGCACACCAATAATAATGCTGCGCTGGTCGCCGCCTCACTTGTCTATGGCGGCAATGATTTCGAGAAGGCCGTAGTCACCTCTGTGTACGGCGGGATGGATACGGATTGCAACGGTGCCACGGTCGGCTCGATTATGGGGGCGAAGCTTGGCGCGAAGGAGCTGCCGGCGAGCTGGACAGCACCGCTGAATGACACACTATATGCCGATCTGCCCGGCTTCCATCCGATAGCCATTTCGGAATGCGCCGAGCGGAGTTATCAGGTATTTCTGAAGATCCGCAAGGAGCTTGAGGCACAAGAACAGCAAGTTTGAGTGAAACATAGGGATGTTCCACAGCCTTGAAAAGAAGGCCGGGGAACATCCCTTTTTGTATCCGAAAGTTCTGCGGCTTCTGCGGGAGTACCTTGGGAAATTGCTGGAATTTACTGAAATGGGAAATTATCTTGGATAAAGTATTTATGTCCAGTACCTATTCCATAACTCAGTCTATCTGTGTTAGCATGATCTATAGTAATTTTGCTAACGTATCTCTCTATAAAAAAAGGATATGAAGGAGCGAGACTCATGCTGAAGGTCATGCTTGTTGACGATGAACCGTGGGTTCTTGAAGGTCTGAGAACGATGGTGAATTGGGAGAAGTTCGGTTTCGAGATATGCGGGGAAGCCTTGAACGGCACGGATGCGCTCAGGCTTATCCAGGAGCAGAAGCCGGATTTAGTATTAACGGATATCAATATGCCCGTATTCAATGGTCTCGAATTGATTGCCAAGCTAAATGTAAGTATGACCAAGCCACCAAAGTTTGTCATTCTAAGCGGTTATGATGATTTCCAGTATGCCCGGACCGCGCTCCGCCAGCGGGTCGATCAATACCTGCTGAAGCCGATCGACGACGAAGAAATCGAGTCCTTGCTGGGCAAGATGCAAACGATCATTCAAAATGAAATCGCTTCCAAAGTGGATCGTCAGAAAAAGCGGGCGTTTATCGTAAATAATCTGATCACTCGCCTGATTCAGGGTGAGCTTAGTGAAGAGCTGCGGGTTATGGCTGTCAACCTGCTGAACCTGCAGCCGGATACGGAGCTGGTATGCATTCTTATCGCCCCGCCTTATACCGCCGTCGATATCGACCAGCGCTTAAACGATTATTTCCCCTGGGAATCCACTTGTTTCTTTCAGGATGCGGCGGGCCGGTCGGGCATGATGATTCAGTCAGCTTCGATCAGCTGCGATAGTCTGGCGGAGAATGCCAGAAGGCTCCAGAAAGCACTTGCAGAACAGGTGCTTGAACCGGCAGCCATCATGATCAGTGACAGAATGAACGGGATAGAGTCCATGCGGAAAATTTATTCGCAGACGCTTGAAGTATGGAAGCTGAAGTATCACCGGGAGAAGGGCGGAGTCTTTTTTTATAGTGACCTCAAGAGAATGAGTGCAGGGGCGGAGCTTCAGAATGACAGTCTGGAGAAGCTGCTGGAGAAGGTCAAGGCTAACGATACGGCTGGAATTGAGCCCAGCATCAGGGAACTGTTCGCTTCTTTCGCAGAACAGCTGCTGACTGTTGAAGCGGTGCAGGCTCAGGTGGCTCACCTGGAGATGACGTTATGCCGGCTGCTGGCGGAGATGAACGGGGACCCGGCTATCCTTATGAATAAGCTACAGAAGGAATATGGAGAACTCGGCAGTCTCGGCGATTATTTTATGCTGGGCAAATATGCGGATGGACTATGCAGGCAGACAGCTGTCTATCTGGCAGAGCTGCACAGCGCCAATGAAGGGAATACGATTTTTAACGTTATCCAGTATGTCGATCTTGAATTCCGCAACAAGCTGCAGCTTCAGGAGCTGGCGAGACAATTCCACATGAATTCCGCTTATTTGGGACAGCTGTTCCGTAAAGAGACAGGCCGCAGCTTCAGCGAGTATTTGAATGAGAAACGCATTGAAGCCGCGAAAGGACTTCTTAAGCGGACGCAGCTGAAAATCTCCGATATTGCCCTTCAAGTTGGGTTCTCCAATACGGATTATTTTATAGATAAATTCAAGCTGATCGTGGGTGTTGTGCCCTCGGTCTATAAAAATGCCAAAAAGAATAAGCAGCTCTAAGAAAGCCGGGTGCATGAGGCATGAAAACCAAAAAAGTAAGAAGATTCGGAAATATCGTCAACGACATTCCCCTGAATTATAAGTTCATCCTCATTTACATCGTGGGTGTGCTGTTGCCGATTATGGTGATTAATCTGGTCTTTCTGGACCGTATCTCGGATTTGATCAAATCAAGGGAGCAGCAGAACCTGGAGATTTCTTTGGAGCGGGCGCGAAAGGACGTTCATGATTTTATCGAAGGTGGCGTAGCTGTCAGCTACACGCTGTCTGCGGATAAGAGTCTGTATGAAATGCTGGACCGGACGTATAAGGACTCGATTGATTTTTACAATACCTATGATGAGCAGCTGCGGGACCGGCTCAACAGCTATATGCCGGTGAATAATCAGATCGAGCGGATCAGTGTGTTCACCAATAATACATCGATTGTGTCCGGCGGCAACTATCAGATCATGAACCAGAAGGTCCGGAAAAGCGAATGGTACAAGCAGGCGAGTGCATCGGGCAACCGGGTTATTGTCACCGCTTACAGGACTAGCGAGAACGAGCTCCGCACCTCGTCCATTCCCACACTTAGTGTAGTTGAGCAGATGGACAATTACAGCTCACTGAATAAATTTGATAAGCTGCTGCGGATTGATCTGGATCTTAGTGAAATTTACGACATCATTGTCAGGGAAAAAGACTATCTGAGCCTATACCTGGTCAACGAGCAGAATCAGATCGTCATGTCAGCGGACGGCGGTTACCAGCGGGTGAAAGATGAGCCGTATCCGCTGTTCAAACAGCTCGATGACGGCCAGCAGGAGGACGTTCATGTTGTGGCTGTGGGCACAGCCAACTACCTCAAGGGCTGGAGAATTATCGGAATTACCCAGGGAGAGCGGCTTACCCAGGCCATTCTGGATATGCAGCTGTATGCGGCAGTTCTGGCGACAACAGTCACCCTGCTGACCTCCTGCTTTATCTACGTGATGTTAAGATCCTATAATTACCGCGTAAAACGGCTGTCCAGACATATGCAGAAGGTATCGAACGAAAAGTTTGAGCTGATCCGCATCGACGAGGGCCGGGATGAGATCGGCGGCCTGATCCATAATTTCAACCGGATGACCTCCAGGATCAATTCTTTGATTAATGATGTATATAAGCTGGAGATTCAGAGCAAGAATCTGGAGATGGAGCGGGTCAGGGCGGAACTCAATTTCCTGCAAAGCCAGATGAACCCGCATTTTCTGTTCAATACCTTAAATGCAATTCTTGTAGTCTGCACCAAAAATAACTACTCCGATGTGACAGATATTGTGAAGAGCTTGTCGAAGCTGCTGCGCAGGCTGCTCAGCTGGAAGGAGGATGTGGTGTCGGTGCAGGAGGAAATGTCGTTTATTGAGATGTATCTGAAGATTGAAAAGTTCAGGTTCAGGGATAAATTTGACTATCAGTTTGACATTGATGAGCAGGCGCTGCGGTACAAGATTCCGAAGCTGAGCATGCAGCCGCTTGTGGAGAATTCCTGCAAGCACGGCCTGCAGACCATAGAGGGGCTTGGCATTATTAGGGTGAAGGCAGCAGTTCAGGATAACCGCCTGCAGATCACGGTTTCGGATAACGGCAAAGGGATGGAGGCCGCGAAGCTGAAAGAGCTGCTGTCCGCGATCTCCACGGAGGACTCCTTTGGAGCGAACATCGGACTCCGCAACGTGTACCGCAGGTTGGAGCTGAATTATGCGGATCAGGTCCGCTTTGAGATTGTCAGTGCACCGAACCAGGGGACGGTAGTTGCCTTCGGTATCCCGCTTAAGCTGCTTGAACAAATTAGTCCGCCGGGAAATGAGGGGAACCCATGAAGTATAAGGTGCTGTTGATCGATGATGAACCGAGTGCCCTGGAGGGTATGCTGCTATGGATTGATTGGCAGGAGCTGGGGTTCGAGGTGTGCGGAACCAGCAGCAATGGCAGGGAAGGGCTGCAGCAGATGAAAGAGCTAGAGCCGGATCTGGTCATTACGGATGTGAATATGCCGCTGCTGAACGGGCTGGAGATGATTGCCGCCTGGCAGCGGGCGGGCCAAAGAGAGATTAAATTTGCCATATTGAGCGGCTACAGCGAGTTCGAATATGCCCAGACAGCTATCCGGTACGGCATTAACCATTATCTGCTCAAACCGGTATTTCCGGAAGAGGCGGCGGAGGAATTGCGGGAAATACACCAGGAGCTGAAGCAGGAGACCCGCAGCCGGATGATGAATCTGATCGCGACGTCGGAGGAGAGCAGCACTCTTATTAAGGAACTGCTGAACGAAAATCCGGTAGACAAGACCTATACTGCGCTGTATGCCAGGCTGTCGGAGGGTATCAGCTACTGGAACCTGTGCCTGATTCAAAGTGCGCTGGAAATGTACGCAGAGGTAAGAGAAAAGGCGGCATCCCTGCTGACCGGGAAAGCTGTGATGTATTTGATTGATCTGGATGCGGGAAGCTTCGGCATTGTGTATGGGAGTTCCCCGCATGCCGTGGAGGGCGACGGCATTCATGAGCTGACGCTTGCCTTGCGGGAGGCTTACCCTGGCCAGCCCTTATTTATTGCGGGTGGAGACCATGAAGAATCCTTGTGCTGTATAGCGAACTGTTACCGGACGGCCAAAGAAGCGCTTATGCATTACTTCTACCAGCCGGAGAATCCCGGATTGTTGGCCTATCGGGAGATCCGTGAACAGACATTCAGCTATCACTATGATCCTATCCGGCTGATCGATGCTTTGCTCAGCCCGGTCAATACATTGGATATTGCCGGTTACCGCCAGGCTGTGGATGAGGCAGCCCGCGGCTTTCGGGAGAAGCGGGTCGCCCCGGAGGTAGTGAAGAAGTTTGCAATTCATATTATGTACCGCATACAGGAGCTGACCCCTGAAGCTGGCGGAGAACACGGGGAGAATGCGGCCAAGGCCTTTAAGCTTCCTGAAATTCAGCATTCCATGATGAGTTTGAGCGGGCTAATGGACCACCTGCGGACCTTCGGCGAGAGCAGTATTGAACTGCTTCTGCAGGAGCAGGACAAGTGCTCGCACGGGATCGTGCGGGAGATCAATCAGTATATCCAGCAGCATTACCGTGAAAGTCTGAGTATTCAGAAGCTGGCAGAAGTCTTTTTCCTGCACCCGGTTTATCTGGGACAGCTGCTAATGAAGAAGAACGGAATCAACTTCAATGAGCAGCTTCATAACCTGCGGATCGCGGAGGCCACGGTGCTGCTGCGTGAGCATAAATTAAAGCTTTCAGAAATTGCCGAGCAGGTGGGCTATGCCAATTATGGACAGTTTCTGAAGCAATTTGAGAAGAAAATGCATATGGGACCGAATGAATACCGGAATGCAAAGTTCTAAACTTTTTGGGGATACACCTTTAATTCAGTCGTATTTTACAGGCATTATCACCTCTATAATTTATAAATGTAAGTGCTTACAAGATGCAGCGTCAAAAAATTATGGAGGTGCTTTATGGGGGGCAAGTCTAAAACAACGTTTAAGTTTTCCCTGATTATGCTGTTATCCCTGAGCTTTACCCTCGCCGGATGCGGCGGGTACAACAACACCAAGAACAACGCTAAAGCGGAAGAGATCGGTGGAGCACAAACTACGGCGGCTGCAACTACGGGCGACAAAGTCGAGCCGTTCAACATCAGCATCTTCCTCGGCGAAGCCGGACAGCAGCCGACGCCGGACAATAAGATTTACAAGAAAATCAAAGAAGAAACGGGTGCCAGCTTCAATTTTGAATTTTTGGCGGGCGACATCAACCAGAAGCTGGGTGTTATGATTGCCGGCCAGGATTACCCGGATATGATGACGGGCAATACGAAGCTGACGGCTGCAGGCGCCTACATTCCGCTTGAAGATTTGATTGAACAATACGCACCGAATTTGAAAGCGCATTACGCCGATTACTGGAACATGATGAAAGACCCGAATGACGGACATATTTATATCCTGCCAAATTACGGGGTGTACAACGGTAAGGTCAATAGTGCCTATTACTCGGGTCCTGCCTTCTGGATTCAAAAGGCAATTCTCAAGGAGTTCGGTTATCCAAAGGTCAAGACGCTTGATGAATATTTCGATCTGATCGAAAAATATAAGGAGAAATATCCAAAGATTGACGGAAGCCCGACCATCGGGTTCGAAATTCTTAACTCTGACTGGAGAAGCTGGGGTCTGTTCAATGCGCCGCAGCATCTGATCGGTCATCCGAACGATGGCGGTGTAGTTGTAAATGACGGCGTGGCCGAAATTTTTGCAGACAAAGATTATGCCAAGCAATACTACCAGAAACTGAACGAAGTCAACCAGAAGGGCCTGATTGACAAAGAGACCTTTGTTCAGAACTATGACCAGTATATGGCGAAGCTGTCCAGCGGTACGGTTCTGGGGATGTTTGACCAGCACTGGAACTTTGGCTCTGCCGAAGAATCGCTGACCACGCAGAATAAAATCGAGCGTACTTACGTAGGTCTTCCGCTTGTATACGATAAGGCTACTAAAGACTACTATCGCGATAGAGCGGCTTTGAACCTGAACAACGGCTTCGGTATCAGCATCAACGCTAAAGATCCGGTGAAGATTATCAAACTGCTGGATACACTGATCAGCGAAGACTGGCAGAAGACGTTTGCCTGGGGGATTGAAGGCGAGGATTACATCGTGAACGAGAAAGGCCGCTTCATGAGAACACAGGAGCAGCGCGATAAAGCTACAGATGCGACATGGCAGCTTGCCAACAAGGCCAAATCGCTGTACAGCTGGATGCCTAAAATCGAGGGCAGCTTCAACGACGGCAATGCCACCGGCGTATCCGAGCAGCCTGAAGAATATCAAGCCGGCTTAAAACCTTTTGACAAGGAGTTCCTGGATGCTTATGGCTTTAACAGCTATGTCGATTTCTTCAGCGAACCCCCTGCTAACCCTGTCTATTACCCGGCCTGGTCCATCGATTTGGTGGAAGGCTCGGATGCCAAAATCGCCAACACCAAGCTGAATGAATTGTCGACAAAGTTCCTGCCTAAAGCCATCCTTGCCAGCCCGGCAGAATTTGATTCCGTCTGGGGCGATTATGTCGGAGAGGTTAAGAAGGCCAATGTAAAGGCTTATGAAGACAAGATCAATGAACAGATAAAATGGAGAATTGATAACTGGAGTAAATAACGAAGCAAAGGTGGGGGGCCGGTTCCGGCCTTCCACCTGCTAAATTAAAATGATTGAGTGGGGAGACAACTACTATGGATGAGACCCTAGAAATAGATACCGTCGTCCGGCATCCCAAGAAAAAGAAGAAGAAGCGGCCCGTCACCTGGTCGTTGATCAAAAGCCAGAATCAGCTCATATGGATGTCTGTACCTCTAATGCTCTATATTATTCTTTTTGCCTATGTCCCCGTCTGGGGCTGGACAATGGCTTTCCAGAATTACAAGCCGGCCAAGTCCTTCAGCGAACAGGAATGGGTAGGATTGAAGCAATTCAAGTTTCTGTTTACCGATGATAATTTCCTCCGGGTGCTGCGCAATACATTGGCGATGGGGATTATCAATCTTGTGCTTGGTTTTGTTACGGCCATCGTACTCGCGCTGTTGCTGAATGAAATCAAGAAGGTGTTCTGGAAAAGAACCGTGCAGACGATTTCCTATCTGCCGCACTTTTTGTCCTGGATTATTGTTACCGGCATTGTGGCCACCTCGCTGTCCATCAATGACGGGATTGTCAACATCGTTCTGATGAAGCTGCATCTGATTAAAGAGCCGATTCTATGGCTCAGTGAAGGCAAGTATTTCTGGGGAATAGTAGGCGCCTCGCATGTATGGAAGGAAGTCGGCTGGAATACGATTATTTATCTCGCGGCCATTGCCTCCATTGATCCAGCACTTTATGAAGCCGCCGAAATTGACGGCGCGAACCGCTACAAGAAAATGATGTTTGTAACTTTGCCTGGTATTAAAGCAACGATCGTAATTCTGATGATTATGTCCATAGGGCATGTCCTGGAAGCGGGCTTTGAGGTTCAGTACCTGCTCGGCAACGGGCTTGTTGTGGACTGGGCGGAAACGATAGATATATTCGTGCTTAAATACGGGCTTGCCCAAGGGAATTATTCACTCGCGACTGCTGGCGGGATTTTCAAAACCGTCGTCAGCGTAACATTGCTGCTTATGGCTAACGGAATTTCTAAGCGGCTTGGGGAAGAGAGGCTGTTATAACCATGGATAACCGACAAATTAGCCCTCAGAAAAAAGCAGGCTTCACGATGAAAAAGAGCTTAGGCACCGGCAGGCTTGAACCGATTCTATTCACTTCGTTCAATACGGTCTTTATGATCTGCCTGGTGCTTGTGACATTATATCCGTTCCTTAATACCATTGCTGTTTCGTTCAACGCGGGCAATGATACGATCCGCGGCGGCATTTACTTATGGCCGAGAGTCTGGACTGTTCAGAACTACAAGGCGATCTTTGCCTCGGGGACGATTTATGACGCATTTCTGATATCAGTGTCGCGCACAGTGATTTCAACGATTCTAAACATTTTCCTGACGACCATGCTTGCCTACACATTAAGCCGGAGGGAATATGTTTTCCGCAAGCCGATTACTGTGATCTTTGTACTCACCATGTATTTCAGCGCCGGCTTGATTCCAGGGTATTTCCTGATCAAGGATCTGCACCTGCTGAACAGCTTCTGGGTATATATTCTCCCGTCCATGATTAGCGCATTTAATATGATCGTCATCCGTACGTACATCGGCACGATTCCGGAAAGTCTGCTGGAATCGGCGAGAATCGACGGTGCAGGGGATTTCAGAATTTTCATGAAGGTTGTTTTCCCTTTGTGCAAACCGGTGCTCGCTACCATTGCCCTGTTTGTGGCTGTCGGCGCGTGGAACTCCTGGTTTGATGCCTTTATCTATACCTCTTCCAGACAGAATCTTAGTACCCTGCAATATGAGCTGATGAAGCTGTTATCTTCAACGATGAATTCCAACAGCAATCCGAACGTTTCCGCCGGGGTAGGGATGGATCAGGAATCGGCCAGAGCGTTGGTGACGCCGTTGTCGATCCGGGCCGCTATTACCGTAGTGGCTTCGGTACCTATCTTGCTCGTCTATCCGTTCATGCAGAAATATTTTGTTGTGGGCCTGAATGTGGGCAGTGTGAAGGAATAACGCAATCATAGTTACTGATACAGAAAGGTTGTCTGCAGGCTATGAACCCGTCTTCAACACAATACTCGAACCCGGTTCTTCCGGGCTTCTATCCCGATCCGAGCATAACCCGGGCTGGGGAAGATTATTATCTGGTGTGCAGCTCCTTTGAATATTTTCCGGGAGTGCCGATTTTTCACAGCCGGGATCTGATTCACTGGAAACAGATCGGCCATGTGCTGGACCGGATCAGCCAATTGGATATCCGCGGCTGCGGCAGCTCCGACGGCATTTATGCACCGACGATCCGCTATCATGAAGGAACCTTCTACATGATTACAACGGATGTGCGGGGAAGAGGCAACTTTTACGTTACAGCAACCGATCCTGCGGGGCCCTGGTCAGATCCGATCAGTGTCCCGTTCGGGGGGATCGACCCTTCCTTGATGTTTGACGAGGATGGCAAAGTTTATGTGACCACTCAGCAGGGAGCTAATTATGATTCCCATGTCATCCAATATGAGATTAATATCACTACGGGAGAGGCGTTGACCGAACCGGTTGTGATCTGGACCGGCGACGGCGGGCCTTGGACGGAAGGGCCGCATTTATACAAGATAAACGGATTGTATTATATTATGGCTGCCTCAGGCGGGACGGCCAAGGAACACCGTGAGATTATCGGGCGCAGCAGTTCTCCGTACGGGCCGTTCGAGCGGCTGCCGCAGCCCATTCTGACACACAGAGGGATCGATCATCCGATTCAGTATTTGGGCCATGCCGATCTGATTGAGGGGCCGGACGGGAACTGGTGGGCTGTCTTTCTGGGTGTGAGGCTTGGAGAACACGGCTACGGGGTGCTCGGACGGGAGACATATCTTGCACCGGTGCACTGGAATGAAGACGGCTGGCCGATGATTGATAATAATGAAGGAACAGTTGAGCTGGAGATGAACGTGGCGCGTCCGTCAAAAGGTTCGCCGCAGCCTGTTGAATATAACGGGCGGCATGAATTTGCAGACAGCGTACTGCCGTATGCACTGACCTTTCTGCGCAATCCGGCAGAGGGCAGCTGGTCTTTGCAGGCACGTCCGGGCTGGCTGGCGCTTCGCGGACAGCCGGGAAGTCTGAACGAGATCGGCCAGGTGGCTTTCGCCGGCAGAAGGCAGCAGCATGTGGCTGCGGAATGGAGCACGCTGCTGGAGCTGGATAGCGGGGCGGACGGTGAAGAAGCCGGTCTATGCGCCCGTATGAATGAGCAGGCGCATTATGAAATAGGCCTGGCACAAAAAGACGGCCAAAGAGTGATATCCGCCTATTTGACGGTGAAAGGACATACACAGCTTGCGGGGGAGGTTCCTGCCCCAACCGGCAAAGCCTACCTGAAAATTGCAGCCGATGCTGCCGAATATTATCTTCTCTATTCCTTGGACGGTGAGAAATGGACCAAGCTGGCTTCGGGAGCTGCCTATGCCTTGTCGCCGCAGGCGGTAGAAGGCAACGGTTTTACCGGTGTCGTAATCGGCCTGTACGCTACAGGCCATGGCAAAACAGCGGAAGCGACGGCTTACTTCGACTGGTTTGATTACCGCTCATTATAGGCTAACAAAACTAACTTAAGTCTATGCTAACAAAACTTTTAGGAGGGCAACTCATGAGGGGCATTAACAGCTTTACCGAGCCTGCGCTGAAGGCGGTGTTCGCGGATGATTTCAAGATTGGAGCGGCGGTGAATCCACGGACGATAGTGTCGCAGGAACATTTGCTTGCCTATCATTTTAATAGCATTACCGCTGAGAACGAAATGAAATTTGAGAGCTTGCATCCGGCAGAGGATGTGTATGATTTCAGTGGGGCGGACAAGCTGGTTGCCTTTGCCCGGAAGCATCAGCTGGCGATGCGCGGCCATACCCTGGTCTGGCATAATCAGACTACCGACTGGCTGTTCCAGGACAAGGCGGGGAGTCCGGTAAGTAAGGAGACGCTGCTGGCCCGGTTGAAGTCGCATATTGATACGGTTGTCGGACGTTACAGAAATGATATTTACGCCTGGAGGAGTTTCGGTGCAGAATTCAACTAAGGAATTTCCCCCCAGTTGGGCGTTTTAGGGCCGCTGCACTGCTGTATTCAATTTTGCAATACTCTCCAAGTGCGGTAAGTCCCGTCAGCCCGAAACTGTGTATGCTATACTGTGGCTAAAGAGGTGGGTCGGCCATGGAAAGCTTTACGGGCAAAGGTGTCCGAGTGTTTGCGGAGAAAATAATCAGAGTGTTCGCCGTATTATCCGTATTCGCTGTGCTGCTTAAAGATTATGCCGCTGATCCCGGATCAGCGGTATTTTTGGCGTGTTTTGCTTTGCTGCTGCTAATCAATGATTATGCCAGAAGCAGATACTTATCCGTAGCGGGGACGCTGTGGTCTTTTTCTTTTGTGTTGAGCAATTTATGCGCTGGTTTTTTGCTGTGGAAAGTGTATTGTACCGGAACACAGCTTTATATCATTATTTTGCTTGTGGAGCTCATCGTGGGTACGCGGAAGGTACCTGTACCTCTTTTGCTGTTGCATATGGGGATTTTCAGCGCTTCTCTGGCAGCCGGTCATACCGCAATAAAATACATAATAACTTCCTATGCAATCATGTTCGCCATTGTCTACCTATTCAGGAATGCTATGATTGAGAAGGCCAGAACACAAGTGCTGAATCAGGAACTGGAGAAGGCTAATTTGGCGCTGAAACAGTATTCAGTAACGGTCAGAGAGCTGACGCTGAGCAAAGAAAGAACAAGGATTGCCCAGGAGCTGCACGATTCATTGGGGCATTATCTGACTGCATTAAATATGCATCTAGAATTCGCCCACAAAGCTGTAGACCTGGAAACGGACAAAATCAGGAGTGTTGTTGGCCAATCCTACCAGCTGTCAAGAGAATGTATGGTGCAGCTCAGACAGGCTGTGCTGCTGCTGAATGAGGAGCATCACGTACAGGAGCAGGAGCTTTCACTCCGGCGCCAGCTCCTTAACCTCTTCACCCATTTCCAAGCGGCCGGGCAAACCCGGTTTGAACTCAATATGGATGAGGACATAGAAGCTGTGAACTTCGAAATTAAAGACTGCATTTATAAAACGGTTCAGGAATCAATCACTAATGGAATCAAACATGGGAAAGCCACACTTTTCTCCCTGGCCATTCATAAAAATCCCCGGCAGATTTCATTGCTTATTGCCAACAACGGAACGGGATGCAGGGAGGTTATCAAGTCGAACGGAATTCAGGGGATCGAACAGCGGATTCACGCTTTGGGCGGTACCGTTCAATTTGATTCTAATCAGGATTCAGGTTTTAAAGTGCAGGCGAATATTCCTAAAATGGTTGATTTCTAGCATAGGCAAGGAGGAGCAGCAGTTATGGTGAGTATTATAATTGCAGACGATCAACTGATTGTCAGGGAAGGCTTGAAAATGGTTTTGAGCCTTCAAGCGGATGCAAAGGTAATCGGAGAGGCAGCAAATGGACAGGAACTACTCCGGCTGCTGGCCGATTACTCTCCTGACGTGATTTTGATGGATATCAAAATGCCGCTGATGAATGGGATTGAGGCGACCAAAGCTGTGAAAGAGGGGTATCCTGGGGTTAAAGTAATCATCCTTACTACTTTTAATGACAGGGAGTTTATCCTTGCCGGGCTTAAGCATGGAGCGGATGGATACATCCTTAAGGATTCGGCTTCAGAGGATATCATGGCGGCCATTCGATCGGCCTGCGAGGGTAACATTATGCTGAATCCGCAGATTACCCGGGAATTGGTGGACGCCCTTAACTCGGCGGGGACGATTCATAGTTTGCCAACGGAGAATAGAACTCCCACTGTCTCCCCCTGGCTCACGCCAAGAGAGCTTGAGGTGGCCAAGGGGATTATGGAGGGAAAAAGCAACAAAACCATCAGCAACGAGCTGTTTATTACAGAAGGCACGGTAAAAAACTATGTTTCCAGAATGCTTAACAAACTTGAATTAAACAACAGAACCGAATTGACCCTGTATTTGCAGAAGCTTAATATATAACTCCGCATGATCACCCGTTTTTCAGGAGAGAGGGGCTGTTTTGTCTCCTCCTGACCTTCCTTCCTCTAACCTATATGACTAAAGTAATACTGAAATTGCTTACTAAAGCAACCTCTTGATTGGGGACTTAAGTGAATATCCCTGTTCGAAGCGTGGCGATAAAATGATAACAGAGTAAGAGTTATCGCAAAGGGGACCACGCTGATGCTTGAACTGAACCATGTGACGAAGAAATATAAGGATTTTACGGCTGTAAAGGATATTTCGTTAAATGTGCAAAGCGGTGAAAGGTTCGGCTTGCTCGGACCGAATGGTGCAGGCAAATCAACAATGGTGTCGATGATAAGCACTGTGCTAAGGCCAACCGCAGGGACGATCACTGTCGATCACAAACCGCTCAGCGGAAAGCCCAGAGAGATCAAGAAAATAATGGGGATTGTACCGCAGGATTTGGCGTTGTACCAGGCGTTAAGCACGAAGGACAACCTGGAGTTCTTTGGCAGTCTATATGGACTTTACGGCAGCAGATTGAAGAGCAGAACCGAGGAAGTTCTGGACATCATTGGACTCAAAGAACGAAGAAACCAGGCGGTGTCTGAGCTGTCGGGAGGAATGAAACGCCGGGTCAATATCGGTGCCGCGTTGATGAATGATCCTAAATTGCTCGTACTAGATGAACCTACGGTAGGGATCGACCCCCAGTCCAGGCATCATATTCTGGAAACGGTAAAGAAATTAAACCAGGACAGAGGCATGACGGTTATCTATACCAGCCACTACATGGAAGAGGTGGAGTATCTGTGCAAGCGGCTTGCGATAATCGACCATGGTTCCCTTATTGCGCTGGGGAGCAAAGAGGAGCTCAAGCTGAACTTGAAGGCCTGCGATACGCTGACGGTGGATTATAGTGAAGGAAATGAAGCAGCATTGGGCCAGCTCGAGCAAATCTCCGGTGTCACCAAGGCAGCCGTGGAAGGCAAACATATTAGTATGCTTGTCTCTACCGGGGAGAGAAGTGTGATTGACATTGTTGATGATATTAGGAACCTGGGCATCCGGCTAACCGGATTCAAGTACGAAGAGATGAATCTTGAAAGCCTTTTTCTCCAAATTACAGGCAAAGCCTTAAGAGAGGAGTAGAAGGTGATGTCATGCGAAAACTGATCACATTATTTTTACTGGATTTCCGGTTGCTGACCAAAAATAAATGGTTCTATCTGAAGCTGATTTTGTTTCCTTCTCTACTGATTCTCATTCTGGGTACGGCATTCGGCGGATCAGACTCCAGTGTGAAGGCGTTTGACGTTGCTTTTTATAATGCGGATAAAAACGTTGCTGCTCAAGGGAGCCCGCTGGCCTTGGGGAAATCCTTAAAGAATGTTTTTATGCGGGAAGATCTGCGGAAAGTCATACATTTGCAGGAAGCGGCCAGCTATGACGAAGGCAAAAAAACAGTCGAAGACGGTCATGCCGCTGTTTTTATATATGTGCCGGATAACTTTACTTATGCTGCAATAAAGCAGGAGGCGGCGAACCTTGTTGTGATCGGAGAATCTGCCAAAACGCTCCAAACGGCAATCGTGAGGACTATACTGGAGCAGTTCTGTGAGCAGCTCAACCTGTTAAATGAAGAGAAGTCTGCGGTTCTCCAGTTCTCAAACGGCGGTAACGGCCTTCCGCAAGCCCAAATCGCGGAGCTTCAGAGCCATATATTCAATTTCAGCGGCCGTTCCCCGGATATCCCGACGGTTTCAACGCAAAAGGATGCGGTGCCGGTAGATGCGATACAGTATTACTCCATTGCCATGGTAGTTATGTTTTCGATTATGACGGCCTTTGTGCTGGTGCACAGTATCGTAGATGAGCGGCAAAACCATACTTTGTTCAGAATACGTTCAACGCCTGCTTGGGATGTGCAGTATGTTGTAGGCAAATTGAGCGGAATTATACTGGCGATTGTATTGCAAATGTCTTGCGTAATTCTCATCAGCTGGCTGGTGTTCGCAATGAGCTGGGGCCAGCCCCTTGAGCTTTTAATGGTAACGGTTGTGTATGCTTTTGCCATAGGAAGTCTTGTGCTGCTCTGGGGATTTATTGCCAAAGACCATACGACTGTGTCCAGCTTGGCTTCACCTGTGCTGTATATTTTCAGTTTTTTGGGCGGAAGTTTTGTCAGTAGAAGCGAATTGCCGGAAAGTCTGCGGACCGTTCAGAGGCTGCTCCCCAACGGAAAAGCAATTAATGCGTACCTCAGTATCAGCCAAAATAACGGACTTGCCGGATCGTATAAAGATTTGCTGGAGCTGATAGGGCTGGGAGTCATCTGTATTATCGTATGCATTAGTCAATACAGTGGGAGAAGGTGGAGTTTTCGTGCAATTTATCATCATGCTGAAACATCAGCTGAAACAGATATTTAGCAATCGAATAGCCGTTTTGGCGATGATGGGTCTTCCACTAATTCTAACGTATCTGTTCTCGTTCTCCACAGGCAGCATGCCGGATACTATATATGCTGCAGATGATGATCACAGCATCTACTCCAAGCAATTATTAGAGCTGATTAGTCAGCACAGCGGCTTGCGGGTGATTAATACGGATGTGAAGAGCATTAAGAATAAGGTGAACGCGCAGGATATTCCTTTTGGATTTGTGATCGGGCAGGATTTCAGCAGTATGTTGCTGTCAGGACAGGAGCTTCCCCTCAGCTTTGTGCAAAATGAGGAGAACGGCGAGGGGGCGCTGCTGAAAGAGATCATCGCCGGTGAAGCTGGCACAATTCGTAAAGTAGTCAATGACTCGGAGTATATGTCCGGCCATTTACAGCTGAATGCTGATTCTATGTCCAGATATTTATTTACAGCATTAAAAGGTGCTTCGAAACCGAGCATTAATGTGCAGACTCTGAACAGCGGTGAAGAGGGAGAGAACAAAACTGCTGCCGAAAGGTTTACAGGCTTTATGGCGATGTTCATTTGGTTTGTGGTCGTTCAGGGCTTAAGATCGCTGGTCGACGAAAAAGAAAACAAAACCGTAAACCGGCTATTGAGCACACCCGTCAGCTATATGAAATATCTGCTCTCAAAAATGGCTGCAGCGTTTTTATTTGGCATTATTTATATTTCAGTCATACTGCTCTCAGGAAAATATCTGCTGAGAATAAACATGATAAATCATAATCTGCCTGTTCTCGTTATGCTGCTTGTCATGTATTTATTTGCCTTAATCGGATTAACCATGCTAATCCTTCCATTTATGAAGAGCCAGAAACAGTTTACCTCCTCAGCTTCCATTATTGTCGCGGTTACCGGGATGCTGGGGGGTTCCTTCTTCTCCATGCAACTCGCTCCTAAGGTTATGAGGACTATCGGTAAATTCACACCCGAGGCATGGGTTATCCAAGTAACATCCGTTATGAATATCCGGGACGGTTCGATAGGTTCAGCAGTTATCGCCCTTGCCGGGATTGGATTCTTGGGACTGGCCGGAGCTTATGTATTTATGCGCAAAGAGCTTAGAGGATTAGAGGGATGATTATAATCATAACGGTGAGTGGGAAGTGATAATATTGGGCATTACAGAGCTTGCAGGAATCATCGAGCTGCTCGCAGGTCTCATCATCAATGTATGGATTGGAGCGTTTGGGAGAATCATCTTTAAAAAGGATGACAAAACCACCAGAGTTGTACTGAGAATCTTGGGTGTGTTCTTGCTGATTAACGGGATCTCAAGAGCCTTTCATGTCTGAAGTTCGCGTCCTCCTGACCGGGAGGATTTTTTGTTTGTTAATTTCTACTTCTGCGGGCATGTTTTTCTTCCATGCCGCTGATATATCATTTTGAGAAAAATGATGACACAGACGACAAAATACCTTATTATTTAAAGAGATTTTTAATGAAACAGATTTTAAATAATTATAGTACACTGTTTGAGGCGATAAAAGGCTATAGTATAGGCGTTCTGGAGAGGGGGGCTTACATATACTATCGCTGAGTGGGGTGAGTAAAAGCTTCAAGTTGAAGGAAGGCTGCTATCATGCTGTCCGGCAGGTATCGCTTGAGGTGAAGACAGGAGCTGTCCATGGCATCATCGGGGCAAGCGGGGCCGGCAAATCGACGCTGCTCCGGCTGATCAATCTGCTGGAGCGGCCGGATGAAGGGAATGTTACGGTTGACGGCAAGAGGCTTACCGGAATGGCGGAAAGGGCTCTGCGTGAGGAGAGGCAGAAGATCGGTATGATCTTCCAGCAGTTTAATCTGCTCGGCAATGCTACAGTCAGCCGGAATGTCGCCATTCCGCTGGAGCTGGCCGGTATGCCGCGGAGCGAACGGATGAAGCGGGTGGAGGAATGCCTGCAATTCGTCGGACTTGCGGACAAGGCGGAGCAGTATCCCGCCCAGCTCAGCGGCGGGCAGCGGCAGCGGGTAGCCATCGCCCGGGCGCTGGCGAACAGCCCGAAGCTGCTGCTCTGCGATGAGCCGACCTCGGCGCTTGATCCGGGAACAACGGCGGATATTCTTGCTGTGCTGAAAGAGATTAACAGCACACTCGGCGTCACGATTGTTATCGTCACCCATGAGCTGGATGTTGTCCGCAGCATCTGCAGTGATGTATCTGTGATGGAAGAGGGCAGAATCGTGGATTCCTTCTCCCGCGGAGAGATTGGTTTTACAGCGCCTGTCGGCTATACAGGTTCCTACCGTGAGCAAATTACCGGCAAAGCGGGGGAAGCCTATGTTTGAGGATATGCTGAAATACCAGGATCAAATGTGGCAATCAATAGGGGAAACCTTTGTAATGGTAGGCATTTCGGTAGGCGCAGCCGTACTGCTGGGGCTCCCGCTGGGGACGCTGCTTTATTTCTGCCGCAAAGGCCAGCTGTATGAGAATCAGCTGGTGTCTCTTATCCTCAACAGCATCGTTAACGTTGTCCGTTCGTTTCCGTTCCTGCTGCTTGTCGTGGCGCTGATTCCCGTCACCCGCTTCCTCGTGGGGTCGGCGATTGGTACGGTAGCGGCTACTGTGCCGTTGTCTATTGTTGCAATTGCCTATTACTCGCGGCTGGTAGAACAATCGCTGCTGGAGGTTCCGAAGGGGACGATTGAAGCGGCCTTATCTATGGGAGCTTCAAAGGTTTCGCTGATTTTCAAGTTTCTTTATGTGGAGGCCCGTTCTGGTCTGGTGCTTGGATTGACTGCTTCTACGATTAGCTTTATTTCGTTCTCAACTGTAATGGGCGTTGTCGGCGGGGGCGGAGTAGGCGATTTCGCCATCCGTTACGGGTACCAGCGCTTCGAGACGGAAGTGATGATCTATGCGATTGTCGTGATGATTGTGCTCGTGCAGGTGATTCAATTTACAGGCAGCACTGCGGCGAGACTGCTGGATAAACGCTGAGGAATTTGCAAGCATCTATGACCTTGAAATCAAAATATAAAGTTGGGGGTTAGTTATACTCATGAAAAAAACAATGCTATTCGCGCTTACACTGCTTGTGTTGATCGTTGCCGGTTGTGGAAATAACAAGGAGAATGCAGAGGCACCCGCTGCAGACAGCAAAGAGCCTGTAAAGATTAAAGTGGCTTCGCTGATCCCGCCGATGACGGATATTCTTGATATTGTGAAACCGCTGCTGCTGGAAGACGGTGTGGATATGGAGGTTGTGGTGCTATCCGACAATGTGCAGCCGAACGAAGCGCTGGCGAACAAAGAAGTGGATGCGAACTTCTTCCAGCATGTTCCCTACATGCAGCAGTTTAATGCCAGCAAAGGCTCCAAGCTGGTCGCTGTACAGCCTGTATATGATGCCATTTACGGCGGGTATTCCAAACGTTACAAGGCGATCAGCGAACTGCCGGAAGGTGCAACACTGGTAATGGCCAACGACCCGTCGAACATTGGACGTTCCCTGCAAATGTTCGCGGACGCTGGACTCATCAAGCTTAAGGAAGGCGTAGGCATTAAGGCTACACAGGCTGACATCACCGAAAATGCCAAGAACTACAAGTTCGAGGAAGTGGACCTGCTGATGCTGGCCCGGATGCTGGACGACGCCGATCTGGTAGCGATGACTCCGGCTTATGCCAGTCCGCTGGGCCTGACACCGAAGAAGGATGCACTGATTACAGAACGCGAAGATTCCGAATTCACCATCACCCTGGTAGCACGCGAAGACAACCAGGCTTCGGATGCCATTCAAAAGCTGGCGAAGCGCATCAGCGGACCTGAAGTGAAGAAATTCCTTGAAGATAACTATGCGGAGATTGCTTTGCCTGCGTTTTGAGGCAAGGTAGCCGCAGCAAGCTCTGCAGTGTTTTAATCCGGCCCAGCGACTATTGATATTAATGGTATGATGCCGACATGCAAAAGCAGCCTTCACCACTAACGGGAGAAGGCTGCTTTTTGTTATAGCTGTTTTGTCAATGTAACCGGGTGTTCCGGGCATCGCCAAGGTATTAGCTGCGTACATTTAAGGACGTAACCACCTCGTACTGCGCCGATTCAATCCAGCTCCCCGTAGTGAAATCCCGTCCCTTTATAAGGACTTTGTCGGTATAGACTTCCACATAATACCCTTGGCTGCCGGTCTTGTGTTCATCCGCATTCGTCCAGAGGTAAGCAACCGAAGCACTATTGAACATGGAAGCCGTCTCGCCGTTGCCGGGGTACATCGTGTTGTCGACTTCAAGCTCCCAATGCGTATGGCCTGTAAAAAGAAGTGTCTGAGGATATTTGGACAGGATGGAGCGCAGCTCCTTATCTTGAGTGACGCCATACCACTCTTGTGACTCCAAAGATCCGGCTACAGTGTCCTTTAGCGGCTGATGCAGGAAGAGAAAAACAGGCTGCTCAGGCTTCGAGTGTCCGTCCACCAGTTTTTCCCCAAGCTTACGGTCCAGCCATCGAAGCTGCTCGTCCGACAGTTTACAAAACGTTGGCAGACCTTCCTCTGTTCCCAGGAAAATAAAATGATACCCGCCGATCCAATGGTCATGATAGGGGCCGGGCATTTCCATGCGGGAAGTGTACATTGCCAGGCGGGATTCCCAGTGGCCAAGGCCCACATCATGGTTTCCCAAGGTGTAACGGATCTCCGGGAGTGCTGCCTGATGCAGCTGTAGAATACGGTGGACTTCCTCATATTCTTCCTGGAAGCCATGATCCGTAATGTCGCCAATATGCATAATCCCGCTGCTGCCCTGGGCATGGTGAGCCAGATCCTGCAGCGCCCGCTCGAAATTCAGATTATACTCATGGGATGGATCGGCAGTGACATGGGTATCGGTGATAATTTGGAAAGTAAGCAGCGGCTGTGGTCCGCCTGGTTCATTTGTACTCATTTGCGAGAGAGCCTCCTTGGATTGCATGGTATTAAACTGAATGCAAAGTATATGAATAGAACTTTGTTAATGCCCCTTGGCACTAATGTTCAAGCCCACAATTCCGGCCACAATCACAGTCACCCATAATAGGGAGGACAGTGTCAGCCGCTCCCCGAAATACACCGCCCCCACGACGGAGATCAGGATGATTCCTGCACCTGACCATACCGCATAAGCTACCCCGACCTTGATCGAGGTGAGCGCTACATTCAGCGAGGTGAAGCTGATCCCATAGAACAGGAACATCAGCACGGAGGGCCAGAGCCGGGTGAAACCGTGGGATATTTTCATAGAGATGGTTCCCGAGAGCTCGAACAGAATCGCCAGCGCGAGAAAAACCCAGGCCCACACCCCTTCGGCCCTCACCTTGTATTCCTTCCAATACTTAGTTCTGCATAGGACTGCACCAGAGAATCTGCATCCGGCAAAAGACCGCGCACTGATATATCCGCTGCGCCGGAAATCCCGACGGCTACAGCTGCCCCGGCGGCCTTAGCCATCCGCATATCGCCGTTCGTATCGCCAATCACGGCGGCCTTGGCAGGTTGTACCCCAAGCCGCTCACAGGCGAGCAGCGCCATGTCTGGGAACGGCTTGCCCCGCTCGACCTGATCCGTACCGATCACGGCAGAGAAATAATGTTGGATACCGAGCCAGCGGAGGTGATTTTCGGCCGCCGCTGTTTCATCGGCAGTCACTACGGCCAGAGCAATGCCCTTGGCTATGCAGTCGTCAAGGAACCGGAGCAGGCCGGGAAGCGGGAGCACCGGGCGGCTGCGCTCCAGCATTACATCTGCTTCCTGACGGCAGAGCTCTACCAGTTCCTTGGACTCGGCCCAGGATAAGCCTAGCAGGTAACCCTGCCAGGACAGAATGGCGTAAAGGTCGCTCATCGTCCCCATAGCCAAGGGACCATTCCGGTCATAGTCTGTAATTCTACCCTCAGCATCGTGAACGGTTCCCAGCAGGGAGGCCAGATACTGAACCGGGAATTCGAGGCCGCGTTGTTCCAGCTGCCGGGTGAACTGTCCCAGGAAACACTCGCCCCAGCTTCCCCAGAGGGAAACGAACTGCAGCAGTGTGCCGTCCTTGTCGAACAGAATCGCGGATATGGAATGTTCCCCTTGCGGAGTGATGAGCTCAGGCACGCTGCCGCCCCCTTAGATTTAATAATTCACGTCCTATTTCTCGCTGAAACGGATAGCCTCCTTTTAAGGACGGCGAAGCCGTTTCCACTTGATACGATATACCGCTTATTTTACTTTATCAAGTGCAGCCTGGGCAGTTTGCTGCGCTTCCTTCAGGGCCTCAGCCGCAGGGATATTTTCAATCTGCACCTTGTCCGCAGCAATGGTCAGCGCATCATTGATTTTGCCGCCGGTAGGATCCTGGAAGGGGGCGGAGGCGTGGGACGCCTGCATTAACGGGATTTTGATCTGCGGATTGGTCTCGCTGAAGGAGACGAATGCCGGATCTTCAAGCGCAGACTGGCGGACGGAAATATATCCGGTGTTGATTGACCAGAAGGCGGTATTCTCGGAGTTCGTGAAGTAGGTCAGCCATTTCATCGCTGCCAGCTTCTCGTCATCCCCGGCTTTGGCAGGAATACCGGCCATGATCGCTTGTGCCACAGGCTTGCCTTCGCCAACTCCGGCCCAGCCCGGCTGCTCCATTGCGGAGACGATGCTGAAATCCAGATCACCCTGATCTCCGCTGGAGCCAATATAGCCCGCCGCTTGGCCTTTCATCACATCGTCAATGGTCTTGTACCAGTACTCCCAGCCTTGTCCGCCGGAGTGGATGCGCATGGTCTTGTCCTCGTGAATCCATTTGCGGAACAGATCCCAGGTTTCAATCCACTCCGAAGAGTCGATCGTTACTTTGGTGCCATCCTCGCTAAGAACGCTGCCGCCCTTGCTGAGCACGGCATCAATCATGTTGCCGGAGCCCCACATCGGCTCCCATCCGAAGAAGGTTGTTTTGCCGCCGTCTTTAACGGCCATTTTCCCAGCGGCTGCCGCCAGGTCTTCCCAGGTCTTCAGCTGGCTGGCATCGATGCCGCTTTTCTCAAAAGCATCCTTGCGGTAATACATAATCTGTGTCGTTCCGTACATCGGAAGGAAATACTGCTTGCCGTCAACCTGGCCCTGGTTCAGAAAGGTCTGGACAAAATCCTCTTTATTAAAATCCGGCTGCTGGGTGATCAGCTCATCCATCGGAGAGAAATATCCCTTACGCGCCCAGTCCATATTGGAGGAGAGCACGGCTGCAGGAACCTGTCCGGTAGCAATGGCCGCCTGAAGCTTCTGTTCGGTTTCGCTGTAGTCTGCCTGCACGATGCCTTTGACGATGACCTCCTGCTGCGAGGCGTTGAACTTTTGGATGAGTGATTCCATATTCTCGCCAAGCTTGCCGCCAAGTCCATACCAGAATTCAATGGTTACCGGTTCGCTTTGGGCTGGAGGGGCGTCTGCCGCTGGAGCTGCGGAGGCACCGCCTCCCGCCGTAACGTTGTCCGAAGCGGAATTTCCGCCGCAAGCCGTGAGCACTGTGAATCCGGCAATCATAGATACCGCCGACAACCTTTTTAATACGTTCATCATCATTCTCCTCTTTGTTCAAAAATGTAAGATTCAGCCTTTACTGGAGCCTGCCGTCATATTGACACTTTGCATGATCGTTTTCTGCGCCAGCAGGAAGACAAGCAGCAGCGGGGCGATGGTGAAGGCGCTGGCGGCCATGATCAGCGGCCATTGTAATCCGTATGCACCCCCTTCCACGAAAAAGCTGCGCAGGCCAGCCGAGACTAACTGCAGGTCAGGGTCTTTGGTAATCAGCATCGGCCAGAAATAATTGTTGTACTGATCAATGAAGGTAATCAGCGCCAGCACGGCAAAGGATGACCTCGTAACCGGTACCAGCACCGTCCACAGAATCCGCATATGCGAGGCGCCGTCCACTTCACCGGCCTCCACCAGCTCATGCGATACCTGCAGGAACGCTTGCCGGATCAGAAAGATCGCGAAGATGCTTACAGAGTTGGAGAGAATCAGGCCGCCGTAGGAATTCAGCAGGTGCAGCTCGGACAGCACAAGATAGCCGGGCAGGTAGACCGCTGTAGCCGGAACCATATAACCGAACAGGATCACTCCGGCAAAAAGCCCCTTCAGGCGGAATTTCATATGCGTCAGCGCATAGGCCATCATGCCGGAATTGATGATCTGCAGAATGACGATGGAAGTGGCGACGAAAATGCTGTTGCCCATGTATCTTGCAAACGGGGCCTCATTCCAGGCAGCGGCAAAATTTCCCCAGAGCGGCACTTCAGGCCAGAGTGTAGGCGGGGAACGCCAGATTTCATCATTGGTTTTCAGCGCGCTGGTGACCATCCAGTAGAACGGGAAAGCCATCAGCAGGGCAAGCGTGGCAAAAAAAAGATGACGGGCCGGTCCGCCCAGCCGTGTGAATATACGCAAGCGGTGAGACCTCCTCTTGGAAAATGTACGGATTATTGATAATGGGTCGTCCGTTTGCTGATGCCGAATGAGAATACGGACAGCAGCATGCAGATGATGACAAGAACAACAGCTACACTGGAAGCCTCTCCAATCTGGAAGGATTCGAAGGCGGACTGATAATACAGATACAGCAGTGTGCGGGTGGAGCCGGAGGGGCCGCCTTGGGTCAGCACGTTGATCTGATCGTAGGCCTGAAGGGCCTGGATAAGCTGTACCACGAATAGAAACAAGGTGGTTGGCGAGATCAGCGGCAGAGTGATGCGAAAGAACTTCTGAGCAGCGCTTGCGCCATCAAGCTCCCCGGCTTCCAGCAGGTCTGAAGGTACATTCCGCAGTGCCACCAGATAAAAGATCATCGCCCAGCCCACGGATTTCCAGATGGTCACCAGGAGGACTCCCACAAGCGCCCATTTGGGGTCTTGCAGCCAGCCGATTTTCCCGAGTCCGAGGAAATCAAGCACCGTATTGGCAAGGCCGACCTCAGGCTCATAGATCCACGACCAGACAATGGATACAGCGACGGTTGGCGTGACCCATGGCGAGAACAGCAGCACCTGATAAAGTGCGGAGCCTTTCAGCTTGCGGTTCATCAGCAGCGCGAGTCCGAGTCCCAGGAGAATGATCGGCAGCACACTGCCCGCACAGAAGAGCGCGGTCACTCTCAGCGCTTTGTAAAAGGCCGGGTTGCTGAAAAGATCGGCATAATTTTGCAGTCCGACAAAAGTTTTCTCCGGGCTCATAAAGTCCCATTCTGTGAAGCTGAGATACAGCACATACAACAGCGGCGCCAGCCAGAACAGAACGAACGGTACCATCGCCGGCAGCGTGAACAGCACGGGCTTCAAGCCGTTAATAACCTTTGAGCGTGTCATTTTCGTTCCGATACCCCATTCCATCAGCTTGATTTTGCGGTATAATGCAGAGGAAAGCTCCTCTGTTCAAAAAAAATTGTACACTCATGAGACAAGCCCGTGGTTAAGCGGAAGTAAACATCGTTCGGAAGTTGTGTAAAATTTGCAGAAAACCTGTAACGAAGCTTCAGTATTGTGTAATGTAGAGGGAACGATTCTAAAAAAGAGTGAAGGTGCAGCGAATGAAACAGGCCGCATTTGGCGAGGACAACGAGCATTTATCACCACGGGAGCAACTGCTGCGACCGATGATTGATGCGATAGCGCAGACGATGGATTTATATGGAGCGAATTATTCTTACGGGCAGCTATACGGAATTATGTTCTTTGAGGACAAGCCGATGACGCTGGAGGAAATGAAGCAGGTCATGAATATGAGCAAAAGCAATATGAGCTACGGCGTCCGCTCCCTGATCGCTTCCCGGATGGTGACCAAGCTGGACGAGAAACGCGAGCGAAAGGAGCTGTATGTAGCCGAGACTGATTTTTTTCAGGCATTCAAAAACTTCTTCACCCTGAAGCTTCAGCGGGAAATTGATGTCATGCAGGAGGCGATGGGTACGGTGATGCCAGAGCTTCAGGAGCTGATCCAGGCGAAGGACACTCCTGAAGAGGAACGGCAGGCCTGCCTGCGGGACCTGGACAAGCTCCAGCATGCGGGAGAATATTATGCCTGGCTGCAGCGGTTTGTGTCGGGGCTGGAGGAAGGAGAGTTTTTTGGCGGGGCCGGACTGCCCGGCAGGGAGTGAATTCCTGAACTCTGAGTACAGCTTCATCTCTTTGGTTAGTTTGTGTACAGCTCAGAGGTGCCATCTTCCAATTGTAACTGCATTCTATGCAACTAAAAGGGAAGAAATCGGCAATAAAACGGAGCTAATTGTACTTGGTACACCTATCTAAAGCTCATCCTGCTAAAAGGAGTCTATCGTCCTTTTTTAACTGTACAGAATACATCTAAAGCTAAAAATAAACGGTTGCACGGCATTTTTATTGTAGTAAATACATTTATCGGGCCAGCAGCGCTTAAGCCACCCTCATACGGATTCCGTCTTGAGGGTTTTTTGCATGTACAAAAACAGCCTGCAATTCGTTATTTTCAAGGGCAACAATGGCGTTGTTGGATTCCGCTTTGGTCGATTTGTTCCTGGGTTGCTGCAAGGAAGACAGGTACTGTCGTAATCTTGCTCTCCTATTTCACAGGGCTGCATAAGGTGAGCCGAATCATTTATACTGGCGGTATGAGGTGATTGACTGTGGACCCGATATAATTCGAGCGTATCTATGGCTGCGTTGTGCGGAGCGAGCCGACCTATGACAGCGTGTAGTATATAGCGGTGCTGACGACACATATTGCTGTACATCTCGCGGCCCTCGGTACATCAAAGAGTAGGTAAGCTGGAGAAGAACGGAGTCATCAAAGGCTACAAGGGGATTGTGGACTGGGGCAAGCTGGATCAGAAAATCAAAGTCATGATCTCAGTGAAGGTGGTCAGCCAGAGCTTCAAGGAAACGACAGGCAAGATCATCGGCATTTTTATAAGATAGGAAGGTGCAGTATGCTGCAAAAGAATGGAGCTAACGCGATGTATGGGGTTGGCATCGCGTTGTTGTCTGTTTATTTATTTTGGGGAGGAACTTATGTCGGCATGAAGGTCGCGATAGAGACCATGCCGCCCTTTCTGATGGCCGGAATCCGCTTTTTTGTGGCCGGAGCTTTACTCTATGTCATTTCCAGATTAAGCGGTGCTAAGCGCCCGGCAGGACGCGAGTGGCGGTCTTCGGCCATCGTCGGCGCACTGCTGCTGCTTGGAGGCAATGGACTGGTGGCCTGGTCGGAGCAAAGGGTCTCTTCCTCTATTGCTTCTCTGATCGTCGCTGCGGTGCCCGTCTGGATGATGCTGTTCGGGTGGGTTGGCCGCAGCGGCAAGCGTCCAAATCCCGGTGTTATTGCCGGGATTGTGCTTGGACTGCTGGGCATCGCCGTTCTGGTCTTCCAGCCGGGGCAGGGAGACAATGGCACTGCAACCGACCTGATCGGCATTATTACCCTGCTGGCAGCTTCCCTTAGTTGGGCGGCAGGTTCCATGTACTCACGCAGCGCCCGGATACCGGATTCTCCGCTGATGTCAACGGCTGCGCAAATGCTGACAGGTGGCGCACTGCTGCTGGTTTTCTCCTTCTTTACCGGCGACTGGTCTAAGATGGACGTTCCGGCCATTTCCCTCCGTTCGTACGCAGCTCTGGGTTATCTAATCGTCTTCGGCTCGATTATAGGCTACACGGCCTACATCTGGCTGCTAAAAAACGCCGATCCTACACTGGTTTCGACCTATGCCTTCGTCAATCCGGTAGTTGCCGTGCTGCTTGGCTGGCTGCTGGCAGGCGAACAGATAACCGTGAACACCCTGACCGCTGCCGTTATTATTATCGCTGCTGTAATTTTGGTGACCGTTTTCCGCGGCAGGCCGCAGAAGGCAAGCACTCAAGCAGCGCTTGATATGCAAAATCAGCAGCAATCGATACACTGAGGACATCACAGCTGAAGGGGTGGTAACATGTTCGATATGCTAAAGGTAGGCAGGAATATCGTTAAATTAAGAGGGGCCGCAGGGCTCACGCAAATGGGGCTTGCGGATAAGCTGGGAATCAGCTATCAGGCGGTCAGCAATTGGGAGAGGGGCGCAAGCATGCCCGATATCTCTAAGCTCCCGGAGCTGGCGGAAATCTTTAATGTCTCTATTGAGGAGATTCTGGAAGAGGGTAGGGGGACAGCGATCCTAACAAGTGTGCTGGAAAATGCAACTGAGGATTACCTGCATCAGCATGAGGTATCTGCAATAGAAATATTGGAAGTTGCGCCGCTGCTTAAGACGGAACAAATTGAAGAGGTGTTTGAGCATGTAAAGGCCAATGTGCCGATTGGCGACCTGGTGGCGCTGGCTCCTTTTCTGAGTGAGGAAGTACTGGATGAATGCGCCAGGAAGGTGATAGAGATCGGGCCAATCGGCGACCTGGTGGCGCTGGCTCCTTTTCTGAGTGATGAAGTGCTGGATGAATGCGCCAGGAAGGTGATAGAGATCGGGCCAATCAGCAATCTGGTGGCACTGGCTCCTTTTCTGAGTGAGGAAGTACTGGATGAATGCGCCAGGAAGGTGATAGAGATCGGGCCAATCGGCGATCTGGTGGCGCTGGCCCCTTTTCTGAGTGAAGAAGTGCTGGATGAATGCGCACGGAAGGCTATGGAGAGCGGGGAAATAATCGACCTTTTACCACTGGCGCCTTTTCTGAGTGAAGAAGTGTTAGATGAATGTGCCAGGAAGACATGCGAACGCGGAGAGTTTATTGATCTGGTACCGCTTGCTCCTTTTCTGAGCGAGGAAGTATTGAATGAGTGTGCCCGGAAGCTTGTGGAGGAACAAGGTCTGGGAGCCGTCCTACCGCTTGCCCCTTTTCTTGGTAAAGGGATTATGGAGGGGTTAACCACGAGTCTTTTTACCAAATAAGTTCGCAGGTTGCCTGTGAGGTGGTCTCCGATATCGAAATTGTTGCTTAAAAAACAAGCAGGCACCATCCATTGCGGGCCTGCTTGTTTGAAAATGTATTTACTTTTCAACTGCAACAAAATGCAGCAGCTTGCTCTGGAAATCGCCATGCAGCTCGGGAAGCAGCAGGCCGGCATACATCAGCCGGTCTCCGCCGTATATAACGCCGGTTTCCTTAAGGATGTAATCCTTGTCCGGATCAAGTCCCTGAAGGCGGAGACGGGGGCGGGCGGTGTTTGGTCCGGCCAGCACACGGAAGTAGCCGGCCAATGCCTCGGACTGGTCCTCGGCTACAAACATCCAAGCCGTTTCATTGCCTTCAAACGGCGAAAGCAGCCGGTACATATCCCCTTGCTGAACAAGCGAACGGATTTCTTTGTAGAAGGCAACCTGGGCAGCCGCTTCCGCCTGCTCCTCTTCGGTGAACCGGGTCAGGTCCAGCTCATACCCGAAGTTGCCGGACATCGCCACATCGCCGCGCATGGAGAGCGGGGTGCTGCGGTGAACCTGATGGTTCGGCACAGCCGAGATATGTGCGCCCATGGCGCTGGCCGGATAGACAATACTTGTGCCGTACTGGATCTTGAGGCGCTCTACGGCATCGGTATTGTCACTGGTCCAGGTCTGCGGCATGTAGTGCAGGATGCCCGGATCGAACCGGCCGCCGCCGCCGGAGCAGCTCTCGAACAGCACATGCGGGAAGCTGGATGTGATTTCTTCCATTACCCGGTACAGCCCCAGCATATAGCGGTGGGCAGTTTCCCCTTGGCGCCCGGGCGGCAGCGACGCGGAGCCGATCTCCGTCATATGGCGGTTCATATCCCATTTGACATAAGTGATCGGAGCCGAGGATAATACGCTGCTAACGGCATCTATAATGTAGTCGCAGACCTCCGGCCGGGACAGGTCGAGGATCAATTGATTGCGGCTTTGACTGCGTCTGCGGTCTGGCACATGCAGGCACCAATCCGGGTGGGCACGGTACAGCTCACTGTCGGGGGAGACCATCTCCGGCTCGAACCAGAGGCCGAACTGCATGCCAAGCCGGTTCACCCGTTCCGCCAGATCGGACAGGCCCTGCGGCAGCTTGCGTTTATCCACGAACCAGTCTCCCAGGGAAGTGGAATCATCGTCCCGGCGGCCGAACCAGCCGTCGTCGAGCACGAACAGCTCAATGCCAAGCACTTGTCCGGCACGGGCGATATCTTCGATCTTGTCCGCATCGAAGCCGAAATAGGTGGCTTCCCAGTTGTTGATCAGCACCGGACGCGGTTCATCGCGGTACAGCCCTCTTGCCAGACGGGTACGGTACAAGCGGTGGTAAATACGGGACATGCCGCCGATCCCCGCATCGGAATAAGCAAGTACAGCTTCCGGCGTCTGGAAGCTTTCGCCCGGCTCAAGCAGCCAGCGGAAGCCGAAGGGGTTGATGCCCATCGTGACCCGGGTGGACCCGTATTGGTCCACCTCGGCCCCGGCACTGAAGCTGCCGCTGTAGACAAGGCTGAAGCCATAGGCTTCTCCGCTGTCTTCCCCGGTATTCGGGGAGAGCAGGGCCAGGAAGGGGTTCTGCTGATGGCTGCTCGCTCCGCGTTTGCTGTCGATGCCCTGATTTCCGCTGCGCAGCGGGGCGCGGACCAAATGGCGTTCCCGGGCCCAGGAGCCGGAAAGATGGATCAGCTCGAATTCATCATGCGGGAAATCGAGCGCCAGGGACAAGGCACGGTTCAGCTTAAGCGGGTCGGTTCCGGTATTGATCAGCCGGGCCGAGCGGATAATGGTATCGAAACCCTTCATGACCGTGTAAGACAGTTCGGCCCTGAGGCCGGCAAGTGAATCTTCCAGCACCAGCTGCAGCGTTTCGGCTTCCTCGTCAGACTCGGCGTATACAGCAGGTAGGCCTTCCAGCGCCGGTTTCCCCTTGAGGATGCTGTGGGACACGTAAGCCAGTTCCGTGACCGTTGTGCCGTTGGCCAGCTCAGCTACGTAAGCGGGCTCCCTGAAATCGCCCGAACCATATCCCGGATATTCGTGGGGGAGTGTATCCAGGGAAAGCGAAGGTTCTGCCGGATCAACGGTGCTGCTGAAGCCCATAGCTCCGGGATCGAATAAATCGGAAACGGCAGAGCTGCGGATTTTTTTGCCCCAATGCAGATGTAGGGGATACGTACCGCGGGCCAGGCCGAATACATAACTGGTATTTTCAGTTTGCAGATGGAAGATTTGCAGCTTCGCATCATAGTGAATGGACAAGGAAATAACCTCCTAAGGTGGATGCTGAAGTAATGAGACAGCCTCATTATAAGTCTGTTTCGCAGTCAAACGTATGGAGGAATGCAGAATGAATATGGAGGAATGTAGTCTCTTTTGCAATTGGATAAAGGGACGGACCTTAAAAAGCAGACCCGGCTGCCCGGATCTGCTTCATCGTTAGGGGTTATTCTGCTTGCCGCAATCTTTCAACAACCGTCGCCTTGGTCAGCAGGCTGTAGGAGCTTAGCGTTACAGTGTACGCAATAGCGGCCAGGACCGGAATGACCAGAACAAACGGCAGCCAGCTGAAGTGGTAGACTGTAAAGGCTATATTATCCGCTATGTTTTTGGAAATGATGTAAGTCAGAAATAGGCCTAAGCTGGAGGTGATCGCCACGGTCAACAGGACATTGTACATTCCCTCATAGACTAGAACCTTTTTCAACTGCCGCTTGGTCATGCCGATGCTCTCCAGTAAGGCGAATTCATTTCTGCGGGTAATAACCCCGGTAATGACTGTATTGATATAATTGAGGACGCCTATGAGCGCAATGACAAAGCTGAGACCGTAGCCGACCGTCTGGAAAATGCGGATAAACGAGCCAAGCTCCTCCTTGTAATCTTCTCTTGATTTGAAGACCAGCTCATCACTTGAAGCTACAATGGACTTAACCTCCTGTTCAACACTGCTCAGCTTGGCCGGATCGGCGTGAATGGTTGCTGACAATCCCATAGGCGGATTGCTTCCCGCCGGCAGCTCCTTGGTTAATTCTGAGGCGGGAAGGAAGGTGTTGTACCCATAGATTGGATATGATTGAGTAGTTGCTGCATAAAGGGCATCGAGCTTTAAAACGGCCATGACTTCATAACTCTTTCCCAGACCCTCATATTTGATAGAGTCACCGGGATGATAATAAGTTTCATAAGCATCTTCCCCATACATCATAGCCTCTGTCACCAGCACATAGTTACCGGAAGCGAACTTCTGTTTATCGAAGGTTCCTTCAATAACATCCTTTTGCACCAGATCATACCAGCCGTCATCAATGCCGTACAGATCAAGCATAATGAAGTTATTCTTAAGAGTCTGTACAAGGAAAGGTTCGGGTTGAGGCGTCTCTGCTTGAGGTTTCAGTGCAGCGCGTATCGTGTCATCCAAAGTGTATTTTTCGAATTTATAATATACGTTGTCCACCTGTTCGACTCCGTCAATCTTATCCAGAGTACTTTTGAACGCTGCCGAAAGTTTGTAAGGATCTCCGGCCTGTTCGCCTTCGGTATACAAGATAGCGTTATTGCGGATTACAAAGTCACCGGCAATATAAGTCTCCAGGTACTTATTGACATCCAGCGATGAGATCACGGTAAAGATAACACTGAACAAGACCATGCTTAAGGAAAGCGAGGTCAGCATAAGAAACAGCTTCTTTTTATTGCGGAACAGATTGGAGAAGGCCATACTGTAAAGTTTTGCCCCGCGTGTTGAGCGTTTGTTCATCCGCCGTTTCACGCTCACACCTGCGAATCTGACTGCTTCCACCGGTGAGATCCGTGCGGCCATCCGGCCCGGCTTGCTGGCAGCGATCCAAAGCGTCAGGTAGGAGAACACGGCAGCCCCAATAAATATCCACGGGCTGGCTGAATAGGAGGCTTCCATAGTTTCAGGAGAGATGTTACTAAGCAATGGGGTCAACCACCGGCCAATGCCATAACCGGAAGCGAGGCCAAATGGCAGTCCTACAATGTACAGCAGCTGTGCCTGACTAATAATAATTCTCCTCAGTTGTCGCGGCGTGGTTCCGATTGCCTTCAGCAGGCCGTAAAATTTGACATCCCGCACTACCGATATGTAGAAGATATTATAAATCAGCAAATATCCGCTGAGCATGATAATGAGTATGACTCCCATATAGGGAACAAATTTGATGATATTATCCGAAAGGGAGGAAGTTGTGTACCCCCAGTTTATCCCGATCGGGGCATCTACACCTGTGTCCTTGAGTACCTTATTGAGCTTTTTTTCGATATCGACGGCATTGCTGAACATCACACTTAGCCCGGCGGTATTCACATAAGAACCGCTGGCTATGGACTTCTCCCGATCGATAGTGGACAGGTTCTTGTTTACAAAAGCCTCCGATACCAAAGCCAGCCCCGACATGGCCAGGTTTCTGTCCGCGTAATAGTACCCCGAAACAATAAAATCCTGCTGAATCACGCGCTCCCCGATATCTATATCCAGAGCAACCCGCTGGCCCAGCGCATGCCTGATGCCAAGCTTATCCATCACCCAGGTGTTTAGCACGACCTCGTTCTCTGCGGCAGGTAACCCGCCTTCAATGAATTTTATAAAACCGTGCTTTGCGCTGTTCTCATCCATCTGCAAAACCTCTACCCGACTATTCTTGAACACATCATTTGTTAAATCTCCTGCATTAACTGTAACCCCGTATTCCCGGATGGAGGGATGTTTCTTCAGCGCTTCAACCTGTGCCGGCGCCAGATATTTGAAGCCTCCGTGGAAGTCAGAGCCAACCGTTTTCATCTGGGCTAATTCCATCGATTTGTTGATGCTCAAGACCATGGTGAAGATGGAGGTAATGAGCAGTGTAGTCAGGATGACCGCACTGATTACAGCCAGATTACGCATTGGATTGGCTTTCAGGCTTTTTAGAGCGAGACGGTTTACAATTTTGCGGTTGTTGGTTGTGATCATAACGTCTTAACCCCGGTGGATATCGTCTCGTTGCCGGAAACAATGCGTCCGTCTTCAATTCTAATAATGCGGTCGGCAGTTTGGGCGATGGATTCGTTATGAGTAATCATGACAATGGTCTGATTGAATTTCTCGCTCAGCTGCTTCAGCAGAATAAGAACCTCCTGACTGGTTTTGCTGTCCAGATTCCCTGTAGGTTCGTCAGCCAGAATAATGGAAGGTTTAGTTGCCAGCGCTCTGGCAATCGCAACACGCTGCTGTTGCCCGCCGGAAAGGTTAGACGGCAGATTGTGGATTTTCTCCTGAAGTCCCAGAGCCTGGATCACTTCATCCAGATATTTCTGATCAATTCTGCCGCCGTCGAGTTCTATAGGAAGCAATATATTTTCGAGCACATTCAGAATCGGTACCAGATTATAGCTCTGAAAGATGAAACCAACCGATCTGCGTCTAAAAATCGTTAATTTCTCATCACTCATCGCAAAGATATCGTTCCCATCCACAATCACCTTGCCTTCAGTGGCCCGGTCCAGGCCGCCGAGCATATGAAGCAGGGTGCTTTTTCCGCTGCCGCTGGTGCCGACAATGGCCAGAAACTCGCCTTTTTCTACAGACAGAGAGACATCGTCCAGCGCTTTAACCGTCGTCTGCGGATCTTTGCCATAATATTTCTTGAGGTGTTCTATTCTTAATATAGGCATGGTGATTCATCCTCCATAATCTTTGATGCTCTTAAGATATCAGACAATTCTAACTGGACAGTGTCTGAAATCTGATGATAATGACACATTTAGATTTGGGGTAGAAACATAGAGATCTTTGTTCCTCTGCCTGGCTCGGATACCGCTGTAATAAAACCTCCCTGCATGCTGATAATCCTCCGCGTCAAATAAAGCCCGATTCCAATGCCTTCATACTCCCTGGCGCTGTGTCCCCGGTAGAATCGTTTGAAGATGTGCTTAAGCTCATCCTGGGGAATTCCCATGCCTGTGTCCGAAACATCTATCCGGGTAAACATTTCATTGCTTTCAGTCACGATGGAAATTTTACCGCCTGCCTCTGTATACTTTACCGAATTTTCCAGAAGATTGAATAAGGCCTCGCTGGTCCATTGCGGATCATGACGGGCTTTTGTAAGGTGATTGCATCCGATATGAATATCGATCTGTTTACTTTCCGCACGGGTATAGATATGGGATACGGCCCGGGTTATCGTCTGAATCACCGGATTGACCGTGCTGTGCAGGGTGATCATCCCCGTTTCCAGCCGGGACATCTTGACTAGGGAGGTAATCAGCCATTCGAGTTTTTCTGATTGCGACTGAATATGGCTCACCAGTTGCCGGGATTCTCCATCCAGCTCCGGGACTTCGGCAAGCAGCTGGCTATAGATCATGATATTGGAAAGAGGTGTTTTGGTCTGATGTGAAATATCCGAGATCAGCTCTTTGATTCTGTTCTTTTCCGTTTCCAGGTTCTGTTCATTCGCTTTGGAGATCTCAATGTAACGCAACAATTTATGTTCCATGGAAGAGAGGAGGGTTTCTTCAAAATCGGTCATTTTCTCCCGTCCGTAGATCGCCCGGTCCACCATTTCATCCAACGTATCCACGAAGGATGTAACTTGCCGCCGCAAGGACCAGTTCCAGGCAGCACCCATGACGAGCATTAAAGAGACAAAAAGTGCAGTGAGTTCCGGGAGAGCCGGATGATCCCCTTGCAGAAAAAGGACCACTCCCGCATAGCCGAATACCAGGAGAATGAAGATTGCCGAAAATAAAAGGCTAATGCGTTTGGAGTAGTGGATCTGTCTGCTGCTGCTCACGGGTTTGGCCTTTCCGCCCATAGATATCCCAAGCCGTAGACTGTTTTTATGTATTGTGGAGCTGAAGGCTCGTCCTCGATCTTGGCCCGCAGCCGTTTGACAGCTACTGTCAGCGCGTTCTCATCCACAAACTCAGCCTCCTGCGACCAGATCTTGTCGATTAACTGTTCTCTATTTAAAATAATGCCGGGGTTCGTGACAAATATTTTCAGCAGCTTCAGCTCGGTTTTGCTAAGGATCAGTTGCTCTTGGTTCTTATAAAACTCCAGCTTTTCAAAATCGAAGGTTAAGGGTCCTATCGTTACTTTGTCCTCGCTGTGCGGGGCAGATCTTTTGAGGACGGCCATGACTCTTGCCCTTAAGACCATCAGACTGAACGGTTTCGTAATATAATCATCGCCTCCCAGCTCAAACCCCGTAACGATATCAGGCTCCATGTCGTTCGCGGTCAAAAAGATAATCGGCACCTGCGAGGTTCTTCGGATCTTCTCACAGTAATCCAGCCCGCTTCCGTCGGGAAGATTGATATCCAGAATAATAAGATCAATCTTAAGGGAAGAGAGAAGCAGCTCCGCTGAGGCTATGTCGTAAGCCTGCTGTATAGATAGATCATTCTGGGAAAGGGTCAGGGCGATGCCTTTATTGAGACTCCGGTCATCTTCAACGATTAACAATGTCTTCAAGGTGTGTGCTCCTTTGTTCCTCTGCATGCTGCAGAAGCTATATTAAGGGATACCTGCAACAATTATACACACTAGCGATGTTTAAAGTCTCTCCCGGCAGAGAGTTAGGCTTGTTTCCGCTCTCGGCAGCCTGCAGTCCTACCCCTGCCCCGACTAAGGTCCAGTTTATAAAACCGTCCACGGTCTGTTTTGAAAGTCTGCGGTTTACCCTAGAATAAGGTTATAAGGTTGAGGTCAACGAAAGGCGGTGAGAAAATGCAAAATAGAAAAGGTAACGGACTTGCGGTTGTGCTGATCGTGCTCGGAGCAATAATGCTGATGGGTATTGCGCTTCCTCTGATTCATGGAGTCTTCAGAATTCTATTCCCGGTATTGCTGGTTGTTCTCGGATACTACGGAATTAAAAGCGGACGCAAAATTATCGGCTGGATCGTAATGTTCATCGGTGTCATGTCGCTGATTGCCAAGCTTTCCTGGATCATCGGACCCCTGCTCGGTATCGCGCTTGTGGTTTGGGGAATCTCAGTACTGAAGGGCAAACAAAACAGAACATACTAAGTTTTTAGAAGTTTACTTACTAAGAAGCAGGGAGGGAGCAGGAAATCATGAGTGTTTTTCGCCGCATGAGGGATATCACCGTAGCTAATCTAAATGAACGTCTGGAACAAAGCCAGGACCCTGTGAAGCTAATTGATCAATTTCTCCATTCAACCCGTGAAGAAATCAGTGAAGCTGAAAGACTCTATCAGCAATACGCTTCCCACACGAAGCAATTGCAGCAGCAAGTCAACCAGGCAACGGCCATGAAGAATAAGCGTGAAGAACAGGCGCTGCTGGCACTTAAGGCAGGAGAGGATCATCTCGCCAAGCTGGCATTGCAGGAAAAGATCATTCACGAGGAAAAGCTGGAGCAGTACAGCGGGCTGCTGGAACAGAGCCAAGTATCGCTGTATGAGCTGGAAAGCCAGCTTAATGAACTGAAAGTCGAATATCAGACCGTATATAACAAACGCCAGTATTATGCAGCACGGATGGAGTCGCTGAGGCTTCAGCAGCGGATGAACCAAAGAGCCGGAACCTACGGCAACGGCGGTGATGTTCCCAAGATGTTCGGACGGTTGGAAGACCGGATGAACGACTGGGAGCTGGAAGCGAAAAGTCTGCGCGATTTGCGCCGGATGGGGCAGGAATACGCAGTGCAGGCTGGAGAAACCGTAGCAACTGTACTGGAAAGAGAAATGGCCCGTCTGAAGGAGAAGCTTAACAATGACGGAAAGGAGTAGTACTATGAGCCGATTGTACCGTTCAACCCGTGACAAGGTAATGACAGGGCTTGCAGGAGGAGTGTCCGAGACTCTCGGTATTGACTCCACCCTGTTCCGGATATTGCTCTTGGTCAGCATCCCCTTTACCGGGGGCGCAACGATTCTGGTGTACCTTGTTGCAGCGCTTGTCATTCCCAAGGAGCCAACGCAGTATAATCCTTTTGGCCCTGGACCCGGAGCTCCGGGCGGCCCTTATGGCGGCCCTTACTCCGGAGGACCTGGATATGGACGCGGCCCGCAAGGCCCGCAGGGTCCTCATGGACAGGGAGGATATGGTCCGAATAATGGTCAGCCCGGCTATAACCCCGGTTATGACAAAGCAAATGCTTACTCGGCCCCGGACTCCGGTCTGGATGCCATGATGAAGGATATTGAGAAGAAGGCCCTGCAGAAAGAAGTCGAAGAGCTTAAACAAAAACTTGCTAAATACGAGAAGGGAGAAGTGTAAAACATGGGAGTATTTCAACGGATTAAAGATATGACAAAGGCGTCGGTAAACGACTTGCTGGATAAGGTAGAGGACCCAATTGTAATGCTGAATCAATATCTGCGCGATATGGAGGCAGAAATTCACGAAGCTGAGGTTACTGTAGCGAAGCAAATGGCCAATGAGCGCCGGATGAAGCAGCGCGTCGATGAAGCAGCTAAAATGTCCGGACAACGTGCGGCACAGGCTGAGCTTGCCCTGAAGAATGGCCAGGAAGAAGTAACCCGCAAGCTGCTGGAGGAAAAAATCTATTTCGACCAGAAGCAGGTTGAATACAGCGATCTTCATGCTCAAGCGGAAGTGCAAGCCAAAGAACTGGTACAGCAGCTGCATGACATGAAGGATGAGTTCTACAAACTGCGCAACAAACGCAACGAGCTGGTATCCCGTGCACAAATGGCGAAAGCCAAGAAGCAAATGTCGCAAATCAGCAGTGTTCATGCCATCGAAAGCGGCAGTGCATCGCTCGGATTCCACCGTATGGAAGAAAAGATCATGCAGCTTGAAGCGGAAGCAGATGTTATGCGTGCCCCTTACAGCCCTTCGGCCGGTGTATACAGCAAGCCTGTGGATGCCGAGAAGCAGCTTAAAGTGGATGAGCAGCTCGCTGCACTTAAGAGCAAGCTGAACCCAACTTCTTCATCCCCGTCACTTGACAAAAAAGAATAATAAGCCAGTTCCTAAACAATAGGCGTATATGATATGCTGAACAAGGTAAAGCCATACGGTATGGATTCTCCATACCGGTATGGCTTTTGTAGCGGGATGCGGCTATAGGTGGAAGTTTCTCCAATTCATGATGCATACAATCATCGATTGGAGAAACTTCAACATTAATCAGTTTTGCTGCGCAAAACTTTAGGTTTATGCTTACGAAGTTAGTTTTGCTCCGCAAAACTTTAAGGAGGTGCGAAATGGATAAACGAAACCGTTTGATTGCCATCGGACTGATTGGAATAGGCTGCTTGATGATATTTGGCAGATGGATCGGCTTTTTCTCCATTGTCGCGCTCCTGTTCCTGCTGCTGGGGATTTACCGGACGACATCGGGCAGGGTGAAGCAGGGTTATACTCTGCTTGGAGTCGGTGCCGTACTGATGCTGCTGGATCATTTGCTGCTTGTATTGGGGATTTGTCTGATCTCACTGGGGATGTTTTTTGTAAAGTCCAAAAGAATGCAGAAACGCGGCGGGTTCATGCAGAAGCAAAGCTTCTCTTCCCGGTTTGACTGGGACCTCTCCCCATGGGTGATGCGCAGTCTGAGTGCATGGCATGTGATGGGTGAAGCCGATGTGGATCTTTCGCTGGCCATGGCGGAGGATAAAGAGACCATCATGCTGTTTCAGGGCATTTTTGGCGATATGGATGTTCATTTGTCGGAAGACTACGGAGTGGAGATTGAAGCCTTTGTGCTGTTCGGCTCGATCGAATTCGGCAGCCATCGGGATACCGGAATGCTGAACCGGCTCAATTGGAAATCGGCCAATTATGACATCAGCGAGAATAAGGTGAAGATTAATGTATCTTATTTAATGGGTGACCTGGATATAAGCAAGTCCTAAAAGGGATGAGCGTTAGCTAAGAAGGGAGTGCTCCCGGCGTGGAGGAAAAGAATAGGAGTATGGTAACGCGCAGCATGGGCGAGGGGGCTCTGTTCTCCTTTGTCATGCTGCTGGTTATCCTGTACATTATGTATACATACGGATATTTGCAGCCCTTTGAAAACTGGAAGATCGGAGTAAGAACGGCGGTGACGCTAATTCTGCTGCCGATGGTTTTCGGGATTGGCTTCGGTTTCTACCAGAGCTTCCGTATCAAGCGCAAGCTGGAGCGGCTGCGGGCAACACTCGTAGCCTGGGAGAAAGGAAATCTTACCCCGGCCATGCCGGAACTGGGTACGGATGAATTGGGCAGGCTCGGCTTGCAGCTTGGCCGGATCAGCGGCAAGTGGGAGAACCAGGTGAACACACTGCAGCGGCTGTCCACCAATAACGCCAAGCTTGCCGAACAGGCGCGCGTATCGGCGATTATGGAGGAAAGGCAGCGGCTGGCGCGTGAGCTGCATGATGCTGTATCGCAGCAGCTGTTCGCGATCTCCATGACGGCGACGGCTGTAGGCAGAACGCTGGAGAAGGACTTTGACAAGGCACAGCGGCAGATTGCTCTTATCGAGGAGATGTCCGCCGTAGCCCAGTCGGAGATGCGGGCACTGCTGCTGCACCTGCGTCCGGTGTACTTGGAGGGCAAAGGTCTGGAGCAGGGGCTGCAGGAGTTGATTAAGGAACTGGAGATTAAGGTTCCTATGGAGATTGTGTTTGAGATGGACCCGGATGTGCATCTGCTTAAAGGGATCGAGAATCATTTGTTCCGCATTGTGCAGGAGGCCATTTCCAATACACTGCGCCACGCCAAAGCGGATAAGATGGAAATCCGGCTGCACCGCCGGGGAGATACCGTGCGGCTCACACTGCGGGATGACGGGATTGGCTTCGAGATGGATGAGAGTAAGCAGACTTCCTACGGACTCTCCAATATGCAGGAGCGGATCAATGAAACCGGAGGTTCCATTCAATTTATCACCGCACCCGGCAAAGGGATGCGCATTGAAATTACTGTACCACTAGTTAATGAATAAGGGGGCAAGGGCAAACCATGGAGATGGAGGAAGCGGAAGCGATCAAAGTACTGCTCGTGGACGATCATGAAATGGTCCGGATCGGACTTGCTGCGGTGCTTGGCACCGAGGACGGAATTGAAGTTGTGGGCGAAGCCGGAAGCGGAGAAGAAGGCATCCGGCTGGCCCAGGAATATAATCCGGATGTGGTGCTGATGGATCTTGTGATGGACGGCATGGACGGCATCGAAACAACGAGACAGCTCCTGAAGCTTTATCCGGATTGTAAGGTAATCGTACTTACCAGCTATTTGGATGACGAAAAAATGTACCCGGTCATTGAAGCCGGAGCCTTCAGCTATTTGCTGAAAACCTCGCGGGCCAGTGAAGTGGCGGATGCCATCCGTGCAGCGGCAAGAGGCCAATCGGTGCTGGAGTCGCAGGTAGCCTCCAAAATGATGAACCGTTTCCGTAATAACGCCAAGGGCGAATCACCTGCCTATAAGGAGCTTACCGAGCGCGAAATGGAAGTGCTGAAGCTGCTGGCCCAGGGCAAATCCAATCAGGATATTGCCGACCAGCTGATTATCGGGATCAAAACTGTGAAATTTCACGTAACGAACATTCTCGCCAAGCTAGGTGTGGAAGACCGGACCCAGGCAGCTATATATGCTTACAAGAACGGTCTGGCTGAATAACAGCCTCATGAAGTATATATCCTCTTTAACCTGGACATCCTTTCTAGTAGATTACTAGATTGGTTCGAGAGGGAGATGCGGAGATGAAGCTGCGGAACAGAGGAAGAGGGAAGGTCACATTAGCGCTGCTATGCATGTGTATTGCGGCACTATTACTGGCGGGGTTCCGCAATGGGGCAGGCGGAGAGACTGTGACGGCATCGGCTGCGGCTGATGTTATCATTTCCGAAGGGGCTGGACTGGAGCAAGGTCTGGAGCTGCTGGTTACAGCCGGACGGAAATCCACTGAACCGGGATCCCCGCTGCGGCTTGTGCTGAAATGGCAGGGGGAATACAGCGGTAACGCTGCGGAATCTGCGGAAGCCGCTGCCGGCCTGGCTGAACGTCTTGGACTTGGAACGCCGGAGCACAGTGAAGAGGATGGACACACAACCTTCCGTGCTGCCGCTTCCTTTAACCCATCAGGGAAAATCTCCATGTTCTGGAGCGGGATTGACCAGAGCAGCAGCTACGTGATCGTAACCCTTGAAACGGCTGATTTGCTCAAGGCAACGGCATTTCAGGTAGCGGCGCAAGAAGCGGGTGTGCAGATGCAGGCTGCCGGCATCGAGCCGGAGTGGAATGTTTCCCTTCAGGGCGTGGCGTCCACACAAGGAACCCCGCGCGAAGCGCTTGTTCATACAGAACAGGCCATCGCTGCCGCGGTCTCCGGCATGCAGGCGGTGGAAGAGTATGAAGACGAAACCACGTACAGCCGCTCTTACAGTGTCCCGGGCTTGGCGCGTTATGTGAGCAGCGGGAAGCATGCTGTCGCTATGCAGACAGCTGTTCATAAGAACGGCAACAACAATAGCAACCGGGTAACGATCGGGCTGCCGCTGATCACGATTGAATATTGAGGGCGGATTCAATGAAATCCGAAGGTAATATACATTAATTGTTATATAAGCTGGAGTATGTAAACGAATAAGAAAGATTAATGGAAAATTACGAAATCCCGAGAAAAACTGTCAGGAATGTGATAGCATCCTTTCTGCGAATATGATAAAATGACATCACGCCGTCATGCGTTTTTTATAATTTGACGGACGTTGAGAATGATTGTCAACTATATTACATACAGAGAGATGAGGAGCCATGGCTGAAAATCAAACCCTTGATGCACTGCATACACCCGGCGCTGTATTTTTTATCTTTGGGGCAACCGGAGATCTAGCCCGGCGTAAGCTTTTTCCGGCGATTTACAGTTTGTACCGTGAAGGTAAGCTGACACATGATTTTGCGGTAATTGGCGTGGCTCGGCGTCCCCGCACCCAGGAGGAATTCCGGGAAGATGTGAAAGAGTCCATTCGCGAATTCTGCCGCTACCAGGCGGGAGATGCTGCAGAATGGAATGAGTTTGTGCAGCATTTTGAATACAAGTCTTTGGACATCAATAATATCGACGGCTTCCGCGAGCTCAACGCGCAAACGGAGGCAATCGAAGAGAAATTCCGCATTCCGGGCAACCGTCTGTTCTATCTCGCCCTTGCTCCTGAGCTGTTCGGCAGCGTGTCGTTCAACCTCAAAGCTGGTGGCATGCTGCAAAGTTCAGGCTGGAACCGTCTGGTGATCGAGAAGCCGTTCGGTTACAACCTGGAGTCTGCTGAGCAGCTGAACGAACAGATCCGCCAGGTGTTTAAGGAAGAAGAGATTTACCGGATCGACCACTACCTGGGCAAGGAAATGGTGCAGAACATCGAAGTCATCCGTTTTGCGAATGCCTTCTTTGAACCGCTCTGGAACAACAAGCACATCGCCAACATTCAGATCACCCTTGGTGAAACCGTTGGGGTAGAAGAGCGCGGCGGATATTACGATCATGCGGGAGCGCTGCGCGACATGGGCCAGAACCATATTTTGCAGCTGCTGACGATGATCGCTATGGAACCGCCAAGCCGTTTGCTGGCTGAAGATATCCGTGATGAGAAGGTCAAGGTGCTTCGTTCGCTGCGTCCGTATGCTTCCTCCGAAGAAGTGCGCGAGAACGTGGTACGCGGCCAATATACCCAAGGCCTGTATAAAGGCAAGACCCTTCCGGCTTACCGCCAGGAAGACAAAGTGGATCCCGAATCCAATACCGAGACGTATTTCGCGGCGCGTGTATTTGTGGACAATTTCCGCTGGGCAGGCGTTCCTTTCTACATCCGTACGGGTAAACGTCTTCCGGTGAAGACGACGGAAGTGGTTGTAGAGTTCAAGGGTATGCCAACCAATGTCTATCTGGGTCAAAAGCATAACCTCGAGCCTAACCTGCTCGTTATCCGCGTGAATCCGATGGAAGGCATCTATGTGAAGATTAATGCCAAGAAACCGGGCTCGGAATCGGAAATTCAGCCGCTGGCTATGGATTTCTGCCAAAGCTGCATGGTGGGGATCAACTCGCCGGAAGCTTATGAGCGTCTGCTGCATGATGCGGCGCGTGGAGATTCGACCTATTTCACCCGTTGGGATGAGGTTTCGTCGGCATGGTCGTTCGTGGACCGTATCGCCAAAGCGTGGAAGGAAGAAGCGGCTGATCTGGCTTCGTACCCTGCAGGTTCGTGGGGTCCGGTAGAAGCCGATCAATTGCTGGCTCAGGAAGGTTTCCATTGGTGGCCGGTAAACGGACAGGAAGAAGACAATGTGGTCTGGCGGGTTAACAGCTAAGACCTGAATAAGCTGCAAGATTGAAGCTCCCCCTGCAGAGGCTGCAGGGAGAGCTTTTTTGCGATACCTCCGTTAGCGTAGAGACGGGATTTGCCCAAATATAAGAATTTATATGTTTCACACGATAACTTATCCTTCTATTTCTCGCTGAAACGATACCGTCCTTAAAAAGGACGGCAAAGCCGTTTCCACTTGGTGAAATTCACGGAAAATAGCCTCATATAGGCCGAGGGCTGTACATAATAGGCTGCAATCGCTGTTTTTCTTACAAGATATTTGGTATAAGCCGCTTTTTTGTAGATAAAGTTTGCCGGATTTTGATATACTTTAAAGGATGCTTTCACTAGAAGCGGAACTGGAGACTATTATGGGATAACAATGAATTCACCAATGAAGGGATTTGTACTCATGAGCAGAGCGCCGATTTGATGAACAACCCGTGTGATATAAGCAGAAGCATGAATTTATATATGAAGGGATATGTGCAATGAATAAGGCACCGGATCAGAAGCTGCAACAGGAAGTGGACAAACGCAGAACCTTTGCGATCATTTCCCACCCGGATGCGGGTAAAACAACACTTACGGAGAAGCTGCTGCTGTTCGGCGGAGCCATCCGGTTAGCGGGAACCGTTAAAGCCCGCAAGGCAAGCAAACATGCAACAAGTGACTGGATGGAAATAGAGAAACAGCGCGGGATTTCCGTTACTTCCTCTGTGATGCAGTTCGACTATTTAGACCATCGGGTGAACATTCTGGATACCCCGGGTCACCAGGATTTCAGTGAGGATACCTACCGTACGTTAACGGCTGCGGATAGCGCGGTGATGCTGATCGACGTGGCGAAGGGCGTAGAAACACAGACCATCAAGCTGTTCCAGGTCTGCGCCAAACGCGGCATTCCGATCTTTACGTTCATCAACAAGCTGGACCGTGAAGGGCAAAGTCCGTTTGATCTGATGGAAGAGCTTGAGAATGTGCTGGGCATCCGTTCTGTTCCAATGAACTGGCCAATCGGCAGCGGACGTGAACTGTGCGGTGTGTACGACCGGATGAAGAATCAGGTGGAGCTGTTCCAGGGTGATGACCATTCCGTAATTAAAGTGCAAAAGGTGGAAAGCTACCGTGACCCGATCATCCGTGAGATGGCCGGTGAGTACCTGCATGATCAGCTGTGCCAGGAGCTGGAGCTGCTGGACGTTGCGGGCGATCCTTTTGACTATGAGAAGGTACTTCGCGGAGAGCTTACTCCGGTATTCTTCGGCAGTGCAATCAACAATTTCGGGGTGCAGACATTCCTGGACAACTTCCTGGATCTTGCACCGAAGCCGGAGCCGCGCCGCAGTACAGTTGGCTCCATTGAGCCGACCAATGAGAAATTTACCGGCTATGTATTCAAAATCCAGGCGAACATGAACCCGGCCCACCGCGACCGGATTGCTTTCCTGCGGATCGTGTCCGGCAAGTTCGAGCGCGGCATGAGCGTAAAACATGTCCGTGCAGGCAAAGACATCAAGCTGTCCCAGCCGCAGCAGTTCCTGGCCCAAGACCGCGATATCGTCGAAGAGGCGTATCCGGGCGATATTATCGGGCTGTTTGATCCGGGTATTTTCCGGATCGGCGATACGCTCAGTCAAGCCGGGGATATGGAGTTCGATGAGCTGCCGACGTTCTCACCGGAGATTTTCTCCAAAGTAAGCATCAAAAACGCGCTGAAATCGAAGCAGTTCCAGAAGGGTATTGATCAGCTGACGGAAGAGGGCATGATTCAGGTGTTCCGTACGGTCAACTTTGACGATATTCTGCTCGGAGTAGTCGGACAGCTGCAGTTTGAGGTGTTCGAGTACCGGATGAAGGGTGAATATGGCGTGGATGTTCAGCTGCAGCGGATGTCATATCAGTTCGCACGCTGGATCGTGGATGAGAATAAACCGGACCCCGGCAAATTCCGTATCAACTCTACGCTGGTTACCGATAAGAAGGGCAACTACGTGGTGCTGTTCGAGAACGAATATGCGATGCGTACAGCGATGGAGAAGAACCCGACTGCGAAGTTCCTGGAAACAGCTCCTTGAGTGTAGGCTGTTGACGAATTCAGGCTGTAGATGCAGGTGATACAGCTGCACCTGCGGCAGTTTCAAATAGGTAGTAAAAACCTCCGCCCCCATGTGTGCAGATGCACCTTGGGTGACGGAGGTTTTTGGATCATGAGGCTTTCTAGGATGTGATGGATCCGGGAGTAACCTCCTCCAGATGTCTATGGAGCAGACTAATCACATGATCCTGCTTGGCCTCTCCGAGGTCCTTCCAGACCATTTCAAATACGACGCCAAGTCCGGGAAGCGCAGCTTCCGGCCCGTCCACGGAGCCTTCAATCATGTGCCGCAGGTCTTCTTCGGACTGGCCGTGCACTTTATGGAGAATCGCCTGGCGCAAATCAATGGTAACCGGCATAATGTACCCCCTTAAAAGTTTTGTGAGCAAGGCTTCCTGCAATTCTTCGTACAAAACTGACTTCGAAAGCATGTGCTTGGTTTTGTGAGCAAAGCTTCCTGCAATTCTTCGTACAAAACTGCTTCGAAAGCATGTGCTTGGTATTTGTGAGCAAAGCTTCCTGCATTCCTTCGTACAAAACTGCTTCGAAAGCATGTGCTTAGTTTTGTGAGCAAAGCTTCCTGCCAATGGTTCGCATAACTGGCTTTCGAAGCCTGCTCATGCTGAAACGCCCTGTACTAATGTACCCTGCGGCGATGCTGAAAATTCAAGTTTGTGTGTGCTTATGCTATACTGTGTGAGATGTAAAATGTGAGCGGGAGGTACACGGACATGGCTAAAAAACAATATGCCATCATCGGAATGGGACGTTTCGGCTCAAGTGTAGCCAAGGCGCTCAGCGGGATGGGATTTGATGTGCTGGCCATCGATTCGGATGAGCAGCGCACACAGGAAATTTCGGGAATTGTTACCCATGCCGTATCTGCGGATTCCACCGATGAGGAAGCGCTGCGCGCACTGGGTATTCGAAATTTTGATGTTGTCGTAGTGGCAATCGGAGAAGATATTCAGGCGAGTATTCTTACGACGCTGATCTTGAAGGACCTTGGGGTGCCGGCGATTCTGGTCAAGGCCAAAAGTGAGCTGCACGGCAAGGTGCTAAGCAAGATCGGTGCAGACAAAGTCATTTATCCCGAACGGGACATGGGCATGCGGGTGGCGCATCATCTGGCCTCGCCGAACATCCTTGACTATATTGAGCTGTCGCCGGATTACAGTATTCTGGATATGAAGGTTCCCAGGCCGATGCTGGGCAAAAACCTGCAGGAGCTGAATATACGCGCCAAATATGGCTGCAATGTGATGGCGGTCCGCCGGGGCGAAGAAATGAATATTACTCCAAGAGCCGAGGACCGGCTGGCCGATGGCGATGTTCTTGTCATCGTTGGCCACAAGGACAACCTGACTAAGCTGGAGATGGCATATCAATAACGCACGAGCAAACGAAGTGTAACGTGGCTCCGTGGTGCTGTAGGAAGTGTTAAGTGCGCTGACGATAGTGGCCGGATTTACTTAGTTGCACTCTGTACAGCTATTTGCTTCGTTAACCGCTTGTTCAGAAGGATAGATGTATTTCGTGCAATTAAAATTTAGCATACCCCTGATTTATAGCCATAATGATGATTATAAATGTACAGACTACAACTAAATTGGAATTAGCGGTAAAAAGCGTGATTTTAGTTGCAGGAAATACACTTAAAATGAAGCTGTGAGCAGGTGCAGCTTGTTAGAGAAATACATGGGAAGATCGTAGTGACTGCAAGGAAAAAGGCAGCAAAGATGCGATAACTAAGCTGCAGGTGAACAGAAAGGTAGGACCTCATGGAAATTATGTCTCCGCAAAATACGCGGGTGAAGGAATGGGCCGGACTGCAGGAGAAGAAACACCGCGATAAGTCCGGTAAATATATTGTGGAAGGTATTCATCTCGTACAAGAGGCGCTGCTGGCCGAAGCCGATGTGGAAATATTGGCGTATGATCTCGATAAGGGCATGCCGTCTGAGCTGAAGGAACTGCTGCAGGCGGTACAGGGTATGGAGGTCATCGGCGTATCAGCGCCAGTGATTGCGAAGTGCAGCAGCACCAATACGCCGCAGCCGGTATTTGCGGTGGTGCGCAAGGAACAGCAGGGCGTGGAGACGATCCTTGCGAAGCCGGATAGTCTAGTCGTTGTGCTGGACGGAGTTCAGGACCCCGGCAACGTGGGGACGATCATCCGCAGCGCGGATGCGGCAGGCGCGGACGGCGTGATCCTCGGCCAAGGCTGCGCCGATCTGTACAACCCGAAGACCATTCGTTCCACGATGGGCTCGATGTTCCATCTCCCGGTGGTGGAGGGCGATTTAAGTGTTGTTTTGCCGCAGGCGCGGGAACGCGGCGCGCTCTTAGTCAGCACCTCGCTGACTGGTGAGGACTCCTGCTACACCCACGATTTTCACGGCAGCCAGTGGCTGCTGATCGGCAGTGAAGGCAAGGGCATCTCGCCGGAAACGGCCGCGCTCGTCGATAAAAGCATTATCATCCCGATGGCTGGCCGTGCCGAATCGCTCAATGCGGCGATGGCAGCGACCATTCTGCTGTTTGAGGGGATGCGGCAGCGGGGGTATCCACCGCAAATAAACCCATCTCACTGTGAGTTATAACATAAAGTAGGACTGTTTTTAAGCATGAATGAGACCGCTTATAGTTTCAAGATGAGACCGAGAAATAGCAGCAATCCCTTGTGTGACAAGAGATTGCTGCTATTGGTATGTGGGCAGGGCTATAAGTAATACAGCGTACGAACGTTATTTATACCACACTGAATTTTTATATCATATGGTAAGTTATACCAGACTAATTTGTACTTCTGTAATCAAATTATTAGCGGAAGCAGCCCTGAACAACTTAATAAAATATACGTAACACCGTCTCGTTCTCAGGTTGTTTACTCTCGCTTACAACCTCGACCCGCGATATGTTGTCCTGTCCTCCTGGAATAACGATGGGCGTAACAGTAGAACATCCGTTTTCCCGGAGAGTTTCCATATCAAATTCCAGCAGAAGTTGCCCTTTTTTCACCCGGTCGCTGTTGCTTACATGAGCTGTAAAACCCTTTCCTTTAAGAGAAACGGTATCCATGCCAACATGAATGAGCAATTGAACGCCGGAATTGTGCTCGATGAGAATAGCATGCTTACTCTTTTCCATGATATGGGCGATAATGCCGTCAAAAGGAGCAATGACCCTGCCGGAATCTGGCAAGATGGCGAAACCCTCGCCCATCGTTTTACTTGAGAAGGCTTCGTCCTGAACTTCATCCAGAGCTAAGAATTGACCGGAGAGAGGCGATGAGATATCTATGGAAAGCGATTCTATCTTTTTTTTCTTAAACCCAAACATAGGTTTTCCTCCTGTAACTGTGTGTTAGAATAGCAATGAAACAACGAATAGGGGGCCTGCCTTGTGAACAAAAGAGACTTTGTCATCCATGATCTGCTCAGTAAAATCTATCAAAAACATTATTCAGACTGGAAGCTTCCTACAGAAAGAGAATTGGCGGCGCAATATAAGGTTTCCAGATTTACAATACAAGAATCCATTAAGAAGCTGAAATATATGGGTATGGTTAAGGTTGTCCAGGGCTCGGGCATTTTTATTAACAAAAATATTCAAGCCAGTCCGCTGATCTACAACTCACTTACAGAGAATCCTTATTCCAATATTCAGTCTAAGGTCATCGAGCTGCAGAAGCTTCCTTCCACCCCTAGTGACCAGCAAATCTTTAATATAACTGCCGAGGATGAAGTGTGGATGTACCAGCGCTTGAGAATCGTTAACTATCAGACAATGCAGATTGAGCAGTCGAGATTGCCTGCGACATTATTCCCTGTATTAACACAGAAGGATGCCGAGAATTCCATTCAGTCATTTGTGAAAAAGCATAAGTTCACTATCTCACATTACCTGAATACTTATGAGGCAATCTCGCTTGATAAAGAACAAGCGGTGTTCTTGCAGCAAAAAAAGAAAAGTCCAGCAATGAAAATTTCAAGCCGTGGAATACTGAATAACGGTACCATTTTTGAAATCAGTGAAATTGTGGCTGTCGACTATAAGTGCACGTACTTGACGGCCTTCAACAACGAGCATCACAAAAGAAGAAACCTCTGATACGCAGCTAATCATTGACCTGAAACTCTCCGTGCTGACCGCAGTGCCGGAGAGTCTTTTGCTGCGCCTTAATTACGGCGTCATTAGCGTCCCGTCGGGTAATCTGGCCTGTGTCCATTCATGCATACGGTATTCCACCGGGAAGGCACCTGCCTGTTCCTCATTGAACTCTACGCCGATGCCCGGCAGATCAATCGGATAAATATAGCCATCAATGGCGTCAATATTGTGCGAAAATACGCTGCGGGTGTTTGCTTTAATCGGAATATTCTCCTGAATCGCTGCATTATGCAGATGAATGTTGAGATGTGTATTGACGGCAATTCCAATTGGCGTAATATCGGATGGTGTATGCCAGGCGATACGAACCCCGAAAGCCTCGCATAATGCTCCAAGCTTCAGCGCAGGTGTAATTCCCCCGATTTGGGATACATGGCAGCGGATGAAATCAATCTGTCTACCCGCAATCAGGTTTCTCCATTCCAGCGGATTGTTGAACAGTTCGCCTGTGGCAATCGCCGTTGACGTTTGTGAGCGGATCTGCCCTAACCATTCATTCTGATCCGGCGGCAAAATATCCTCGATAAAGTAGGGTTTATACGGTTCGACCGCTTTGGCAAACTGCACGGCCTGATTGGGGAATAACCGCTCGTGAACATCATGAAGAATATGGAACCGGTTGTTATACTTTTCCCGCAAAAGAGCAAACATTCTGACCGTAGTCTCCATATACTCGTCCTGATCATAATAGGAGCCCGCTGTGGAAGTGGCCGGAGAGTGCAGCTGTGAAGGATTCCCTCCGTAGAAGCCAAGCTGGCAACGGATGTGCTTGTATCCTTGTTCAAGGAGTCCATCAATCTCGCTGTACAGATCTTCAATATTGTCAGCAACTGCATGAGTATATGCCGGAATGGCATCCCGTGATTTGCCGCCAAACAGCTGATACAATGGCATACCGGCGAGCTTGCCTTTAATATCCCATAGAGCCATATCAACACCGGAAACTGCATTATTCAGAATAGGTCCGTTGCGCCAGTATGAATTGACCATCATCATATGCCACAAGTCTTCAATATGGTTGGCGTCACGGCCAAGTAAAATCGGTCTGAGGTATTCCTCTATGACGAGCTGGACGGCTTTGGGCCGTTGCTGAAAAGTGGCGCAGCCATATCCAATGACTCCATTATCCGTAATTACCCTGACAACCACCAGATTATGACGGTCAGGTTTTAGTATAAAGCTTTCCACATTAGTGATGATGGAAGGGTTCATGTTTCTCCTCTTTTCTACAATTTCTAAGAGTATTGAACCATAGTTTGAAAGGAAGAATCAATTTGGTTTGGTAAACCGGTTGAATAACGAAAGATATCAGTCCAATTATGATGGAAATTGAATAAAAACCCTTTGTTATAAAGGTTTTTTTGATAAAGGCGAACCGTTTTGGACTGCTTTTATTAGAAGTTTCTTTATGATACTATTCAGTGTGTAAACGGAACCAATATCCATTAGGACAGGAGAATTCTTGATGAGCAAAGAGAAAGCTATTAAGGACATGATTGCAGGTATAGGCGGTGAGGAGAATATTGAAAACGCTTGGCATTGTATGACACGACTTAGATTTGAGCTGAAAGATAAAAATAAAGTAGATATTGCGAAAATCAAAGAGTTGGACCCAGTACTTGGTGCGCAGTTCAATCAAGACCAGTTTCAAATAATACTAGGTCCTAAAGTCGGAGAATATTACACCGTTCTGGCTAATGAGCTCAAGCTGAAGGATGCGCAGAGTCCTGAAGAGGAGAAGGGAAGCAAGCAAAAAGTAGGTTTTGTTACTCTCTTCATGAACATAGTATCTGGCGTATTCGGGCCCATTGTACCAGCAATTGCAGGTGCGGGATTAATCAAAGGACTTATTGCCGGTTTGACTGCACTTCATTACATCTCGGATAAAAGTGAGACCTTTCAAATAATAAATATGATGGCCAGCGGTGTGTTCACTTTCCTGCCATTCTTCCTGGCAGCCTCGGCGGCCAAGATTTTTAAGACCAATCAGTATTTGGCCATTGCCATAGCGGCAACTATTATGTTCCCAACGATGGTGGATGCGGCGAAAGCCGGTGAGATATCCTCCTTTCATTTCCTTAATCTGCTCCCGATTCCTGTTTTCAACTATAGCGGAACCGTCATCCCGATTATTTTTGCCGTTTGGGCGATGAGTTATATTTATGGCTGGGTTAACAAGATTGTTCCGGAAGTGCTCAGAACGGTAGTTACCCCAACGTTGACTCTATTTATCTCTGGATTTATGGCTTTAGCTGTTATTGGTCCAATCGGTGTCTATTTAGGAAACGGACTGGCTTGGCTGGTTCAAGGCTTGTTTGACATCTCCCCTGTTCTAGCTGGTGTGGTTGTTGGTGCGATTCGTCCAATAGCTGTCTTTACGGGCATGCACCATGCCATGACCCCAATTGCGCTGCAGAACTTTGCAACACAAGGCTACGATATGTTAATGCCAATGATGTGTATGGCTAACTTCTCGATTGTAGGCGCAACCTTTGCCGTGTATTTTAAAGTGAAGACCCCGAAAGAAAAAACAATTATCGTCTCCGCTGCCGTCTCCGGCTTGCTGGGAATAACAGAGCCCGCTTTGTTCGGGGTGTTAGCAAAGTACAAAAAAGCCTTCTTGGCTGCCACGATTGCCAGTACGGTTGCTTCCGCCTACATTAGTTTCTTCGGTGTCCGTTTGTACGGATATGTACTGTCCAGTATTTTCAGTATTCCGGCATACATCGGCCCCTACTTTGTCTATGCAATTTCGGGAATGCTCATTGCGGTTGCGGTAGGTTTTACCGTTTGCAATCTACTTCTGAGTAAAAATGATGTTGAAAATGCCAATAAAGCCTCCCTGCAGTCTGCACAGTAATGCAGCAAATATGTTATTTGTGGGAAGCATTACAGGTAGCCTTAAATTTTGCTGTATAACGTTTTCGAAAGATATTGAAAAGCCCGCACTCGGCCTAACTGGCTGACTGTGGGCTTTTGTTGTCTTAGATAAGATCCTGTCCGACAGGAACAAGGCAAAGCAAGAAGGGGATTACAACTCACATTAGTGTCCACAAGAAGCCAAAAGACTGGAGAAGATCGATTTTTCCCCCGATCCATTCTCCAGTCTTTTTGTCGTTGCGGCAAATCAACATCTTCTTACAGGGGTGGCTGTTAACCTTGATTTGCGATCGGGAACCATCCTGGGGTATTGATAATTTTCTGCCATAATGGATCAGAGATCCCCAATTGTTCTTGATCATTTAAAGTTAACTCAGTACGAATTTCACTTTCCTTACCTTGAGTTATTTTTTCAACCCAATCTGGATCGATAATCAATTCTCGTCCAAGTGCTATAAAAGGGACACCCGATTGTAACGCTCTAAGCGCCTCATCAGGTGTGTAGATTGAACCTACACCGATAACGGGAACTCTTTGCCCAACGAGCTCATAAATAATTTCCATTCTAGAGCGATTGTCCTCTACTCCACGTCTAGGCTTAGACCAGAAGTTCATTAAAGAGACATGCAAATAATCCAAGTTTTGGTTTGCCAGGGCATCTATCAATTTTAGTGTATCGGCCATTGTAATACCGGGTGTCATTTCTTCTTCTGGGGACAACCGATATCCCACTAGAAACGGCTGTTTGGCATGTTCATCCACCACTTTTTTCACTTCATCTACAATAGCGAGCGGAAACGCCATACGTTTGTCCACATTTCCTCCCCAGCGATCATCACGCCGGTTTGTGTATGGTGAGAAAAATTGTTGAATAAGGAATCGATTTGCCCCGTGAATCTCTACCCCGTCGAAACCAGCCTCGATCGCCCTACGGGTGCTAGCGCCAAACGCATGAATGATCTCTATAATTTCCTGCTCTTCGAGTGCTCGAGGAATCACACTTCCCCCTTCCTTAGCAACCGCACTCGCACTTACAATCTCACCATTGGGTACCACTTCGGGCAGACATTCGCGACCACCATGAAAGATTTGTAGAATGGCTTTTGCCCCGTGTTTCTTTATTGCTGTTGCCAAACGTTGCAGGCTTGGGATCATATCATCACGATCAGCCCCCACCTCCCCGCCAAACATCTTCCCATTTGGTGTCACCACGGTACTTCCAGTGACAGCTATTCCAACACCGTTTGAACGGCTTTCGTAATATGCGGTTATCTCATCAGATAGCGTACCGTCTTGCTGAGAATAAGAAATGGTCATGGGTGCAAGAACGACGCGGTTCTTTACTTCGACCCCATTCTTGAAACGAAACGGCTCCTCCTTCCCCGTAACGGCTATGTTATTTGTTGGAGTCGGCTTTAAGTCAAGACATAAATACAGAATTAGTTGTTCCAAGGTTAGAGACTTGACTTGGAGCCGACTCTAAGATGTATAATGCCCCTAAGTTTCAATTTCCGGAGGTGCGGGATGATAACCGAGCAAACGTTCACGATAAAGCAAACTGCGGAGCTAACTGGACTTTCTGAGGACACGATCCGTTATTACGAAAAGATTAATTTGCTCCCTCAGGCGGACAGGAAGGACAATGGGCATCGAGTTTACCACCAGAAGGACATCAATTCGATCCGGTTGATAGTCTGTCTGAAAAAAACGGGGATTTCCCTGGAGGCAATGAAACCATTTTTGAAGGTCTCCGCTGACGCTGATCCCGCCGAACATCTGGAGTTGGTTGAGGAATTAAGGAGCCAACGCGATAATATTGTCAGCCAAATCTCATCGCTTCAGCAAATCGTTGATTTCATTGACATAAAGTTAGAAGAAGGGCGACCCCGAGGGGAATGCTCAGATCAAAGTCCAGACGGCGTTCTAGAAGAATTCAAGGAGACAAAAACAAAACCCATTTCCGTCGTAGAGATGAGTTATTTTTCCGCATCTGCGAAAACGGGCAAATTACCAAATGCGATTAAATAAGCTTGTTAGCTCATAAAACAGTGGCAGTCTATGACTGCCACTGTTTTATGTAGTTGGGGTCAATATAATATTTTGTTTTCTTTAGACACTCAGGGGAGATGATTGAGTATGGTATTTGCATGTGCGGAGTGAAAACTCTAGCTTTATACACGACAAGATATTCGCTTTAGTTTTCATTTGTAATATCGGCGGGGCGTTGGCAGGTGGTTCTTGTTTAGAGGGCTTTTAGCTTAGATGAGGTCCTGTCCGTTCTCGTTCTCTGTATAGATGGAGATTAGCACGATTGCTGTATCTTCACCAATATTTCTTACTAAATGGGGCGTACAAGCATTCCAACTAAAGGAATCCCCTTCACCAAATTCAGCCCCATCTTCCCCTTGTTCCGCGTATATACTCCCTTTTATGACCACATGTACCTCCTCGCCTTCATGCGCATGGGGGGCATCTCCAATCATTGTACCCGGAGGAAATTCTACGATCATCATCCGTACGTTCTTTGTGGAACTCAAGTGTTCCACTTTTAGATGTTCTGAACCGCTAGTTGTGATGGTCCGTTCGTCTTTCCGGACAATTCGCATTCGTTCTTCCTTCTTTAAAAGCAAATAGGCTAGCGGTACCTTTAAGGCGTGGGCTATATTTTCCAGCGTTGAAATGGACGGTGAAGTCTTATTTGTTTCAACCTGACTCATAAAACCTTGGGACAGGCCGGTCATTTCGCATATTTGAGCGATAGTGATATTTTTTCGTTTCCGGATTGCTCGTATAGTAGAGCCAATATCCATCTGAGCACACCCCCCAAAAAAATATTTGTAATACAAAACTTAATTTCATATTATCAATTTTTATATTGACAAGTCAACGCAATTCATCTTTAATTACACATATAGATTTTATATTTTTATTACTAATATTTTAGAGGAGAGAAACGAATGAATAGAACAACTGTCGTTTCCATTATTATGCGTGTGGTGCTGGGCATCATCTTTGTATTTCATGCTGTAGATAAGTTTCAAATGGGCCTTGGCAATGTAGAAGCATGGTTTAGCTCACTGGGGGTTCCGGGATTTGTAGCTTATGTTGTTGCGGTGATTGAGCTTGTCGGCGGTATTATGCTTATCCTGGGATTATTTACTCGTTATGTATCAGGATTGTTTGTGATTGTGCTCATCGGGGCCATTATGACGGCCAAATTATCAGTGGGATTACTAGGTAATGGTCAGATGGCCGGGTATGAGCTGGACCTTGGATTCATATTGATCTCGTTGTATCTGGTTGTTGCTGAACGAACACCGCTATCTGTTGACCATTTTATTATGAGCAAGCGCAGTAGATAACTGCAGCAAGGAGGAGACTAAGATGAATCCTATTTATCAATATGACGTTCACTTACCGGATAATCTGGAGCAGGGGAAGACATATCCGACGATTTTTACATTGCACGGCAAAGGATCGAATGAACAAAATATGTTCGGTTTGGTCGCTCCATTAGCTCAAGATTTCATCATCATTGGGATTCGCGGTAATTTGCCGCTTGGTGCGGGATACCAGTATTACGAGTTGAAGAGTCTGGGAAACCCGATTCGGGAAATGTTTGACCAAGCGGTTAAAGATCTCGAAGCTTTCATTCATTATGCGACGGAGAAGTATCCGATCGATCCTGACAAACGTTATTTGCTCGGTTTTAGCCAAGGTGCAATCCTGTCTATGACGCTTGCGCTCACGATGGGAGAGCAGTTAAAAGGAATTGTAGCACTCAACGGATATATTCCTGAATTTGTGAAAACGGAGTATTCACTTCGAAGTGTTAAGGATGTTTCCATATTTGTCTCGCATGGAGAATATGATTCTGTGTTCCCGGTTCGTATTGGGCACGAGACATCTGCCTATTTAAAAGACCAAACGGAGCGCATAACTTTCAAATTATATCCGACCGATCATGGCGTATCTGAAGAGAACCAGCTGGATTTTCTGAAGTGGCTTAAGAAGGATGCCGAATCAAATATAAATAAGGAGTGAAGACACATGATGCCATCCTATTTTTTTGCACATGGCGCACCATCAATCGTGCTAGAGGATAACGAATATACAAAGCTGCTTAAACAATTTAAAGACCACACGCCAAAGCCGAAAGCAATTGTTCTCTTCTCCGCTCATTGGGAGGAGGCGGTACAGACGGTTGGCGCTGCTGCAACGTATGAGACCATTTATGATTTTGGCGGGTTCCAGGATGAGCTGTACCAGATGACTTATCCGGCCCAAAGTGACCGCTCGTCAGTAGAGCAGATTGAAAACCTGTTTACCAAGCATGGGGTTGAGAATACCCGAAATGAAACAAGAGGTCTGGATCACGGGGCATGGGCCGTTCTAAAGCTGCTATATCCGGATGCGGATATCCCTGTCATAGCGCTATCTGTAAATCGTTATCTGTCTAATGAGCAGCAGTATCAAATTGGGAAGGCATTGGCGGAGCTTCGCGAGCAGGATGTGCTTATCATCGGAAGCGGTGGAACCGTTCATAATTTAAGTGCATTGAACTGGCGGTCCGAGGAGGTTGACGAGTGGGCGGAACAATTCGACAACTGGATTCAAAGTAAACTGGAGCTATGGGATACGGAAGCCCTGTTCCAATACCGCGAGCTCGCTCCTTACGCCCAAGAGGCCGTACCAACCAGTGAACACTTCATTCCGCTTCTTCTCGCAATGGGAACGGGTGACGCTAACCGTAATGCGAAACTTCTTCACCGAAGCTACCAGTACGGTAACCTAAGCTTAAGTTGCTGGCAATTCAATTAAGATCGTATGGCAGTCGTAGAGATGAGTTATTTTTCCGCATCAGCGAAAACGGGCAAGTTACCAAATGCGATTAAATAAGCTTGTTAGCTCAATCAAACAGTGGCAGTCTAGGACATTTTTCTTGTCTAGGACTGCCACTTTTTATGTGCAGGGGCTATTCTATATAGATTGAACATCCTGTACTCTAAAACTTTGAGTTCAATCTATATAATCAACAGACTTGCTTTAAAATGTTATAGTTATATAAAAAATATGATTATCAATTTCGCTGAAATATTTAATATACAATGGAGGTCAGACGAAACATGCCGCTGCGGCAAAAGATTCTAATCAGCAACATTCTTATCGTATCGCTGGCCCTGGTAATCTTTATAATAAGCATTCATAGAATTGTCTTTAATCAGACCTTGGAAAGGACTTCAGCAAGCTCGCAGCAAGAAGTGAAACTGATAAAACAATCTATGGAGACCGTGTTTCAATCTGTTCAGAACTTCTCGAAATTCGCTTTGATAAATCAGGATACACAGAAGGTGCTCAGTAGAGATACCGTAGCAAGCGATGACGTTTCTGCTCTGAAATCAATACATAATACGCTGGCTGCGATGCTGGAGACCGAGCCGAATATTGATTCCGTTATTATCGAATCCTTAAGCGGCGAACTCTATTATACCTCCAATTTGACCGGTGTTACTTTGCAGAGTCTCGGCATTTATCCCAAAGAAGCGATTGATGCTGCAAAAGGTGGAGCGGTCTGGGGAGATACGCTGCAGCCATCATTTCTGTCCGGTATGAAGAAGAAGAATTTGATTAGTGTGTGCAGAGTTATTATGAGCATGGAGAAGGGGACTCCGCTTGGTTATATTTATGTGAATATTGACGAGCGGACACTCGCCCGAATGTACCATAATGAACATTCTAATCAGAATCCTACTTTGGTCATTAACCAGGACGGAATAATTGTATCCGCGAATGAAGCTTCACTGGTCAGCCAGGCGATTCAAGATGACTCTCTTGCCAAATGGGCGAAGTCAGCAGTTGAAGGGAGCAGGACCGAGCAAGTCGATGGAATGCGTTATTTAGTGTCCTTACAAAGCCTTGATCCCTATGGCTTGAAGGTTGTCCATCTTGTTACCACTTCGGAGTTGACCTATGGGTATTGGAAAATCGCATTATTAATGGTCGGCTTCGGACTGATCAGCATGCTCTCGGCAGCGTTTTTGTCCTTTGTGTTCTCGCGGCTTCTAACTCGGCCCCTTAGCCAGCTCAGTGAGGTGATTGTTGAAGTAGGTGCCGGGAACTTTGATGTTCGTGCATCCGCCGAAACGCAAGACGAAATTGGCAGGCTGGGTGCGACATTTAATGAAATGGTGGAGCATATTCAGGGGTTGATGCTAAGAATTGAAGATGAAGAGAAGACGAAGCGGCTGCTGGAGCTAAGGCTGCTGTATTCGCAGATCAAACCACATTTTTTGTATAATACGCTGGACACGATACGTGCGATGGCTGTGATGACGAATGCTAAAGAAATAAGCAGTATCCTGAAGGCGCTTGGCGAATTCTACCGGATTTCACTTAGCAATGGACAGGAGCTAATTGCTGCTGCACAGGAAAAAAAACATCTGGAAAGCTATTTATACATTCAGCAAATCCGCTTTAAAAAGCTGGCTTACCGGATTTCGTTTGAACCGGGAATAGAGTCCTGCCAAGTGCCTACGATGCTGCTGCAGCCTCTTGTCGAGAATGCGATCCACCATGGAATCAGAGGGATGCCTGACGGAGGACTGTGTGAAATTATAGGCTATACGGAAAGGACGGGCGAGCAGAGCAATCTCTGCTTTATTGTACGTGACAACGGTAAAGGCATGAGTGAAGAGGAAAAACGGCTTATTTGGTTGGACAATGGCGAAGAAGAGGTATACAGCTTCGGACTTAAAAATATTCAGGACCGGATTCAACTGAGGTTCGGTGAATCTTATGGCATCGTCCTGACATCTGAACCAGGCAATGGAGTGGAAGTGCAGGTACGCTTGCCGCTGATCTTGAAAACGAGCGGACAGGAGGAGGGGACAGCTAGACTATGAATACAGCGCCGGTAGCCCGCGTCCTGATTGTGGATGACGAATATTATTTCAGGCAGCTTTTGATCCATTTGATTGATTGGACTTCTGCCGGTTTTGAGGTGGTCGCAGAGGCTGAAGAGGGTTCAGCAGCCTTGAAGATTGTGGAGGAACAAGCGATCGATCTCATCATTACAGATATTGAAATGCCGAATATGAATGGGCTCGACTTTGTAAAGGCCGTCCGCGCCCTCGACTCAGCTGCAAAGCTGATTTTCATCACAAGCTACGACAACTTTACTTATGCACAGAAGGCCATTTCGCTCGGAGCGGATCATTATTTGTTGAAGCCTATTGATGAGGAAGCGGTTGAACAAGCACTTATAACTATCCGTACGCAATTGACTGAGAAATGGGAAGCAGAGCGTTATATTAATCGTTTGAAAAAAGAAGCGGGTTATGTACAAGAACCGGAAGCAGGGCAGTCAACTGAGGAGGGAAGGCGTCAGGGCAGCGGTAAACGGCTGGTTCGCAAAGCGGTTGATCATGTGACTGCACATTATGCCGATGACAGCTTGTCGCTTCAAAGTACAGCGAGTGTCCTCTTCGTGAATCCGAGCTATTTAAGTCACATGTTCAAGAAGGAGACAAGTGAGTCTTTTGTGGAATATGTGACCCATGTCCGCCTTGGCAAAGCTATGGAGCTGTTGCGCCAAGGGGCTGCTGCGGATGAATCCTTGGCTCCAAAGGTAGCGACGATAGCACATCAGGTCGGCTATAGAGATCCGTTCTACTTTAGCAAATGCTTCAAGAAGAAGTACGGAATTACCCCAAATAAGGTATACGAGGGGTCCAATGTAGAGAGAGATTGAGCAGTTGCTAGTTGAAGTCCGGTTTTCCAGCCGGGCTTTTTTGTTCGTGCAAAGTAAACCTGATGTTCAGGGGATGTTAACACAGGGGTGGTTTGTAAACTCAGTGTTAAGTAATATAACATACCTAAAAATTTTACTGTCAAAACCAATATATATCCATTCGAACCTAGCTTCACACTTGTTAAGATTGTACCTGTAGCTCGTATCCGTAAATTTTGAAAGGTGGTCCAAATCAGATGTTTGGTAAAAAGTTTGGGGTTATTGCAGCATCCGTCGCGCTTGTTAGTGTAGTGCTTACTTCTTGTGGAGGTGCGGAAGTAAACAATGGAGGGACTCAGAACAAGGAAGCGACAGCAGCGGATAGTAAGAAATCTATCACGTTATGGATATTCGATGCAGATCCGATGTACCAAGCAACTGCCGAAGCTACCGCAGCGGAAATTGGCGCTGAACTGAATTATGAATACATACAAGATGAGACATACAAAACTAAACTAAGTGTTGCGCTTGCCGCAAATGAACTTCCGGATGTTTTCCAACAGCATGCCGGAAAGTCATACCGGACCCCTGTTCTGCAGTCGAAGACAGTTGCTCCATTGAACGATACACTGGATTCCACGGGACTAGGCTCGCAATTTCTGGACAATCAGTTGGTAACAGAGGACGATGGCAACATCTATTCCGTTCCTTCCAACATCAGTACAACACTGGTTCTTTACTATAACAAAAAGCTGATGGGCGAGCTTGGCGCTTCTGCTCCAACAACGTGGGATGAGCTTCAGGAGTTGATTAAAACCGCAAACGATGAAGGTGTGATTCCAATCGCACTCGGCGGGAAAGAAAGATGGCAGGCAGATCTGCTCTACAACATGCTTGTAGCGCGTGAGGACGTTAATGCCTTCGATGAGGCGATTAAGGGACAAGCTAAATTCACAGACGCACCATTTGTTGATGCAGCGAATCAGGTGGTAACATTGGTGAACTCAAATGCCTTCCAAAAGGGTTTCCTCGGCTCCGCCTACCTGGATGCACAAGAACTGTTTAAGAATGATAAAGCCTTGATGTGGATCGACGGCAGCTTTAACTTCACTTCTCTGTCGACTGCAATGGGCGACAATTTGGGGTATATCGCATTTCCGAAAACAGGTGCAGAAGAGATCCACAGTTCAACAATCGGTTTCCAGAATGCTGAGGCGCCTTACTCATTGTTTGTCAACAACAGCTCCAAAAATGTGGATGCAGCCAAAGAATTTGCCATTCGCATGTCTTTGAAGCTCAATGACGAATTTGTTAGAAAAGGTCTGCCCGGATATGCCAAAAGCGACGTTAAGTCTGAATCACAGAATGAGCAGCTTTCAGCTTACGCTACAGATATCGGTAAAACCACTAAAACGCAGGCGATGTGGTTCGGTCTGCTTTCAGCAGATGCAGGTCAGGAATATCGTGATCTGACACAGCAGCTATATGGTGGCGTGTTGACAGCTGAGCAGTTCACAACTGAACTGGAAACCTTGCTTCGCAAGGCAGAGTAAGCTGTAGCGTTTCAAAAATATATTCTGGGAAAAGCGATGCAGTCAGTTGGACCGCATCGCTTTTCTGCAACTTGACAGGTGGGTAAGTGATGGAAAAAGCGCTCTCTAATAAAAAAATATTAGCTTTGTTTTTATTGCCCGGATTAATCGTGTTTCTGATCTTCTATTTTGTGCCTATTTTGATTACAGCCTATTACAGTCTCCAAGATTGGGACGGCATCAATCCCATGACCTTCATTGGACTAGACAACTACATTGAGATGTTTACGGTTGATAAAAGCTTTTGGCAGGCGGTATGGAACAGCTTCGCCTTTTTGCTTGTAGGTGTGTTTATCCAGTTGCCGATTTCGTTTGCCTTGGCGATGCTGGTCTCCCGAAAAATGAAGGGGCGTAAATGGTTCCGCAATATTTACTTTTTCCCTGTAGTGATGTCAACAACAATGGTGAGCCTGCTATGGGTCAAAATCTATGATCCGAACATCGGCATGCTGAACACGTTGATGGATGCCATGGGACTGGGCAGTTGGACACAAGCGTGGCTTGGGGACACTAAGACGGCACTACTGTCCGTATTAATCGTAACCACTTGGCATTACGTTGGTTACAATATGCTGATCCTGTTCGCCGGAATGCAAGGTATCCCGGAACAGTATTATGAAGCAGCGAAGCTGGACGGAGCGACAGGCTGGAAAGCGGTACGTTACATCACCTTTCCTTTATTATCCGATGTGTTGCGGATCTGTATCGTCCTGAACGTTATATATGCACTGAAAACATTCGAAAGTGTGTATGTGATGACTAACGGAGGACCGCTTGATTCAACAACTGTGATTGCGCTAAAAATGTTCCAGGAAGCGTTCCTGAAGCAGAATTTCGGTTACGGCAGCGCGCTTGCTGTATTTATGGTGCTGGAATGTCTCATTATTGCCTGGGTGATTAATAAGTTGTTGACCCAGGAGAAAATTGAATATTAAGGAGGACAGGTCATGTTCAATAAAACGAAAAATACAGCCATTTACATACTGATGATCATCATCGCCGTCCTCCAGTTGTTCCCGCTCTACTGGCTTGTGGTAAGTGCGTTTAAGGATAACTCGGAGATTATTGGCGGAGCGGTCTGGGCGTTGCCCACCAAATGGCGTTTAGACAATTTTACAGAGGCTTGGGTAAGCGCTAAAGTCAGCCAATACTTTTTCAACAGTGTGACCGTCACGCTGGTTACACTCTTTTTTGTGCTTCTGTTTGCTTCAATGATGGCGTATGCTTTGACACGCATGAAATTCAAATATAACGGTGTGATTTTGTTCGTTCTATTGATGGGCGTCATGGTTCCAATTCACGCTACGCTAATCCCGCTCTTTATGATACTGAAGAATCTTGGCATTCTCAGTTCGAGATTATCGATTATTTTGCCGTATATTGCTGTGAATTTGCCTATTGGCGTATACATGCTGTCGGCTTTTCTGCGGACCATGCCGAAGGAACTGGAGGAAGCTGCGTTTATGGACGGCTGCGGAGTCGTTAAATCCTTCTTCAAAGTTGTGCTGCCCTTGCTGAAGCCACCGCTTGCTTCGGTAGCGATCTTCGTGTTTTTAGCCGTATGGAATGAGCTCCTCATGGCTGCGACCTTTATTCAAAAGCAAGAGCTGCGGACGTTGCCGCTGGGCCTGATGAATTTCAGCGGTCAATACAGCATTAGCTGGGGACCGCTCGCAGCAGCCATGGTCATATCGACCCTTCCCATTCTACTGGCCTACGTGCTGTTCAGTGACCAGATGGAGAAGAGTTTTACCGCAGGTGCAATTCTGAAGTAAAGAGACGAGAGAAGGATGGAATTATGTTTGAACGGGCGGACACCAGTAATATATTGAATATCGTAATTATTGCCACCTCGGATCTTCACGGAAATCTGTGGGGCTATCGTTACGAAGACGGTGTGGATACAACAAATGACGGGATGGCCAGAGTCGCCTCCTATGTCCGGGAGATCAGACAGAGTGGAGCCGAGGTCATTCTGATTGATAATGGTGATGTGTTCCAAGGCAATATGCTGACTGATGATGTCTTCAATAAGCGGCTGGATAGTGTACATCCGGTCTCAGTGGCGCTGAATGCAATGGGATATTCGGCCATGACCTTGGGCAATCATGAATTTAACTTTGGTCTTGCCCTGATTGAGAAATTCAGGCGGGAGCTGGAATTTCCAGTGCTTGCTGCGAATGCCTGTTATCTCAATGGGGAACTGTTTGCAGAGCCTTATACGCTTGTTGAGGTACAAGGTATTAAGATTGCTGTTATCGGTCTGACTAACCCTAATGTCCCGCGCTGGGACGGTGGGAAGGTGGATGCTCTGCGCTTTGGCCCCATGGCTGAAACGGCACAGAGGATTGCAGCCTCACTGAGGGCTGAAGGTAAGGCTGACATTATTATGATCAGCGCGCATGCGGGAATGGTGGCGGAATTCGATGAAAAAGGCGGTTCGGATGCCGCTGAACACATTGTCCGGCTGGTTCCTGAGGCTGATGTGCTTCTGGTCGGTCATATGCACATTACGGTTAAAGAACGTACCGGTGATACCGTCATTGGAGGACCGCGCGACCGGGGGCGGGAAGTGGTACGCTTCGACCTTACGGTCGAGCTTGGCGGTGAAGGACCCCGGGTTGTGAACCGGGAAGTCTCGATTGTTGATATGGCCGGCTGGGAGCCGGACCCGGATTTCCGGAGTCTGGTCTCAGAAGCGCATGAAGAGACGCTTCGCTTCATCGAGCAGGGAGGTGGAGTATCCTCAACAGAAATGGACGGTGGCATTCTGGGCTATGCAACAGCCGACTTCCAGCCACAGGATGAAACCAGTGGCGTACCAGCGGGAAGATTGCGGGATACAGCAGTCATTACATTGATTCAGAAGGCGATGCTTGAGGCCAGCGGTGCGGATGTTGCCGCCACGAGCCTTTTTTCGGACAAGGCGGATTTGAAGCAGGGCCCATTGACGTACGCTGATGTGTACCGCATTTATCCATTCGATAATTTGCTGTACATTGTCAATGTAACCGGCAAAGAGCTTAAGGCTTATATGGAAGCCTCAGCAACGCATTTCAAACAGTGGCAGCCAGGTGACTCTGCGATTAGTATCAACCCCGAGGTCCCGAGTTATCTCTATGATATGTTCGCTGGTATCGATTATCAGATCGACCTGTCGCAACCCTCCGGTAGCCGGATCATAAATGTGATGTACAAAGGCAAACCGCTTGCCGATACCGAACAGCTGCAGCTTGCTGTCAACAATTATCGCTACAGCAGCTTATTGAAGGCGTCCAAATTGGTTAGCGCGACAAAACATTGGGAATCGGCATGCAGCATCCGTTATATGCTTGTAAGCTACATCCGGGATCGTAAGACGTTATCGCCGGAAGTTGATGACAACTGGTCCATTGTTGGGATCAACAGGCAGAGTGGTTCTGAAATTAGTGATAAGGCTAAATAATCAAGAATCCTTGATAGATCAGGTTTCTTATCAGGGAGGACATAAACAGTAAAAAGGCTCCAAACGTCAATACCGCTTGTCATCTACTCAATAATTCCGGCAAACTGCATGTAGTTTGCCGGAATTATTTGTGTCCCGGGCTATGCTCTCTGTGTTTTTGATCAGCGGCTGCTTGCTTGAGTAAATTTGGCGCAAGAGAAAGCTACCTGATCTCAAGCGTCACTTCTCCATATATTTAAATTTTAACTTTGACATTCCGGGAAATCGCATATAAGATAGCTAATATGAATAGAAATGATAATCATTATCAATATAACGATAACGATTATCATAGAGAACTTATATCTGAATATCAGGGGGATTTACAAAATGCACAAAAGGTTGTTGAGTTTAGTTCTGGTTATTGCTGTCATACTGGTTGTGGCAGGTTGTGGATCCAACAATACGAAAAGTCCGGCAGCTAACGAAAGCGCAACTGGCAATGCCACTGCAACTGCAACGAATGCTGGCAGTGAAGCGGCGAGTGGCCCGATTGTACTGAAGGATGCTAAAGGTGAGGTTAAGCTGGACAAGCCTGCGCAAAAGGTCGTAGTGCTGGAGTGGACATTTACTGAAGATATTATTGCCCTCGGCATGCAGCCGGTAGGGAATGCCGATAACGAAAACTATAAGGTGTGGGTAACTGGCGAAGCGCCCCTGGATGCAGGCGTGACTGATGTCGGTACACGCGGTGAGCCGAATCTGGAGACGATTGCGGCGCTGAAGCCGGATTTGATTATTGCGAATACAGACAGCCATGAAGCCATCTATGAGCAATTGAAGGGCATTGCGCCAACGCTGATTTTCGGCCTGTATCCGCCTGAAGGCCAAGGCGATCAATACACGATGATGGAAGACATCTTCAAAACGATTGCAGCCGCTGTCGGCAAGACCGCGGAAGGTGATAAGGTCCTGGCAGATTTGGATGCGCATTATGCGGATGCCAAGACGAAGCTGGCCGCTGCAGGCAAGGAAGGCTTGAACTATGTACTGACGCAAGCCTACAGCTATCAGAATGCAGCGACGATGCGTCTCTTTACGGATAATTCTCTGGCGGTACAGACGCTGGACCGGATCGGCTTAAAAAACGATTGGAAACCCGAAGCTTTTGAGGCTTACGGATTCAGCACATCGACAGTTGAAGCATTGCCTGCGGTTCAGGATACCAATCTGATCTATATCGTCCAGAAGGATGATGATATTTTCTCGAACGAGCTGAAGGATAATTCCGTCTGGAAAGGCCTTACCTTCGTGAAGGAGAAACGCACCTTTGGATTAGGCAGCGCAACTTGGGTGTTCGGCGGTCCGGTCTCCTCCAAGGTTATCGTGGATGAAGTTGTAAATAGTTTAACGAAATGAGTACTTTGATGAACGAGAATAGTAGCAAGGCATCCTCAATCGGAATGACCTGGCGGCTAATTGGAATATTTGGGGGCGGCCTTGCCGTCCTCTTCGTTCTATTCCTCCTGAGCCTCGGCTTCGGAGAGGCCAAAATTCCGGCAGCCACCCTATTGGATGGATTGCTGAACCGCCAGGATGTGATGGAGCATAATCTGCTTTGGGATATCCGGATGCCCCGTACGGTTATCGGGATTCTGGCCGGGGCTGCTTTAGCTGCGGCTGGTGCATTACTGCAAACCATAACGAAGAACCCGCTCGCATCCTCGGATACGCTGGGGATTAATGCCGGGGCTTACTTTATGGTTGTCCTAGGTGTGGTTGCTTTCCCGGCTATGCAGCAGCAGTTCCCGTTTTTGCTGGCAGCGGGAGGGGGACTTCTGGCGGCCATTGCCGCCTATTTCCTGGGCGGAGGCAAGGCGGCCACGCCTGTCCGGCTGGCCTTATCGGGTATGATCGTATCTATGGTATTGGGTGCGTTCACATCTGCCTTACATATCTTCAAACAGACGGAAACACAAAATTTATTCTTATGGGGCGCAGGTTCCCTGATTCAACTGGACTGGGATGGTGTCCGGTACGCTTGGCCTTTCGTCCTTGCACTGATTGGGGCGGCAGTATTCGCCGGCCGGCAATTCGATGCGCTTGAGCTTGATGAGTCAACCGCCCGTTCGCTGGGACAGCGTGTAGGGTTAACCCGGGCAGTGGGCCTGGGCATATCCGTGCTCATGGCTGCGATCGTGGTCAGTGTGGTCGGACCGATAGGTTTCGTCGGTCTGGTCGCTCCGCATCTGGTCCGGCTTAGCGGTATCCGCAAGCATCGCCTGCTTATTCCCGCGAGTGCCTTGTGGGGAGCATTGCTCATTACGGCAGCGGATACGCTTGCGCGTGTGGTGCGGAGCAATGTAGGTGAGATACCGGTCGGTGCGGTTATGGCGATTATTGGAGCGCCATGGCTCATTTGGCTGGTGCTTACCAAGATGAAGAATATTTCCGGTTCAGGCTCCGGACAGTCATCCATGAGCGTTGGGGGAGCCGCGCTGCGTATGCGTTTTGTTCCTACGGCGATATTCATGACCGCACTGCTCCTCGTTGTCATCCTTGTGAGCTTATCGCTTGGGGGAACGAGAATTCCGCTGGCTGATTTGCTGGGCAGTCTTATCCCCGGGGGAGATCAATCGTTTTCTGTGCTGCTGAATCTGCGGCTTCCGCGTACTCTCGTTGCAGCTTGCGGCGGTATCGCGCTGGCCGTCAGCGGTGTCTTAATTCAAAGCGCTGTCCGCAATCCGCTGGCCGACGCTTCGATTATCGGCGTGACCTCAGGCGCCGGGCTTGGTGCGATGATCGTACTGTTCGCATGGCCTGCATTGACGGTAGTGGTTTTACCTTTTGCCGCGATTGCGGGTGGGGTTGTCGCAGCAGCCTTTGTATTCTTTCTGGCCTGGCGTAAAGCCTTAAATCCGTCTGTGCTGATCCTGCTCGGAATCGCTGTATCGGCCGTCGGCTCTGCGGGCATACAGGTTATGATCGTTAAGGCAAGCCTGTGGAGCAGCAGTTCCTTTATTTGGCTGACGGGTTCGACCTATGGCCGGGGCTGGAATCAGTTTTACAGCCTGTTTATCTTTCTGATTGTCCTTGTGCCGATTGCATATTATCTGGGCCGGAAATTTGATTTGCTGGCGTTTGGCGACGAGAGTTCAACAGGTTTTGGCTTGCCGGTTCGGGGAACGCGGCTGTGGGCCATGATTATTGGCGTTTTGCTTGCAGCGGGAGCCGTTGCCAGCGTAGGGACAATCGGATTTCTCGGGCTTATGGCACCGCATGCAGTACGGATGATGATCGGGCATCACACGAGACGCTCCATTATTTTGTCGGGACTGCTGGGGGGATTAATGCTGGTCATTGCCGATACGATTGGAAGAACCATAATGGCCCCGATAGAAATACCGTCAGGCCTGATTATTATGATCATTGGAGCTCCATATTTCCTGTTTCTAATGTACCGTTCGCTTGTCAGCAAGAAGTAAAAGGGATGAAGAGAACTAGAATGACTTAAAACCGGTACCTTTTAGGTATCGGTTTTTTGTTTGTACGCTCAGTCAATTGTATAAATCACCCAGTCTCCCTGGTCGTTCTGACCAAGAGCGTACATCATTTTGACATCCTCAATCGTCTGAGTATTCGTATCCAAACGTTGTCCGGTAACAGTAATGTGTAAATTATCATTCATCGGATTTGGCTCAATGCTCTCGATCGCTGTAAACCGATACTGGAATTGTTCGCTGTAATAATACTTCATAGCGTCAACCAGCTTTTCATTCACAAAACCGGCATTATAATCCGTGTTGTTATGCTCAACCAACGCTGCAAGATTCTTTTCGAGTGCGGAAAGCGCCGATACGTTTTCTTCAGTTAACTGATCTTCGTAGGATTTCAGGTTTATGAACATTCCCGAATCAAAATTAGATACATCCTCCAGATTTGTCTCCGTAATATCTTGTTCTTTTACCCCGCTATTACCGTTCAACGGACTTTGGGATACTGTCGGTTTAACATCGTTTCCGGGTGTATTTACTGCTGTGTTGGATTTATTTAGACCTCCAGCGCACGCGGTTAAGAGGATGAAAGCCGTCAATAGGATGGAAACCAGGGTAGATTTAAGCATTGTATCCCACCTTTTTTGAATATGATAATAAGACGACATTGCTTATGGAAAGTTGCATTTGGCTTCATACAGACATGTAGAATGTGCCGGAACAAGAATAGAGCCCTTCCGGCTTCCTATTGGGAAGCGAAAGGGCTGGAAAGTTGTGCGTTCTAGTTATCTGGAACTTCGTCGTGGTGTGTACTGGTTATTCTGTAATCTAGACTTCTTCCGCAGTGATCGTTTTCAGCTTCTGTCCGGGCTCTTTCCCGGAGGTTTGTCCCACTTGTTTGATGAAGAAGGAGAGCAGCAATCCGAGAATACCGATTCCCACAATTACGAGATAGGCGTCATTGATGCCCTGAATCGAAGCTTCCATTATCATGTGCTCCTGTGTTGCGCCCTTGGCGCCACCTGCAGCCATCATCTCCTGCATATGAGTCGTGGTACGGCTTGTCATCACCGTTACAAGCAGAGAAGTGCCCACGGCACCGGCCACTTGTCTAACGGTATTGGAGATGGCTGTACCGTGCGCATTAAGCTTGGCTGGCAATTGATTCAACCCTAAGGTTTGTATAGGCATGAGGAGCAGAGCCATCCCGATCCGCCGGCCTGTGGACATAAGTACCAGATAACTGTAGCTGGTCGAGTCTGTCAAGTTCACAAAGCTTAGCGTCGTCGCAATCGTGATCAGTAGACCGATGATGGCCAGCCATTTTGCGCCGAACCGGTCAAACAGCTTGCCTGTGACCGGCATGAGCAGTCCCATTATAAGCGCGCCGGGAAGCAGCAGCAGACCGGATTCCATGGCCGTATATCCGCGCGCATTCTGAAGATACAGAGGCAGCAGCATCATATCGGCGTACATCACGATCGTAACGGCGATACTTATGACAGTGGTTAAAGAGAACATATTGTATTTAAAGGCCCGGAGATCAAGAAGCGGGTTTTGGGAAGCCAGCTGCCGCCAAGTAAACAAGGCGAGAGAAAGGATGCCTGCACCGAGAGACAAAAGCACCTCCGCGCTCGACCAGCCTGCACTTGCAGCCCGGCTGAAGCCATACAGCAAAGTTCCGAAACCGATGGTGGAAAGGATGACGCTGACCATATCAATTTTGGGATAGGAACGTGTCGATACATTCCTCAAATAAATAAATCCGCAGATGATCACAATGACAGTAAGTGGGATCATCCCGTAAAACATCGTTTCCCAGGTGTAATGTTCCAGAATATATCCGGCCAGAGTTGGCCCTATCGCAGGTGCGAAAATAATCGCTAGCCCGACCATACCCATGGCTGCTCCCCGCTTTTCACGAGGGAAGAGGGCTAATATGACATTGGTAAGCAGCGGCATAATAATCCCGGCGCCGGCTGCCTGAATCATGCGCCCGGTCAGCAGAACAGGGAAGCTTGTGGCAAGGGCCGATACGATCGTTCCTGCCAGGAAAATAAACATGGAAGTCTGGAAAAGCTCACGCGTAGTAAATCGTTGCATTAAATAAGCCGTAATCGGAATCAGTACTCCGTTAACGAGCATATAACCTGTTGTCAGCCACTGGGCCGTTGCCGCTGAGATGTTAAAATCAATCATTAATCCCGGCACGGCAACGCTCATTACGGTCTGATTCAACGTCGCAAGAAAGGCTCCCAAAATCATAATGAATAAGATGGGTCCCTTTTTTATGGAACTGCTTGTTGCTTCTATTTCTTTACTCACTCCACTCCATCCTTTCAAATCGTAGATCTTGGACTTAATATACAATGTGTTGTATAGTTTACAATGTATAAATCAGATTATAAATGAAATTTACATGTAAGCAAGCAACGCTTTCTGAAAAAGTGTTTATTAGTTTACAGTTGATTCGGATTTGTAGTTTTACTGTTTAAAAAGCTACAATTATATAGAAGATGTAGTTTACGATGTGAAAGCAGAAGAATGGAGCGAGAAGAATGAATAAAACAACGTCGCGAACAGATCCACGCATACTCCGCACGCGTCAATTGCTTAGAAATGCAGTGATTGAACTGCTAGAGGAAATGGACATCGAGAAAATTTCAGTAAACCGCATTGCAGAGCGGGCAAAAATCAATCGCGTTACGTTTTATCTGCATTACCGGGATCTCCCGGATATGCTGGAGAAGATGGCAGATGATATGGTCGAGGACATTCATCAGGTAGTAAACAATCATTCGGAGTTGGCAGACAAGGAGGATTGGCCGCTGCTGGAGAACCTTCTCAAGCATATTGAGGAGAATGCAAGATTTTACAAAGTTATTCTTACATCGAGACAAATTACGATCTTCACGGATCGTTTGTTCAAGCTGCTGTCGGAAATGATTGCTGAAAGACTGGAGCGAAAGCAAGGTGACCCGGGGGACTCATCAGCAAATATACAAAGAGAGGTCGCCATTTGGTACGGTTCCGCAGCCTTGATTGGTACGATTGTCGCCTGGCTTCGAAAGGACATGCCCTATACACCGTCCTATCTGGCCAGACAAATAACGTTGCTCCGCTCTCAATAACAGATCAATAGAATATAGGTGCTCTTGACTTCGGTAGTACATTTAAATATAATCTAACCAGTTAGTTATAAAAAGAGGTGAAAACCATGACGCCAGCAGAGAGCGGGAGCAAGGGCAACGGCAAGCGAAGTTCACGGACTTACGATGCAGCCCGAACCAAGGGGATGATTCTTGACGCTGCGGAGGAGACGTTTGCCGAGCTTGGTTATTCAGCAGCACGAATCGACGGGATTGCGAAGGCTTCGGGGTATAACAAAAGCCTGATTTATCAGTATTTCGGCGATAAGCTGGGACTTTACACCGAAGTAGTCAAACGTGCCGACCAGATTAGTGAGCAGGTAACCGGGGCGGCAATCGCCGAGCTGTTGAAGAACCCAAGTCTCATGAGTGACCCTGTTGTATTCAAAAGTTTTCTGGAGAAGATTACCCGGCAAATGTATGAGTTTCTCCTGGAGTACCCGCGATATTTGAAAATTCTGTTCTGGGAGGCCGCTGAGGATTGGAAGACCTGGAATCAAATCACCTACCGCCCGGATGATATGACTCAGCTGCATGAGCTGGCCATAGCCGCGAAGCAGAATGGAATCCTCCGGCAGGATTTCGATCCGGCGATGTTTCCGATTCTGATTCTGAATGTGACGACAGCGACGCTTCAGTCCTTTTCACGCTATAAGGAAGTGATGGGCAAGCTGGACTCCCCGGAGATGAAGGAGCACACCATGGATCAGATTGCGAAGTTTGTCATTTATGGTGTCATGGAGCCATCTTTACTGTAGAAGATGGCTTTTATTTTCATCAAATATAACTAACTAGTTAGTTTATAAAGGGAGGCGATAATGTGAATGCTATTATTCAGACTGAAGGCTTAACGAAACATTACGGAAGCCATCATGCTGTAGACGGAATATCACTGCATGTTGAGCAAGGGGAAATCTACGGATTTCTGGGACTGAATGGTGCGGGTAAAACGACGACGATACGCATGCTGCTGGGGATGATCCGGCCGGATTCCGGAGCTTCCTATTTGTTTGGGCAACGTGTGGATGCCGGCAGTCACAAGCTGTGGGCGAACGTCGGATACATGGTGGAGACCCCGTATTCTTATCCTGAGTTAACGGTCCGGGAGAATCTGGAGATCATCCGCCGTCTGCGGGGCATACCGGAACACGATGCCATAGATTCTGTAATGGACAAGCTGCAGCTAACCCCCTACCGGGACCGCAAGGCCGGTAAATTGTCACTCGGCAACGGACAGCGGCTGGGCCTGGCCAAAGCAATGCTGCATAATCCAAAAGTGCTGATTCTGGATGAGCCGACGAACGGACTGGATCCCGCTGGAATTGTCGAGGTACGGCAGCTGCTTAACGAGCTTGCCCTGACTCACGGGGTGACAATATTTATCTCCAGCCATATCCTGGGCGAGGTCGCCAGACTGGCGACACGGATCGGTATTGTTCATCATGGCAAGCTGCTTCAGGAAACGGAGGTCAGGGAGCTGCAGCATATTCTCCGGAAACATCTGCTTGTGCAGACCCGTAATCCTGAAGCTGCCCGGATAAAGCTGCTCCAGCACGGTTATAAGGTGAAATGGTCCGAGGAAGGGCTGCAGCTCTCCGACGATCATGCGATAGCTAGTCCTGAGCAGATATCGAAGCTGCTGGTCCATGCAAATATGCCGCCCATTCAGTTGAGTGTAGAAGAAGAGGATCTGGAAGCTTATTTTCTTAGAAAAATTGAAACCGGAGGGGGAGCAACAGAATGAATCAATGGTTATCAGCCATAGGAGGGGAAATCTTGAAGCTTCGCCGGTCCAGACTGCTATGGATATCACTCGGCACCAGCATCCTGCTGCCGGTTATGCTGGGGCTCGTATTTTCCGGATCGCTGGGTTCTCAGAACAACATAGAGAGTATATTGGATGTGCCGGGGTTTATGGATGAGCTTGGTTATGTGGTTTCGATCGGAGGCTTGATCGGATTCGGTTTTATATACAGTTGGATATTCGGCCGGGAATACTCCGACCGTACGGTTAAGGATTTACTGGCATTGCCGCTTTCCCGTTACAGTGTGGCAGCCGCTAAATTAATGGTTGCCACAGTTTGGTGTGAGGTCCTGGCACTCCTTATGTTTGCGGTTGGAAGCCTTACCGCCTGGTTTGTCCAGTTGGATGGCTGGAGCCTTGAGATCATCGCGGAAAGCTTCAGGGAATATGTATTGCTCTGTCTCATGGTCATCTGCTTATGCATCCCGGTAGCCTGGATGGCCAGCGTTGGACGCGGGTATATGTCTGCGTTTGGGTTCATTGTGCTTACCATCGTGATTTCCCAGCTTGGCGGAGGCATTGGAATTACGGAATATATTCCATGGGCCATCCCCGGGCTCCTCAGCGGCGCTTCGGGGGAGGGAAATGCCCATTTGCAGGCTCTGAGTCTCAGCCTTCCGTATCTGACCGGTGGTATTGGCTTGATCGGCACACTCTCCTGGTGGCGTTATGCTGATCAAGCATAATTGATAAAAGGGGCACCTCACTCCACCGGGTAGCGCGGCAGCTCCACGATGACTGAGGTTCCCTTGGTGAATTCGCTCTCGATGCGCAGGCGGCCGCCATGCAGCTCGATAATTTCTTTGCAGATGGCAAGGCCCAGTCCGCTCCCGGACTGGCGTGATCTGCCTTTGAAGAATTTGGTCCCGAGCTTCGTGAGGTCGTCAGCTTCGATGCCTTCCCCGTTGTCCGCGACTGTGACGATAATTAGGGTTTCATTATAGTCCGCCGTGAGGCGGACCTCCCCCTGGGCGGGAGTGAATTTGAAAGCATTGTCCAGCAGATTTACAAAAACCTGCTTCAACCGGTTGAAATCGCCGTCCACGGGCAGCGGCTGATCGGGAATATCGGCATAGAGCCGGATTTGTTTGGTCTGGCCCCGGTACCTGAACTGCAGCAGCAGATCCTCAAGCAGACCCCTGAGGTCATAAGGCTGGAGCGAGACCTTTATCTCCCCCGCCTGGAATTTGGAGAAATCCAGTAAATCCTCAACCAGACCAATCAGACGATCCGTTTCCCCGGTCATTACCTCAAGACCCTGCAGGGTCTCTTTTTTATCAGACAAATCACCCACAAGCAGCGTTTCACCCCAGCCTTTGATCGAGGTAAGGGGAGTGCGCAGCTCATGCGTGACGGAAGAGATGAAATCATATTTGATTTTTTCGCTTTTGACCATTTCCTCTGACATGTAATTCAGTGTGACTGCCAAGGTGCCGACCTCATCGTCATACCGCTTTTCCGCCCTTACGTCAAAGTTTCCGGTGGCCATCTCTTTGGCGACAGAGGTTAATTGCTGAATAGGTCCAACGATCCGTTTAGCGATAATCAGGCTGAGTACGAAGCCAAAAAGAATGACGAGCAGCCCGACCCAGGCGGCATTCAGGACAATGTTGATAATAACGTCGTAGAGGGGCTCGGCTGAAACAGAGTAACGCAGTACACCAATGTTCTCCCCGGATTCCCTCAAAGGAATGGAAACGGCCATTATCCGTTCACCGTTGAGAGGGGTAATACTCTGATAGGTCCCCTTGCCGCTGATCAAAGCATCTTTGACGTCAGGGGTCTCAATATGCTCCGAGCTTGCGAAGCCGAATGAATTGATAATGACATCACCTGCCGGACTGAGCACTTCAACCTTGCTGCTCTCTTCAGTCGAAAGATTCTCCAGAATGTACCTGGCCCGTTCATTGATCGAGTAGCCCTCCAGATACTTATTGAAAAAGGTGGCGGAGGTAACGGCCCGGGAAGACAGGGTCTCCATCGCGCTGCCCAGGTAGTAGTAATGGACTGCTACAATAAATACTCCCTCCAGCAGCAGGACGATCAGGAGCAGAACAATGGTGATATAGACGATAAGCCTAGACCTGATTCCCTTCAGCAATGTTAGACCCTCCATAGATAGCCGAATCCCCAGACCGTTTCGAGGTATTGTGGTCCGGAAGGGCCCTGCCCGATTTTTTGGCGGATTCGGCTGATATTAACATCTACAATCTTAAGCTCTCCCATAAAATATTGCCCCCATACGGAGGTAAGAATATCGTCACGGTTCATAGCCTTGTTAGGCTGCTCCATAAGCAGTTTGACGATGGAGAATTCCGTGGGCGTCAGGGGAATCTCGAGCTTGTCTTTCAGTAATTTGCGTTCATCCAGCATCAGTGTGAATGGAGGAAGCTCAATATGGTTCTCTTGTGCGGACACTTCTCCCGGATACATCCGCCGGTAGAGCGACCGGACCCGGGCAACCAGCTCAACCGGACTGAAGGGCTTAACCACATAGTCGTCTGCACCGGCTTCCAGCCCCATCACCTTATCGACTTCCTGGCTTTTGGCAGTCAGCATAATAATGCCAAGCCGGGGGAACATGCCCCGCAGGCGTTCACACACCTCGAAGCCGCTGACACCGGGAAGCATCAGGTCCAGAATAGCAATATCAAAATCCTTCTGATCCCGGGCGGCAGCCAGAGCCTCTTCGCCTGTGGAGGCCTCGACAACCTCGAAGCCCGCACGCTTAAGATTGACAAGCAGAAAATCGCGTATGGGCTTCTCATCTTCCAGTACCAGCACTTTCATGGGTGCCCTCCTTGTTCTACCTATTGCTGGGGCTTCTGGGGCGTGCCGGCCAGCTGCTGCACTTCATCAAGCGTCAGCTTTAGCTGTTCATACTCCTGAAGAGAGGAGCCGGTCAGCTTGCCGGCTGCATCAGCGGATGGAAGAACAGCAACAAGCACGGTCGGTGCTGTACTATCCTCCGTATTTTGCAGCTCATACAGCAGTTTATAGGTTGTGTTCTTCGCCAGCAGTGCCGCTTCGGCAGTCTGCCAATCCTTTTTGGAGATCTGGCGCAGCTCCAGAAGCGGGGCCTGCTCAGCAGACGCTGCATTGGTGTAGCTAAACTGGATATGCTCCCAAGCCGTAGGGGATTCCTCCGGGGCCACAAGCTTGTATTTACCGGTCCAGGATTGCGGAATGTGGAAATTGTAGCCCCATCTGTCGAAATGCTCCTCCACAAACTTCAGTCCCGATTGCCCGTCCCACTGATAATATTTGGTGATGAAGGGAGTGGCCAGCGGGGCAAAGCTCTCTGTACCCGCAGGGGGGACAAGGAATCCGATCTCGACAATGCCATCACCGTTAATATCTGAGCTATACAGCGGGTAATCCTTGATCGCCATATTGTTCTCACCCAGCAAACCGTTTGCTTTCGAAACAAGTGGCCCCAGCACAATATCCCTGCTGTCTGCCAATTCGTCACGCTGATAATCCTCTGTTGCAAGTATATCAATAAATTTGCCATTTTCCCAAGTCAGCAGAGAAGTGTAGGAGGAATGTGCACCAACCGCCGCATCAATGAACAGGGCATTTTTGGATGGCGCTGCTTTTGTAAACAAGGCTTGAAACACATACCCGTCGATGGTCTGGTCAGACAAGGTCTGCAGCTTGCCGTCATGAAGCCGGATTACCTGCAGGTGGGATTGCGGCTGGGTGTCCGTGGTGAACGTTCCCTGGATCAGGGCGATATCTGTCTGACCTTCATTGGTCAGATTGCCGACAACCAGCTGGTCATAAGGCTGCTTGAGCTTTTCGGTCAGCTCACCCCCACTCAGACTGTAGACGGACAGTTCCTTGCTCAAGCCTTCGCCGCCGCTGAACCCGAGCAGCATATCCGCTGCTCCGTCTGCGGTAACATCTATAAACTGTACGTAATCCAGCTCACTGCCGACTCCCGTAATCGTAGTCAGCTTTTTCCAGTCGGCGCCGGGTTTGGACAATACGAGGGTATTGATTTCATAATCCGTTTTGTCCGTTTTATAGAAGGCCAGAATTTCATCCTGACCATCCTTGTCGAGATCCTGCAATTGAATGGCACTGCCGGATTCGGAATTGATGGGCACCGTCAGGTGGGCATTCGCCGGAAGAAAAGACTTCACAATACTTGTAATGGTGCCATCGGCACTGCCCTGCGAAGGGGCCCGGAGTAAATCACTGGGAGTCTTGGGTGCACCGCAGCCTGCAGCAATAATCGATAATAAGAGAAGGGCGCTTAGGCCTGATTTGTTCATAAGATATAATCTCCTTAAGTTCATCTGTGGCTAGTATATCCCAACCCTTCGGCAAAGTAGTTTCAAAATGGTAAAGGCTAAACGGGAGTCTGGCTGTTTGGATAGTACCTTGTATATAAGTGTCCAGCGAAAAGCTAGAGCAGCGGCGGATCGGTCATTATTAGTCTTGAAGTAACCCCTCATAAAACGCTCTGACATCCATCTGCTCGGGCAGGCCCGAAACACCGCCGTCTCCCAGCTCTACAATAATCCAGCTTCCCTCTGCAGTTTTGGCGATGTCCATGGTGAAGAAGCGGCTTGTAATCGTGCGGGCAATTTCCATAAAAGGGGTCAGATCCGGCTGATCCTCATCGTAGGTAACATCATCCCAGTAATTCAGAAAAGCTATGATTTGATGATCCAGAAAAAATATCCGGTATTCTTTGGAAAGCGGCATGCCGCTCTTATCGTGTGATTGCAGGTACTCCAGAGGAACGAATTCACGGATAACGATTCCTTCGCTCAGTCCGGCCCCCTGTCTTTCGATGAAGTTCCACACCACCCGCTGTACATTGCCGTGGTCTGAAGCATCCGGGATATAGCAGGCATCAACCCATTCGTGCTTTCTTGACTTCACATAGTCCTTGACGATTAAAGGAGATTCGCCGAATACGGCAATTTGTTCGAACAGCTCCTTCCAGTCGGCGGGCTTGCTTGGACTTGTGCGCCAGATGGTGCGCGGTGTCAACGATGCGATCATCGAATAGGAATAGGGCAAGTAGTGACAGTGAGCATAGGCGGTAGAATCATTGATAAGTTCAATATTCTTTGATTGGAGTGCATCGTAGAGCTGCTGATAATGCTGCGGCTTCATCATCCAGCCCCGGTAAATTGCAGATTCCATAGAGAGCGCAGGTGTAATCTGCCGGATGGACCGGGCTGCCTGGCCTTCCATCAAGGCCTCCAGTGAAACGAGCTCCGTCTTGAAGCCGGCAGCTTGAGCTGCATGCCACTCCGTTTCATAATCCATATCCACCCTCTTGGCATCCAGCGGATCCTGGCAGAAAATAATCCTCATAATACTCTCCCTCATCCCTTAAGCTTGTTTACCTTCCATTATACTCTCTTAGGTAGCTCTGCGAAGCCAGCATGCCCAGCGATTACGGAAATCAGGGAACTGGGAAATATTGGAGGTACAAATGCCCGCAGCTCATGTGCAGCTAGTAGCATTCAGTGTGTGACACATGTTAATTACAGATTTTTCTTGAAAACTTATAATAATTTGGCATTAGTAAAATAAGGGGATGAAAAGCAGAAATGAAGAGGGACACCGTGTTTTACATTGTAGCGGGAATGATTGCAATTACTCTGCTGTCTAATTTTATTGCGTATCGTTCATTACCGGACCAGATGGGAATACAGGTGAAATCATTCCAGTTCAAGGCTGATGATTTCACAAATTATATTCCCAAGCGGGTATTCCTTTTTTTGATACCGGGTATTCAAATTGTTGCATCTATTTTTAGGGGGGAAAGGAAATCTAAGACCTCTCTGTTAGTGTTAAACACGGTTTTAGTAATTGTGAACAGCTTCACCATTTATATAAATCTTTAGCTATATAAGTTGAACTTTAGACTTACCGATCCGGCATAGAACGCAACTGCGGTGAATGTTTGGACTTCCGGCCACTGTTGTCTCCCGATTTCTTGATTTATACCGCTATTTGCGGTTGAAATCCGGAGACAAAGGTGGTCGCTATCGCTCCTACAGTTCCAAAATTCCAGAACAAAAGCATCCCTTCACGTGAAAGGGATGCTTTTGTTGAATGTAAGCGTTTATAGGTTCCACAATCAGCTAATATTCGGAGTGGAATCTCTAATGATTGGTTTCGTGTAGATATGAGAGACCTGATAAGGCTGCTCTGGATAGGTGATGCGTGACAGCAGTATTTCGGCTGCTTTGACGCCCATTTCATTACTGTAGATATGAACGGTGGTAAGATGAGGCTCAATAATCTTTGATTCCGGGCCGTTATCAAAACCGCAGACGACAATATCACCGGGAATGGAGTGATTCAGATTCTTCAGTGATTTCATAAAGCTTACGGCGATGTAATCGTTCGCACATACAAAGGCGGACGGGAGCTCGGCAATGTCATTCAATCTTTCATCCGCCCAGCAGGGACTGGAGAAAAAGAGATTATCCTCATCGAGAACGCACTGGCCGGGATCTAGCGGGATTCCAGCCTCGGTCAGAGCACGATTAAAACCTACCCATCTTTCATTAAAGCTCCGGCAATGATTATAATCCCCGATAAACCCCAGGGTTTTGTAACCGCCCTCAATCAACTTTTTAGTAAGCTGATAGGTGCTGTGTTCGTTCTCCATTAACAACACGTCCGCCCGGAAATCAGGGTAGCAGACATGTGCGGAACAGTCGATGAAAATGGTCGGAATCTCAAGGCTTGTAATCAGGTTACTGTATTCCAAGTTGAACAGCTCAATACATATGATTCCGTCCACATTGGATACATCGAAATTATTAGGGAGGGACAGAGATTTCTGTTCAATCTCCCGGATGATGTGAATGGACAAATTATATCCTTCTGCACTGATCCGCTTTTCCAGGCCGCTGATCAAAGTCGATCCAAAATGCGAAGTATTCGGCAAATTCTCTGTTAATAAAGCAATGTTTCTCGAGCTCTTTGGCAGGACATTTTCGGTTTCCATTAAAGAAAACTGCTTATATTTCAACTCAATCGCCTTTTTGATAACTTTGTTTCTGGTTTCTTCAGGCAATCCTTCCGTTCCGTTCAAGGCTTTGGAGGCCGTGTTTCTGGAGATCCCCAGAGCATCAGCGATATCCTGTATCGTTACTTTTCCCCGTGCCATATATGTAATTTCACCTCTATATTATTGTTTTCTTTCACTCTGCAAATAGCGGCCGCATACGCTTCGCTTTACTCCCTTAAATGTATAATAGTTTTCTCAAAATAGCAACGTTAATTTTACAAATGCACAATTAAGTTTACATTATGTAATAGTTTTGTTTGGTAATTATTTCTGATAAAGTGTTTAAAATGAATATATTAAGTTGAATAAATGCTCTTTTTCTAAGAAAAACCACCTATTTATCAATTTTGACAATATTTTCAGGGATTTTAGATACGGAATAATTGTCAAATGAACAAATATATTTTTACAAAATGTATTGACTCATGGTGAAGTCTTTGATAAATTGTAAATGAAGAAGGGCATGAACGTCAAAATGTAAGCCTTTCACTGGTGAAAAACATTGTATAAGAATGGAGGTAAAGGCATTGCATAACTCAATTGAAGTGGATCACAGAAAACTGGTGACGGGGCGGAAGATGTCCCTGTTTGAATATTTGAAGAAACATTACTTCCTTTATTTAATGCTAGCACCGGCACTGATCCTGACCCTTATTTTTAAATACGGTCCTATGTATGGTGCGATTATTGCCTTTAAGGATTTCAGCCCAATCAAGGGAATTATGGGGAGCGAGTGGGTAGGTTTTTACAACTTCGAGAAATTCCTGTCTTCCCCAAACTTCGAAGTGATTTTTATGAATACGCTTAAATTAAGTTTTTTCGGTCTAATCTTGAGCTTCCCTGTTCCCATCCTGCTGGCCTTGATGCTCAATCAGGTTCGCCGGGCCGGAGTCAAAAAGAACATACAGTTATTCTTGTATGCCCCTAACTTCATATCCGTTGTTGTAGTGGTCGGCATGTTGTTTATCTTCCTGTCCCCGACAGGACCTATCAACCAGCTTTTTAGCTGGGCTACCGGTGAACCGGTGATGTTCATGTCACGTCCGGAGTACTTCCGCTGGATCTATATTCTTTCGGATATATGGACGGGTGCGGGATGGGCTTCCATTATCTACGTTGCGGCTCTTGCCAATGTGGACCCTGAGTTACATAACGCAGCCAATCTGGATGGTGCTAATCTTCTTCAAAGAATACGTCATATTGATATTCCGACCATTCGTCCGATTATGGCCATTGTGTTTATCCTTGCCGCGGGCGGCATCATGTCGATCGGGTTTGAAAAGGCTTATCTCATGCAAACGGCAACGAACATGCCAACCTCTGAGATTATTCCGACGTACGTTTACAAAATTGGTTTGCAGTCCGGTGACTATGCATACTCAGCCGCAGTAGGACTATTCAACTCTATTATCAACGTCATCCTGCTCATTACGGTGAACTTCACAGTGAAGAAACTGAATGAGGGCGAAGGTCTTTTATAAGAAAGGAGCAACAAGTCATGTTCATCAAACATTCCCGGCTGGACCGCTTTATTCTTGTGCTGAACGCCACCTTTTTGACCCTTGCTGTATTGATTGTGGTGCTTCCGCTCATTTATGTGGTGATTGCATCCTTCATGGATCCGTCGATCCTGCTCAGCCAAGGGCTGTCGTTCAAAATTTCGGACTGGTCACTGGAAGGCTATAAGATGATTCTTACCAATCCGGCGATGATCCGAGGATTTGGAAACGCTGTTTTTTACGCCTCTTCCTTTGCTATTCTTACCGTTCTGGTCTCGATCTGTGCGGGGTATGCCTTGTCGGATGACAGGATGAAGGGTAGAGGTTTTTTTATGACAGTGTTCCTCTTTACGATGTTCTTTGGAGGAGGACTGGTCCCGACTTACCTGCTGGTTAAGAATCTGGGGCTGCTGGATACAGTCTGGGCTGTCATCATTCCCGGGGCGGTCAATGTATGGAATATTATTTTGTCCAGAACATTCTTCAAAGGCGTGCCGAATGAGCTGAAGGAGGCGTCCAATGTGGACGGGGCTTCAGAGATGAGGATTTTCTTCAGCATTGTATTACCGCTCTCGAAACCGATCATCTTCGTGCTGGCGCTGTATGCTTTTGTCGGCCAGTGGAATTCATACTTTGATGCCATGATTTATCTCGATAATCCCAACCTCCATCCGTTGCAGCTCGTTCTGCGCTCAATCCTGATTCAGAATCAGGTCGATCCCGGCATGATCGCTGATCAGCTGGCCATGGCGGAAATGAAACGATTATCTGAAATCATCAAGTATGCCGCAATCGTTGTCTCCAGCTTGCCGCTCATTATTATGTATCCGTTCTTCCAGAAGTACTTTGAAAAAGGTGTCATGGTCGGTTCCATTAAATAGGAAGCGGCTGCACATAGATAAGTTCTTTCATCCCTATTCACTTTGGAGGTCATATCCTATGAAAAGATCAAAAAGATCAAAAGTGTTGTCAAAAGCAGCTTCTGCGTCTGTACTTGCTTCATTTATGTTCCTTGCCGCATGCGGCGGCGGGGGAGGAAATGCTGCCGGTGAAAAACAGGATCCAAGCGGCAAAGTCACCTTGAACTTCATTACCCAAAGCTCCCCGCTGGCACCGGCCGATCCGAACGAAAAGCTGATTAATAAACGTCTGGAAGAAAAAACGAATGTGCATATCAACTGGAAAAACTTCACCAGAGACGTATTCGTGGAAAAAAGAAACCTGGCTGTCGCAAGCGGTGATCTCCCCGATGCTATTTTCAATGCCGACTACAGTGATTATGAGCTGCTGAAGCTTGCTAAAGATGGTGCTATCGTTCCATTGAACGATCTGATCGAGCAGAATATGCCCAATTTTAAAAAAGTGCTGGAAGAAGCCCCTGAATACAAGAGTATGATTACAGCGCCTGACGGTAAAATTTATGCATTTCCTTGGATTGAAGAGCTTGGGAACGGAAAAGAAAGAATTCAGGCGGTAGACAGCATGCCTTGGATCAACGTGGAATGGCTTAAGAAGCTGGGCCTCGACATGCCGACAACCACGGAAGAATTGAAAAAGGTGTTGATTGCCTTCAAGACCCAAGATCCGAACGGCAACGGTCAGGCAGACGAAATTCCCTTATCCTTTATCAACAAGCCGGGTGCGGAAGATCTGGCATTCCTCTTCGGTTCATTCGGATTGGGCGAGAATCCCGACCATGCTGTCGTAAGCAATGAAGGCAAAGTGATATTTACAGCTAAGGAAGAAGGTTATAAAAAGGCGGTGTCTTTTATCAATGACCTTTATAAAGAAAAACTCATTGATATCGAAGCCTATACCCAAGACTGGAGCACTTACCTGGCCAAAGGCAAAGATCAGAAGTACGGCCTCTACTTCTCTTGGGATAAAGCCAATATCTCCGGAGCAAACGCTGCTTATGAAGTAATGCCGCCGCTTGCAGGCCCTGATGGTGAAGTCAACGTAACCAGAACCAACGGTCTCGGTCTAGGCCGCGGTAAGATGGTTGTGACAAGCGCCAATAAAAACCTGGAAACGACAGCGAAATGGGTAGATCAGCTGTATGATCCCGTTCAATCCGTCCAGAACAACTGGGGAACCTACGGGGATGACACACAGCAGAACATCTTCGAATTTGATGAAGCAAAAGGAATGCTGAAGCATTTGCCGCTGGAAGGCGCTGCTCCTGTGGAGCTTCGCGAGAAAACAAGTATCGGCGGACCGCTGGCTATTCTTGATTCCTACTATGGCAAATATACGACCATGCCGGATGATGCCAAAGGGCGTATGGACATCATCAAGAATATCATGGCTCCAAAGATGAAAGCAGAGAACGTAATGCCGAGCGTATTTCATTCGATTGATGAGCTTGACCGCCTGACGACGATTGAAACCGACTTGTTCGCCTATGTACTCAGAATGCGTACAGAATGGTACCAGAACGGAAAAGTCGATGCACAGTGGAATGATTATTTGAAGGAGCTGGACCGTCTTGGCCTGCAGGAATGGCTTGAAATTAAACAGGCAGGCTACGACAGAGCGACGGGAAAATAGATAAATATAAAAATATATATAAGCTGAACTAAAGTACACCTAGAGGCGAAAGCGGCGGAGGGGAAGTTTGGAACTGCAGGAGCGTAAGCGTCCGCCTGAAAGCTTTCCGTAGGAAAGCTCGCTTCGAAAGCATAGGCAGTCTTCGGATTTCAACCGCGGACAGCGGTCATAATCAAGAAATCCGAAGACAATCGCGGCCGGAAGTCCAAATATTCTCCGTAGTTGCGACTGAACCTTTATTCTAAACTTTTCAGTTCAAGCTATATAGGAGCAAAGGAGAAATCATAATGTCAGCTATTACAAAACAAAACTACCGGGGTGCCTATCATTTTTCACCCAAAGAAAAGTGGATGAACGATCCAAACGGCTTGGTATATTTCGAGGGGGAATATCATTTGTTCTTTCAGCATCATCCCGGCGGAATGACCATGGGGGACATGCATTGGGGCCATGCGGTCAGTAAGGATCTGGTGACCTGGGAAGAGCTGCCGATCGCGCTGGTGCCGGATGAACTGGGGATGATTTTCTCGGGAAGCGCCGTTGTCGACTGGAATAACACGACTGGATTTTTTGAGGATCAGCCAGGGCTGGTGGCCATTTTTACCCATCACTTTGACATGCCGGAAGGACAACCTGCCATTCAGCGTCAAAGTCTGGCCTATAGCAAGGACAAAGGCAGAACCTGGACCAAATACGAAGGGAATCCGGTGCTTGAACATGATATCTTCATTGATTTCCGTGATCCCAAGGTGTTCTGGAACAAAGAGAAGAGTAGATGGGTGATGATCGTAGCCTGTGGTCAAACGGTAGGTCTGTATCATTCCCCTGATCTGATCAACTGGACCTTTGCCAGCGAATTCGGTGAGGGCATCGGATCACATGACGGTGTGTGGGAGTGCCCGGATTTGTTCCAGCTGGCCGTTGACGGAAAGAAATCGGATACCAAATGGGTAATGCTCGTGAGTATTGGTGCAGATCCCGCTTTTGAGGAGGGCTCAAGAACGCAATATTTCACGGGTGACTTTGACGGAGCGGTATTTACTCCTGACGAAGAGTCCCGGAGCATCCGCTGGCTGGATCACGGCAGAGATAATTATGCCGGTGTGAGCTGGTCCGATCTGCCCGAGGAAGACGGAAGACGGCTGTTTATCGGCTGGATGAGCAACTGGATGTATGCCGGTCAGACACCGGCGGAAGGGTTCCGCGGAGCAATGACGATTCCGCGGGAGCTTTATCTGGAGTTAAGGAACGGGCAAACTACGCTCATTCAGAAGCCTGCAAAAGAACTGGAAGCCGCGCGTACCCCGGTCCTTTCCCTGAAAAATGTCTCTGTTCAAGAAATTAATGCAGCCTGTGCCAAGCTTCATCTTGAGGCTTACGTTATTGAGGCGGAGGTTGCTCATGGGACATCTGCCGGCTTTAAAGTAAAGGCAGGTGCAAAGCAGCAAACCATGGTCGGGATTGATGCGCAGACGGAAGAATTGTATGTAGACCGGACAGCCTCCGGGAAGCATGATTTCCACAAGTTGTTCCCGGGACGCCACTCAGCGAAGCTTGCGGCACCGGGTACAGCCTATGATCTGCATATTTATGTGGACCGTTCCTCCGTTGAAGCGTTCTGTGGTGGAGGCCAGGCAGTCATTACAGATCTCATTTTCCCTGAATCCGAATCTACCGGTCTTGCTGCGTTTGCCGACAATGAAGAGGACTTGTTCCTTTCGCTGGATATCTACAATCTGGCTTCATCTACCGCAAACGGCAGCAACCAGTAACCGGGAGGGTTAAGTGACATGCGTATAGGAGCGATTGAAGCAGGCGGGACGAAATTCGTATGCGGGATCGGGGATGAAAACGGGAGATTTGAACATCGGATCAGCTTTCCGACCGAACATCCGGATCAGACCTTGCCCAGAGTCATAGAGTATTTTCAAGACAAAGGGGTAGAAGCGATGGGGATTGGATCATTTGGTCCAATTGACATCCGCCAAGACAGCCCGACCTACGGTTACGTTACGACAACACCTAAGCCGGGGTGGGGGAATTACGATCTGCTCGGGACTTTAAAGCAAGCCTTTCCGGTCCCGTTCGGCTTCGACACTGACGTGAATGCAGCTGTATATGGCGAGGTAAAATGGGGGGCTGCTCAAGGCCTGTCAAGCTGCTTGTACATTACGGTAGGCACGGGCGTTGGTATCGGCGTGTATTCGGAAGGCCAATTAGTTCATGGTCTTGTACATCCTGAGGGCGGGCATCTGTTGACGAGGCGCCATCCTGAAGATGATTTCGTTGGTAGTTGTCCTTACCATGGGGACTGCCTCGAAGGGATGGCGGCAGGTCCTGCTATTGAAGCCAGATGGGGGAAGAAAGGCCACGAGCTTCCGGTGGATCATAGAGCCTGGAAGATGGAAGCCTTCTACATCGCCCAGTCCATAACGGATGCTATTCTACTGCTCTCTCCGCAAAAAATAATTTTGGGCGGCGGGGTTATGCAGCAGCCTCAGTTGTACCCGCTTATCCGGGAGGCTGTGCTCCTGAACCTGAACGGATATGTCAGTTCAAGTGCCATTCTGGACCATATGGAGGAGTACATTGTTTCTCCGGGCCTTGGCCAGCAGGCGGGGTTAGGCGGCGCTTTGGCATTAGGACTCACAGCATGGAATAATCGAGTTTCTTCTATATAATACAGCAAAAGATAAGGCCGGCCAGTTATGAGCGTAATTGGCCGGCCTTGCTCTTAGTAAAGGCGACATATCATTTACAGGAAGAGAGGGTAAAGGATGAACCGGAAATCAAAATTTGCACTAACCATTCTGTTGGCTGCGGGAGTCATGATAACTTCAACAGGGATTGTTGCCGTTAATGAGGATACAGGCTGGGCCGCACCGGCAAAGCAGAAGTCCGGCAGACTGACAAAGGAGGGTCTTTCTATTTCTGAAACCGTTACCAAAGCTGCTACAAATTTGACGGGCTGGCGAATAGCCGGAAAAGGCAAGCTGGAGGATACGTCAGAAGGGCTTCTGCTGACATCCGATCCTGAAGAAAAGGTGCTGGCGATTTCCGAAACGTCAGCAGATGATTTCATATATGAGGCTGATGTAATGATCAAGGACCGGCAGCCGGAGGCTGCGCTGCTTTTCCGTTCCAGCGAGGAGGGTCAGCGTTCATACATGCTGCAAATCGTACCGGATGCCGGACTTATCCGCTTAAAAGACGGAAGCAGCGGAGAAGGTAAATTGCATGAGGAACGTAAGGTTTCCCTGGTACAAGGTGAAATCTACCATCTTAAAGTGAAAGCGGAAGGGGCCCTACTGAAAGTGTATTGGGGGAATCAATATAAGCCCGTGATTGATATCCAGGACAATGCACATCTCTCCGGACGGCTTGGACTCCACGTCTCGGGTGGAGCTGCCTTGTTCCAAAACATTAACGTAAGCGATCTGAAGGGGAATCTGGATACGGTGCTGGCAAGTCAGGGACAGTGGCAGCCGGATATCAGCGGTAAAAAAGGGATCTCTGTAAATCAGAGCAAGGCGCTGCAGATCTATAGCAGGCAAGCTGCTGATCTGGTGTATGAAGGAGTGATCTCATTTCGTTCCACTGCTGTTGCAGGCCTGGCCTTCCGTTCCTCTTCTGACGGTGCGAAGGGATATGAAGCCTCTCTTGCGAAAGAAGGAAATCAGGTACATGTCACTTTAACAAAAGCAAACGGCACAGTAATTGCCAGTTCCAAGCAGACTTATCCGAGTCCAGCGGGGGCAAAACATGCGGTGGAAGTGCAGGCGAAGGGGAACCGGATTCAGATTTTCGTGGACGGGTATACTCCGGCAGCAATAGATGTTAAGGACAGTTCTTATGCTACCGGATACGCCGGACTTGTTGTAAATCATGGAACCGCTTACTTTCAGGACGCCTATGTTACGGACGCTGGCAGTTACAATAATGAAAAATACCGGCCCCAGTATCATTATACGCCGATCCGCGGTGCCGTTAGTGATCCGAACGGGCTTGTCTATTTCGAAGGAGAATATCATCTCTTTCATCAGGATGGAGGCACATGGGCTCATGCCGTCAGCAAAGATATGCTGAACTGGAAACGCCTGCCGATTGCCCTTCCATGGAATGAGTACGGCCATGTCTGGTCCGGGTCTGCTGTGGCAGATTTGAAGAATGCCTCCGGTTTGTTCTCGGATTCAGGCGGCAAAGGCCTTCTTGCCTACTACACCTCCTTTAATCCGGATGCCCCTAACGGCAACCAGCGTATAGGTTTGGCCTACAGCAAGGATCAGGGGCGGACATGGGAAACTGCCAAGGATCGTCCAATTGTCATTGAAAACCCCGGAAAGAACGGAGAAGAACCCGGGGGATGGGACTTCCGCGATCCCAAGGTGATCTTTGATGAGGAGAATAATCGCTGGGTCATGGTGGTATCGGGCGGTGATCATATCCGCTTTTTCACATCAACTAATTTGCTCGACTGGACCTTGACCGATAATTGGGGCTATGGGGATTATGTCCGTGGCGGGGTGTGGGAATGCCCCGACTTGTTTCCGCTTACTGTACAGGGAACGACAGAGAAGAAATGGGTTCTAATGATTAGTACAGGAGCGAACCCGGCAACAGGTGGTTCAGATGCGGAATATTTTGTAGGGAGCCTGACTAAGGAAGGTAAATTCGTGAACGATAACCCGGCTGGAACCGTATTGAGGACAGACGCCGGCAAGGAGTTTTATGCATCCATGTCCTTCTCTGATATGCAAGACGGCCGCAGAGTGATGCTGGCTTGGATGTCCAACTGGGATTATCCCTTCGCCTTTCCCACGTCTAACTGGAAGGGAGAGCTGACGATCCCGAGAGAAGTTATCCTAATCAACACCCAAGACGGAATTCGTCTGGCCCAGAGTCCGGTGAAGGAGCTGGAATCCCTGCGCAGTGAACTCTATTCCGCAGCTAACAAGGTGGTCAGTCCTTCTTCTCCTAATCTGCTGAAAGGCATGACCTCAGGCGCCTATGAAATTGAACCTACCCTGGAGATTTCCGCCGGCAGCAGCGTATCGGAGTTCGGCTTCAACGTACGTGAGGGAGCGGATCAGAAGACAGTTATAGGTTATAAGCCGGGCGGGAGCACAATGTTTGTGGACCGCTCTCTTTCCGGGGAAACAGATTTCTCCAGCCTGTTCAGTACGAGACATGAAACGAAAATGCCGACAGAGAACGGCCAAATCAAGCTGCNAGCACAATGTTTGTGGACCGCTCTCTTTCCGGGGAAACAGATTTCTCCAGCCTGTTCAGTACGAGACATGAAACGAAAATGCCGACAGAGAACGGCCAAATCAAGCTGCGGATTCTGGTGGATGAATCTTCGGTTGAGGTTTTTGTAAATGAAGGGAAGTCCGTGTTCTCCGAGGTCATTTTTCCGGACCCGGCCAGCAGGGCAATGAGTTTCTATAGCAAGGGCGGCAATGTGAAGGTTGTTTCTCTGAAAGTCTATAAGCTTGGATCGGTATGGAATCCTGAGTCGGGTTCGGCAACCCGGATTGTGCTGGATACCAGTGACCGTGAACTGGGGGTTGGGCAAAGCGAAACAGTGCAGGTGATCGTAGAAAACGGACCCGGCAACGGCGCCCAGCCGCTGAAGTGGAAGTCCAGCAATGAAGATGCCGTAATCATAAAGGCGGCAGGCAATTCCCGTGTAACCCTTGAGGCGAAAAAAGCGGGCGAGTCTATCATTACAGTATCTACACCGAATGGAAAGGCATCCGCAAGTTTTGATGTGAAAGTGTTCGGCGGAACATTTCATACCAACCTCAGCGGCTGGACGCAAGATGTGTCCAAGGCTTCTTGGCTAGTTAGCGGGGATGGAATTCGCGGAAGTCACTCCAGCGACGCAAATTATGTTGCTGAGGAGAAGGCGGGAAACTTCTCGTATGAAGCCGAGATGAAACTTGGCAAGTCGGGAGGTGCAGGCTCCCTTCTGTTCCGTGCAAGTCCGGACGGACGCAGCGGCTATTACTTGAATCTGGATCCTAATATGAAGGCAATCCGTCTGTTCTACAAAATCGATGGACGTTTTGAAGAACGGCAGGTTCTGGCGAAGGTTCCAGCCTTCATTCTGCCGGACCGGACGTATAGTTTAAAGATACAAGCGGACGGACCTCATATTGTGGTGTATCTGGGCGGGCAGAAAATAATAGATCTGAAGGACGGAACCTTTGCAGCAGGCCATTTTGGACTTCATGTATTCGGAGGGTCTGTCTCCTACCAGAATGTTAATGTGAACGGGGCAGCAACGGAGAACTTGATAACATCAAGCCTGGTGAACGAAACGTTCCGGAAATCCATTTATACAGCAAATCCGGTGAAGGGTGAAGCCGTAACGGTCCGGGATGCAAATGAGATATCTGATCAGAAGTGGGTATTCGTGCCGACGGGAGATGACGCTGATTCCTACTCGATCCGTACGGCCTCGGGTCAAGCCCTTGATCTGAACACAGAACACAATTCAATTCAGCTTTATGCTTATCTGGGTTACAATAATCAGCGCTGGATCATCCATAAGAATGGGGATGGTTCAGCATCCATCCTCTCTGTCCATAATCAGTTGGCGCTGGCTGTCTCTGAGGATGGTTCGAAGCTGACGTTAGAGGCTCCTCAAACCGGTGAAGCCCGTCAACAATGGCTTATTGAGTTTTGAATGTATATTCAGCGCAGTAGAAATTACTTGTAATACGTTAAACAGTCCCGATGCAGATCATAGGCATCGGGACTGTTTTTATTGCTGGAAAGCAAGGATAGAGAATTTAAATTTGCTTGCTGTTTTCGCCCTTTATCTCCTTGCGCAGAAGGAGGGATTCGGCATAGGTAATCATGGCCTGAAGGAAAAGGATGAGCACAAGCACCACGACTAGAATAACAAGAGAGACACCGTCCTTTTTGTTAAGCATGACGGATATCCTTTCTTGAAATGCTCTGAATATATACCCATTATTAGCCAAGGTGCCGGGCAATTAAGCAAAGCCTATGCGCTTTGCACAGCACTGTTTACCGGGTAGATCCTGGTGAACAGGAAACGGGTTAGCGGCCCTACAACAATCAGCTGTAGCGGCAGGGCGCAAATGATGTTCAGTCCGGCAGTGGACAGATAGTGACGGAGGAAGTTGTCTCCGAATCCGTAGTGTGCTAGTGTGCCATATAGGGACATGCAGAGCACCATACCGAAGACCATGAAGAAGGAAATGAACAGCACCTTTTTAATCATAGGATCGGCCGGTTTAACCAATCTAAAGGCCAGACCCTTGGCCGCTTTACTGACGATGACAACATCACAGAATAAGGCGACGACGAGTGCAGGAAGTAGACCGATCGCAACATCACGGAATAAGGTATGGGTTAAGCCAGTGTTTAACATCACGTTGTAAAAGCTCATTCCGACGACCATCAACACGCACATCATACAGGTGAATACTAAAGCTTCTTTCTTGTTTCTGCCCATTGCTCAAACTCCCTTAACATTTAAGTTTTTCAAACTTCACTCATAGTATCAGTGGGCGGAAAAATTGTCAACCTAGTTGACAAAAATGCAATCTGATTGTTTATTTTAATTGTATCTTTATATTGGGGGCCTTTTTTATGAAAGACTATATCCTTGGTTTGAACTTGATAGATTTAGTCAGTGAGAAGCATAATGCTCTGCGGGAAAAAGTAAATGAAACCAGCGGTGAGCAGTTGAACAAGACTGAGACACATATTCTGGCGAAGCTGGAGCTGCATGGCATGCTCACAATTTCGGAGATCAGCAGGCAGATCAGCATTTCCCGCCAGGGTGCGCAAAAAACGATTAACGTTCTGCTGGCTGAAGGATACGTAGAAACCGCCGTGGTAGAAGGGAACTCCCGTGACAAGCATATCGTACTCACTCCCAAAGGTATTGCGGTCTGCCGGAGCATGCTGGAGATCAAGCAGAGCATCGAGGCGGAGATCGCCGCCAAAATTGGCCGGGACCAGGTGGAAACGTTGAGAAAGCTGCTTACGGAGGATTGGCTCTGAGATTGTAAGGGTCTGTTGAGGAGCTGAGGTTCTGAGGAACAGAGGTTCTGGGATTCTGAGGTTCTAAGACTCTGAGGTTCTAAGCACTCAGGCTTCTAGTTTCTAAAGTGCGCAAATTAGTTCAAGATGAAACGTTGCATTGGGGGGCGCTGTAAGTTGTAACGGACTGAGGAGACGCTATTGTCCCGAAAAACGCCAATTATTGATACAAGCGGACCGCAGAGACGTTATTTCAGCAAAAATACAGCTGCCGCGCAGTAAAATAAGCACATTAGGTCGCTGGGGTCCGCAAGACTCCGCCATTAGCCCGATTTCAGCAAATAGCTTCTCTGGAGTCCGTTACGAGGATAATGGTGGCGGGGAGGGCAGTTTGGTCACCAGCAGAGTAAGCGCAGCTGTCCGCCCTCCCGCAGGATTTCAAAAGAAACCCCGTCCGGGAGCCTATGGAGATTTCGGATTCAAACGCACAACACCGCGCATCAAGGATCTGAGTGTTCTGATCCAATTTTCAACTGCTCGCGAAGCCGGAGGTGTGAATCCGATAAATAATTTTTTTCGGATTAGATGAGTTCGATAAATCGAGGTTCCCGGTGGCTTACGGTGAGCCTTTTTGTTTTGGGCGGGATGTTTCCTTTTCCTGTCTAGGCAGGAAAGAAGCTTGCAGGTTTCAGCGGGTGTTATGCACACGTTAAAAATCCTTGGATTTCGATTCATGAAAACGCTATAATTGAAAATGATTACTTATTGAAGGAGCCTATCTATGAAAAAGGGCAGGATGTTTTATAAGATTTTTATTCCGATTCTGGTATTGGGCATCGGCCTCGTCATCAGCTTCGGCAGCTATATTTATTTGACGACGATTCATTCGGTTATTGATAGTGTTGCCAGCGGCAAGCAGAGTCTAATCACCCAAATCAAAAATACGCTGGAGCAGAAAATTAAAACCATAGAGTATGCCTTCAATACTTACAGTACGACCAGTTCCTTCAGCGAGGTTGTCAATAATCCGATGACAGAGGAGGACTTTCAGGCGTACCGGGATATCAATTCCCAGCTCAACTATATCGCTACGATGGGGATGGATGTCGGCGTAAAATATTCGCTGATCAGTCTGGTGCAAGACTGGAAAATTTCTGATGGAAGCCTTTCTCTTCTAACAGAGGAAAATCGGAAGAACCTGTACGAAAGTTATATCAACAATCAGAACAAGGGATTGTTCTGGATCAAGACGGATAAAGGAATCCGTTTTGTGAATACGCTTCCTGTATTCTCTCAGAACAAGCAGGCGATTGGCCTAGCCGATATTTCGCTGCAGACACTGCGGAATATCCTGCAGACGGAGGACAACACCACAGTGTTCATTCTGAACCGGCAGGGTGAACTGCTGTATGAATCGGCAACCGGGAAGAACCTGTTGACCAGCGGGCAAATGCAACGCATCACCAATATTGCCGAGAATGAAAGCCAGACTGGGACAGTAGCCCTGGAGAAAGCCAATTATCAAAAGGTTGAAGCCATTTATGCCAAGTCTTCTTATAATAATTGGATTTATGTCACGCTTCTGGACCAGCAGGAAATCTCCGACGCCCTGGCCACGACCCGTTTCGGCTTAATCATCCTGGGAGTGGTGATCACCCTGCTAATTGTTGTGGTGGCCTATGTAATCTCCGTGCATTTCACCAAGCCGATCCGCCAGATTCAGCGCAGGCTGGCGGTCAGCACCCAGCCGGAGGACAAGAATGAGATCGACTGGATTATCAATTCAATTGATACGATTCTGTCGGAGAAGGAAAGTCTGGAGGGACTTTTGGAGTCAGAATTGCCGCAGCTGGAAACGCAGTTTATGCTGAACCTGTTCCGCAGCCGGATTACCGCCGAAGAGCTGGAGCTCAATATGTCCCGCTTCGGTTACTCCCCCACGGAGGATTCAGTGTATTCCACGATGCTGATCCAGCTTGATAATTACGGGGAACGGCAGGCCAGCGACAAGGATCTGCTGCTTGTCGCAGTCAACAAGCTGGTGGAGGAATTGATTCCGAAAGCGCGGAGAATGATTCCGATCTTGCTGAATGACCGGACGCAGGCAACCATTCTGATCTATGAGGGAATGAATGAGCAGGAACACCGGAAGCAAGCGCTCGAGGATGCGAAGAAAATTATCAAAACAGTCAGGGATATCCTGAAGCTGTCAGTCAGTGTCGGCATTAGTAATCTCTATCAGGATTTGGCCTCCAGCAAGGAAGCCTGCGAAATGAGCAAGCAGGCGCTGCATCATCGTCTGAATCTGGGCAAAGAGTCGATTATCTTTTATGAAGATATAGCAACGGTTATTTCAGGTCCTGTCCTGCTGCATTATCCGGTAGAACTGGAATCACAGCTGTTCGACGCCATCCGGCTCGGGGATGAGGAGCTGGTATCGCGATCCTTGTACCCGCTTCTTGGCGAAATGATGAAGTATAGCAAGAACCCGCTCAATTTCGAAGTTACCCTGATCCGGTTCGTGAATAATCTGATTCAGCTGGAACAATTGATTGGCGTAGAGGTGCTGCTGACTCAGGACAATTATGCCTTGTATCACCGGCTGCTGGATATCCGCAATCCGGAGGAGATTGAACGCATTCTGGTGAATGAAGTCATCCGGCCGATGGTAACCAGCATGAAGGAGAAGACGACCCGCCAATTCCGCAGCCTCTCCGACCAGATTGCCGCCATTGTGCGCGCCGAATTTGATCAGGAGCTGTCGCTGGAGATTATCGGCGAGCGTCTGCATTACAGTCCGAACTATTTGAGCAGCATCTTCAAGAAGGAATTTGGTGTAACCTTCAGTGAATATGTCATGAACTACCGGCTGGAAATGGCCAAGAAATGGCTGGTGGAGAGCGAGATGACCATTAAGGAGATTGCTGAGCGGTTGCAATATCATAATCCGCAGAACTTCATCCGCTCCTTCCGCAAGAAGGAGCATGTGACACCCGGTGCATACCGCGCAATGAAACAGGACAAGTAGGCGGTGGAATAGACGAGAACAGCCAGTCTCCGGTTGCCGGAGACTGGCTGTTTTCGTTGCTTGTAGGTTGTGAGAAGGCGAAGCTTATAGCATATCAGCCTTTTACCGCGCCCAGCAGTGCACCTTTCGTGAAGTGCTTCTGAACAAACGGATAAGCAATCAGCATCGGAACGGTGGCAACAACGATAACTGCCATCTTGATCGTTTGTGGAGGAGGAATGACATCGACTGAAGTATTCTCTCCCTGCATCCCGCTGGAGACGATAACAATCTGGCGCAGCAGCACCTGAATCGGCCATTTCACAGAGTCTGTGATATATAGAAGGGCGGTAGTGTAAGTGTTCCAGTAAGCCACCCCGTAGAACAGGGAGAGGGTCGCAATCGAAGGCAGCGCAAGCGGCAGCATGATTTTGAGGAATACGCCAAAATCATTAGAGCCGTCGATCTTGGCTGACTCCTCCAGACTGTCCGGAAGCGCCTGGAAGAAGTTGCGCATGATGATCAGGTTAAAGGCATTGATGGCCACAGGAAAAATCAGCGACCAGTAAGAATCAATGAGTCCGAAATATTTAACAACGAGGAAGGTAGGGATCATACCGCCGCTGAACAGCATGGAGAACACCACAACAAAATTGATGAGGTTTCTTCCATATAAATATCTGCGGGATAATCCGTAGGCCATCAGAGCTGTAAGAACCATACTTACCACCGTACCTACCAGAGTGACTCCAATGGATACGGACAGGCCTTTAAAGATCGTGGATGTTGACAGGATATAGCGGTAAGCATCCAGGGAGAAGGTGGTCGGGAACAGAATGAATCTCTTCTCCACTACTTCCTGTGTTGAGGCAAAGGAACTGGCAAATACATTGATAAAGGGTAAAAGACAGATGAGTGAAATGAGTGACAGCAGGGTGGTGTTTACTATGGTAAACAGCCGGTTGCCCAGAGATTCTTTTTTGAATGATGATTGCGCCATACGGTTTTCCTCCTTGTAATCGTTTCAATGAAACTTTATCAGGGGTGCTGTATTCCGTATATAATCATTAGCAATGGCTTTATTTAGGTTAGAAAAACGGGTTGATAGGGGGCATGATCTTTATGTATTATAGTAATCCCATTAAGGGGTAGAAGCTAAAAAAACAGCATAACAGCGCGGTTCGAGCCTCCTTCGTAACTAATGATTATATACGTAATCAGCAAATGACCGTAATCTGGGAATCGTAAAGAAACGCGATCAAGGAGGCCGAACATTGAAAGAGGCAAATGTCACTATGGAGTTGAACGCTGCGCCGGTGAGGAGAAAGCGAACCCCGCACAGCCTGCTGAGTTTAAAAAGACACAAGCTATTGTATCTGATGATACTGCCGGGATTTTTGTATTTTGTAATTTTTAAGTACCTGCCTATGGGCGGAATGATTATCGCCTTTCAGGATTATCAGCCGTATCTGGGCATCACGGGAAGTCCTTGGGTGGGGTTCAAGCATTTCGTCCGTTTGTTTACGGAACCAACCTTCTTTATGCTGCTGCGCAATACACTCATCTTGTTTGCGCTAAATATTGTAATCTTTTTCCCGCTGCCGATTATTCTGGCGCTGATGCTGAATGAGGTCCGGAACAAAATGTTCAAGAGTGTGGTTCAGACCATCATTTATATCCCGCATTTCCTGTCATGGGTTATCATTGTCTCCATTACTTATGTATTCATGAATGTGGACGGCGGGGTACTGAATGAGATGATTGCTGCGATGGGCGGACAGAAGATCAGCTTCCTGACTTCGCCAGAGTGGCTGCGCACCGTGTATATCGGACAGATCATCTGGAAAGAGCTTGGCTGGTCGACCATTATCTATCTGGCAGCCATTACTGTAGTAGATACCCAATTATATGAGGCTGCGGAGATGGATGGTGCAGGGAGATTGCGCAAAACCTGGCATATCACGTTGCCGGCGATTCGCCCGGTAATCATCACCCTGCTGATTCTGAAAATCGGACATACGCTGGATCTTGGATTTGAGCACATGTATCTCTTAATCAACTCCCTGAACCGCGAAGCTGGCGAAATCTTCGATACTTATATATACACCGCCGGTCTCAAGAATGGCCAATTGAGCTTCAGTACTACTGTCGGCCTGTTCAAAGGCGTGGTTGGTCTCGTCCTTGTCATGCTGTCAAACAAGCTGGCTAAGAAGGTCGGAGAAGACGGCGTATATTAAGCAATACACACTGAATTCAACCTCCGCCTTCTTGGCGGGGGTGGAAGATACAGCAACACCATTATGTATAAAAGGGGTAGTGTACATGAATCGCAATTACAAGAAGCTGGCAGCTTTGATGTTGTGCAGCGGGCTTGTGCTCACAGCTTGCGGGGGTAACAACAATAACGCTAATAACGGCCAGGCTGAAGCTACGAATGCAGGGGCAAATTCATCCGGAGCAGCCGAAACGACTGCCAAAGCCAAGATTAGCTGGATGAACATGCTGCATACGGCATCACCGCCAACAGACACTGTACTGAACAAAATTGAAGAATTGACGAATACGGAAATTGAATTCTCCTGGGTTCCGGATCCATCCAAAGAAGAACGCATCAATACCGCACTCGCTTCTGATTCCCTCGCGGATATGGTCACCCTGACGATCCTGGATAACTCTTCGGTCCGCAATGCCTTGAAAGCGGGCGTGTTCTGGGAAGTGAGTCCTTATCTGGATGAATTCCCGAATCTGGCGGCGATCTCCCAGGAAACCCGGACTTCGGCCTCGATCGAAGGAAAGCTATATGGCATCCCATTCCAGAAAGCGGTAGCCAGAAATGGTGTCGTTATCCGCAAGGACTGGCTGGATAAGCTGGGTCTAGCAGTGCCGAAGACTACAGACGAACTGATGGAAGTTGCGAAAGCGTTTACGGAGAAGGACCCGGACGGCAACGGCAAAAAGGATACAACCGGCTTTATGGACCGCAGCGACCTCGTCTACGGAGCGTTCAAAACATTAGGCTCTTACTTCGGAACCCCAAACATCTGGGCTGTGGATGATGCGGGCAAGATGACACCGGAGTTCGATACGGAATCTTACATTAAAACCATGGATTATATGAAAGCTTTGTATGAAGGCGGCTACATCAACCAAGACTTTGCCGTAACGGCCAAAACCGACCAGCAGCAGAACTTTGCACAAGGTAGAGCCGGAATTTATGTAGGCGCTCTGTTTGACAGCAAAAACCTGATGAAAATGTCCAAGGGTATCCAGGATAACATGGAGCTGGTTATGGTCAATGACATCACCTCAACGGGCAATGAAGCGGACCGTGCGATTTGGGCGGGCGCCAACGGCATCGGCGGCTTGCTGTCCTTCCCGAAATCGGAAGTTAAGGATGAGAAAGAGCTGAAGCGTATTCTGCAATTTGTGAACGATACCATGAGCGATGAAATCTACGCCCTCATGACTTACGGTATTCAGGATGTTCATTATACCGTGGATGCCGATATGGCTGTTACTATTAAAGATGCCGATCTTTGGCAGCAGGAAGTGCAGCCGTTCGCGTCCTCCCGTGTAAAAGAAACCGGATATAAGATTCATGATTCCGATCCGCTCAAGGTTGAAGCCGAGCGGCTGATCGAAGAAAATGCCAAGTATGGGGTACTTAATCCTGCCTTTTCGCTGGAATCCGAGACCCACACAACCCAAGGCTCTGAGCTGACAAAGATTGTTACGGATGCCACCTATAAATATATTCTCGGTAAAATCGACTTGAACGGCTATAAGTCCGAGATTGAAAAGTGGAAGAAATCAGGCGGCAGCAAGATTATTACCGAATACGAAGCTGCTTACAAAGCAGTTAACCCTTAATGCAGCGAAAGCTGCCGGAACTATGAATTAAGCATAGCAAAGAGGTCCTATCCGCCGATGATGGCGGATAGGACCGTATTTTATCCAACCAAGGAGGAACACATGGCAAACACGAATAAATCTTCAGCAAACTTGAACTGGGCTGTAAAGATGGCGGATTCCATCATGGAACGGACGCCTAGATTATATGAGGACAAAGGGTATCAGGGCAAGTGGTCTTATGATTACGGTGTTATTCTGAAGGGCTTCGAACTGCTGTGGAAACAGACCGGTGAAGCGAAGTATTACCATTATATTCAGGAAAACATGGACTATTTCATCGGGGAAGACGGTTCAGTGAAGGGCTACCGGCTCGAAGAATACAATATTGATCATCTCAATAACGGAAAGCTGCTGTTCGTTCTTCACCGGGAAACAGGCCAGGAGAAATACAAAAAGGCAGCCGCATTGTTAAGAAAGCAAATCACAGCGCATCCCCGGACCTCGGAAGGTGCATTTTGGCATAAAAAAATTTATCCCTACCAAATCTGGCTTGATGGCTTGTATATGGGATCACCCTTCTATCTGGAGCATTTGCTCGCCTTCGAAGAAGGGAAAGGTCTGGAAGATGTAACCCGCCAGTTCATCCTTTGTGCGCGCCATACCAAGGATGAACACACGGGACTCTTGTATCATGCCTGGGATGAACAGCGTGTTCAGCCGTGGTGCGATCCTGAAACCGGACTGTCACCGAATTTCTGGGGGCGCTCCCTGGGCTGGTATGTGATGGCGCTGGCCGATGTGCTTGAGATGCTTCCTGCCGAACATACCGATTACGGCACGCTGGTGAGTATTCTTCAAGATACGCTCTCCACTTTGCGCAAGTACCAGGATCAAGACAGCGGGGTATGGTATCAGGTTGTCAATGAGGGTGGACGCAAAGGCAATTATTTGGAGGCCTCTGCTTCCAGCATGATTACCTATGCGATCGCCAAGGGCATCCGGCTTGGACTGCTGGATAACAGCTGGCTCGAAACGCTGGACCGCGCCTATCAAGGGCTGATCGCGGAATTTGTGCTTGTGACGAACAGCGGCTGGGTTAACCTGAACAAAAACTGCCAAGTCGCCGGACTCGGCGGGGATGACCGGAGAGACGGCAGCTACGCCTACTATATCAGTGAGCCGATCATCACCAATGATCAAAAAGGGCTTGGCGCATTCCTGCTCGCTTGCGGGGAGTACGAATTCCTGCAGCGTCCGGCCGCCGGGAAGGAATAGGTGAAGCCATATGTCATTTTATAGCATTGATGATTTCGGATCACATAAGAACAGCACGGAGCTGTCGACGGCAGCTATTGTCGGGGCGATTCAAGCGGCGAGCGAAGCCGGAGGCGGTACTGTATATATTCCTTCCGGCACCTATCGTACAGGCGCGGTCATTCTTAGCAGCAATATCGAACTGCGTCTAAGCCCCGGTGCTGTCCTCTCCTTCAGCTCGGACCCTGAGGATTATCCAGTAGTGGAGTCCCGCTGGGAGGGAGTGAAGCGTGGGGTTCATGCTTCCTGCATCTTCGGCATGAACTTGGTTAATGTGTCAGTGACCGGCGGCGGCAAGCTGGATGGTAACGGCGGGCCGTGGTGGGAGAAGCAGCGCAATTCCCCCGAAGAGCTGCAGTATCCCCGGCCGAAGCTGATCAGCTTTGACGGCTGCAACAGGGTTACGCTTAAAGATTTGACCTTGGTGAACTCCCCGAGCTGGACGGTCAATCCCATCCGCTGCCAGGATGTGACCATTGATAATCTGTCGATCCACAACCCGGCCGATTCACCCAACACGGATGGCATTGATCCGGAATCGTGCGTGAATGTGCGGATCAGTAACTGCCATATCGACGTGGGGGATGACTGCATCGCCATTAAGGCGGGGACAGAGGACACGAAGGAACGGATTGCTTGCGAGAATATTGCAATTACGAACTGCACCATGATTCACGGTCACGGCGGTGTGGTGCTGGGCAGTGAAATGAGCGGCGATATCCGCAATGTCGTCATCAGCAACTGCGTGTTCAAGCAGACGGACCGCGGCATCCGGCTGAAGTCCAGACGCGGGCGCGGGGGTGTGGTCGAAGACATCCGTGTCAGCAACATTGTGATGGAGGATGTAATCTGTCCGTTTATCCTGAATCTTTATTACTTCTGCGGTCCACGCGGCAAGGACAAATATGTCTGGGACAAAAATCCCTATCCGGTGACGGAGGAAACTCCAAACTTCAGACGGATTCATTTTGCCAATATTACTGCGCGGCAGGTTCATGCGGCAGCAGGTTTTCTCTACGGTTTGGCAGAGCAATATATTTCGGAAATTACCTTCTCCGATATCGATATCTCCATGGCGGAGAATGCTGTTCCGGGACGTCCGGCGATGATGTCCGGGATTCAGGAGATGAACAACCGCGGCTTCTATCTCGGCAATGTCAGGGATATCCGCTTCCGGCAGGTAACGATAGAGAATCATGAAGGGCCGGCGTTTTATATTGAGAACGGGGAAGAGGTGGAAATCAGCGGCTGCCAGTCCAGAAATACGCGCCAAGCGGAGGAACTGGTGCAGCAGGTGACAGTAGCCCCTTCACAGGAAGATCTCAGCGGTCTGGAAGAATGATATTGGAACATGACAAACGGAAGGAGCCAGGGAATGATTTCAGAGCACACGAAGACCGGCATTATACAGAATCCAATACTAAAGGGCTTTAACCCGGATCCTTGCCTGGTACGGGCAGGAGAAATGTATTATATCGCGGTATCCTCGTTTGAATGGCTGCCCGGTGTGCGGGTGTACCAGTCCGCAGATCTGGCCGAATGGGAGCATTGTACGGATATTCTGACCCATCAGGTGGATCTGAGGGGAAATCCGAAGAACTGCAGCATCTGGGCGCCGCAGCTCAGCTATCAGGATGGATTGTTTTACCTGATCTATACGGAAGTGAAGAGCACGAAACGGCCGTTCAAGGACTGTCATAACTACCTGATCACCGCCCCGGACATCGAAGGGCCCTGGAGTGAGCCGGTGTATCTGAACAGCAGCGGCTTTGATCCGTCGCTGTATCATGATGAGGACGGGCGGAAATGGCTGCTGAATGAACTATGGGATTACCGCATCACCGAAGGCAATAAATCCTCCGGCATCGTCATTCAGGAATACGCTCCGGAGCAGCGCCGGTTAATCGGTGAACCGGTCAAAATCTTCGACTGCACCGACCTCAAGAAGACCGAAGCGCCGCATATTTACAAGCGCGGCGGCTATTACTACCTGATTACCGCAGAGGGCGGGACCGGCTCCGGCCATGCCGTAACTGTGGCGCGTTCCACTTCACTGCTTGGACCATACGAAGTAGATCCGCTCAATCCGATGCTGACCTCCCGCAATAATCCTGAGCTGCCGCTGCAATGCGCCGGTCACGGCAGTCTGGTCGAGACACCGGACGGGGAATGGTATATGGCACATTTATGCACACGTCCGCTGGAGGGTGAATATGCCATTCTCGGGCGTGAAACCGCCCTGCAGCAGGTATATTGGACCGAAGACGGCTGGCTGCGGCTGACCTCCGGGGGCAGCACGCCTCTGCTGGAGGTGCAGGCACCAAAAGGAACGAAGGTCGGGAAGCAGAACCGCGCCTTGGATTTCGAGGATGATTTCAGCGGTCCGGCGCTGAAGAAGAACTGGAATACGCTGCGGATAACGGCAGATGAAAGCTGGTGTTCTCTGGCGGAAAGACCGGGATGGCTGCGGATCAGGGCCGGGGAATCGGTGCAAAGCCTGTTCCGGCACCATATCCTGGCCATCCGCCAGACGGACAGCAGCTTCCGCGCAGAGACAGCGCTTGAAGCCGAGCCAGCCAGCTATCTGCAGATGGCAGGTCTCCTGCTGTACCTCAATGAAGATAATTATCTGTACGCCTATATCAGCCATGAAGAAGGACGCGGTAAAGTGCTGCGGCTGATGCGCTGCGCGGCCGATGAATTTACTGCCGAGCCTGTAATTATTGATCTGAATGCAGGTGAAACTGTGCAGATTGCAGTGGAAGTGAGCGAAGTGAACGCGCAGTTCATGTATCTCGCCGGTGAAGCGGCGGCGTGGAAGCCGCTGGGCGGAGAATATAATATAAGCTTCCTGTCTGGAGGCTTCACAGGCAACTTCGTAGGTATTGCTGCGCATGATATGGGGCAGTTCGGCGGCAGCAGCGCCGATTTCTCGTATTTCCGCTATCAAGGGAAGGCATAAAGAAGGCTTCACTTTCGGAGAGTTCCGGCAACTGCCGGAGCTCTCCGCATTCTCATATAACCTAGGAGGTTTTGTATGAAGAAAAAATGGTTGGCGGAGCTGCTGATAGCCGGTCTCCTTGCGACAAGTGTTCCATTCGGCACTGCTGAGGCCGCACTTTTGGAAGCGCTTCCTGCTTTCCCTGGTGCAGAGGGCGGCGGCAAATATGTAACCGGCGGCAGGGCACAGGCTGTGTATGAGGTTACAACGTTGGCTGATTACGGGCGCAACGAAACGCCGATCCCCGGTTCTCTCCGCGATGCGGTAAGCGGGAGCAACCGGACGATCGTATTCCGTGTAGGAGGAACGATCCGCCTGAAGGAGTCGCTGAAGATCACCGGCTCCAATCTGACGATTGCCGGCCAGACCGCACCGGGCGATGGCATAACCGTAGCCGATTATACGACATCCATAGAAGCCGACAATATCATTATGCGTTATATGCGCTTTAGACTCGGAGACCGGGTTGTCAGTGAAGATGATGCCTTCGGCTCGCGTTATTACAAGAACATCATCATTGACCACAGCTCGTTCAGCTGGTCGGTCGATGAAGTGGTCAGCCTGTATGACAATGAGAATACTACGGTGCAATGGTCGATCTCCGCAGAAAGCATGCTGATGACCAGCCATCATAAAGGGCGGCACGGCTACGGCGGCATCTGGGGCGGCAAAAATGCCAGCTATCATCATAACCTCATTGCCCATAGTACCAGCCGCAATCCCCGGCTGCCCACGATAACGAGGCTGGTCGATCTGACGGAAATGACGAACAATGTTATTTACAACTGGGGTTTCGCATCGACCTATGGCGGCGGAGCTGAAGGTTATTTGTACAATATCAGCAACAACTATTATAAAAATGGCCCCAATACTTACAGCAGCGTGAAAAAACAGTTATTCGGGGAAGTAGCGCCGGTTACGAAGCTGTATCTGGCAGGAAATGTGATGGACGGCAGTCCGGAGGTCACAGCGGATAACTGGAAAGGCGTTCAGAGCCACTCGGACAGTTCAAAGCTGGCGGAGCCGGCAGTGATGCCGAACCCTTATGTGGAAGAGCCGGCCAGCGATGCGTATGCGAATGTTCTGGCCGGTGCCGGAGCCACTTTGCCGAGACGGGATGCCTACGATGCGCGTGTGATGAATGATGTAAAGAACCGTACCGGGCAGCATATCAATTCTCCATTGGAAATTGGCGGGTATCCCGACTACCCGGAGACCGCTTCAAAGGTGGTCGATCAGGATCATGACGGAATGGACGACGCCTGGGAAACAGCAAGAGGCCTGTCGCCGTCCGATCCTGCCGACCGCAACGGAACGTCGCTGTCAAGTGAAGGCTACACCAATCTTGAAGTTTATCTGAATGATCTGATTGTTCAGGCCACAGCAAGCGGAGAACATACCGACAATCCTGTAACCGCTATCAGTTATCCAACCAACAATCAGATTCTGGAGGCGGGCAGTGATGTAACCTTAACGGCCTCCGCGAGCGACAAAGACGGGATAGCCAAGGTTGAATTTATCGTAAATGGTGTGAAGCAGGGAGAAGCTGCCACAGCGCCTTACCGCTTCGAATGGAAAAATGTGCAGGACGGAACTTATTATCTCGTTGTTCAGGCTACCGACAACAAAGGCCTTAAGACACAGTCGGACAATGTTGCAGTTCATGTCAATGCCTCAGGCAGTACCGGTCCATGGACACCAGCAGATATCGGAAATCCGGGTATTGCCGGACATACCTCGGTTAATGCAGAGACCGGGCAGGTCACCGTCAAATCAGCGGGGCTGGTTGGTGCCGCCTCGGAGAGTGTTAAAACGGAGGATAACTTCCACTTTGCCTATCAGACCCTGGAGGGCAACGGAGAACTGATTGCCAAGATTGATTCCGTAACGGCGACAGATGATGATGCGAAAGCGGGAGTGATGATCCGCGACAGCCTGCAGCCTGATGCCAAGATGGCTATGATGGCGATTCCTTATGTGAAATATGGCAAAAAAGGAGTTCTGATTACCCGCTCCGTTACAGGGGCCAAGGTAGTTAGGACGGAACCTGATAGTTTTATCACCACCCCTTATTGGGTGAAGCTGGTCCGGCTTGGCGACGAAGTGACAGGGCTGGTCTCGCCGGATAAGGTGGCATGGAGCAAGGTGGGCACAGTGAACCTTGGGCTGAAAGAGACGGTTTATATGGGTCTTGCCGCCGATGCTGCCAAGGCGGATAACGAAGTCAACCGCTATAATATCTCCCGCTTCAGCGGTGTGGAACTGAAAACCCTTGACGATAAGTTCCCGGCAACACCCCTTGGACTTACAGCTGCGGGAGGCAGCAAGAAGGTGGAGCTGAAATGGGAGCCAGTCCCTTTTGCTAAGACCTACAGCATTAAACGAAGTGAGGTTTCGGGCGGGCCCTATACGCTGGTAAGCAAAGACAACACAGGCAACCTCTATACCGATCTTGATGTAAGTCCGGGAAAAACCTACTATTATACGGTCAGTGCCGTGAACGAATTCGGTGAAAGCTTCGATTCGGACGAGGCGAGTGCCGAGCCTAAGGCTGAAGCGGGCAATATCTATTATGTGGATGAGGATTTCGAGCGGGTGGCTGCGGGCACCACACCCGAGTATTATGAGGTATCTCCGAATCCACAGACCGATGCGCAAAAAGTGGTTGTGTCTGCCACACCATCCGGAAGTAAGGGGAACACGTCGGCACAAGTGCTGAATGTGTATGATTCCGCGAACGGCAATGTGCAGTTTATCCGCAAGTTCACGCCAATGACAGGTGCGCTGGTGATTGATACCGATTTTATGTTCGCTGCGGAATCGGGCACTTCAGTGTTCCTGCAGGCCCAGAGTACAGATGGAAGCAAAACCGCGTTCTCCATTGAGAGCCGCAAACCGACGCTTCCGGCCGCAGCGGGCAAATACACACTGACGATGAGCAGGGGGAGCAGCCAATACCATCAGCTGATGAGCGCCTACGCACTGAACCAGTGGTATAACCTGAAGCTGAAGGTGGATGTGCAGGGTGATGAAGTCGAGGTCTATATCGACAACCAGCTTGCAGGCTCTTTTCCGTTTACCACCACAAATTTTGCGGGATATGGTATCGGACGGATCCTGTCCAAAACACCGGGCGGCGGGTCCGGCAATTATTATCTGGATAATCTGAAAGTTTACGTGGAGCCAGTCGCAACGCCGCTCGGGTTAACCGGTCTTCCCGGCAACGGAGCAGCGCAGCTGAAATGGCCTGCACTTGAAGGGGCGGCCTCCTATAATGTTAAAAGGGCACTTACGGCCGGCGGCCCCTATGATACGGTTGCCAGTGCCATTACGGAGACTTCCTATGTGGATAAGGAGCTCACCAATGAAACCACGTATTATTACGTTATTACTGCCGTGGCTCTATCCGGTGAATCGGGCAACTCCAATGAAATCAGCATAACTCCTTCCGCTTCGGCAGTGAAATTGCCCGCGCCGGAGCAGCTTGCGGCGGTAAGCCGGAATGCCCAGCTAGAGCTGAGCTGGAATGCGGTGAAATATGCGGAAAGCTATACCGTCAAGCAGTGGAATGCAGCAGCGGACCGCTATGAACTCGTGGCGGAGGGCCTCACGGATACCGCTTACCGCATCGGCGGGTTAACCAACGGGCAAACTTACCGTTTTGTCATCTCAGCGGTCAATGTTGCCGGGGAGGGTGAGGACTCACTGCCTGTGGAAGCACAGCCGCTCACGGCCTTGGCAACGCCTGAAGTTACCGTCCAGGCCGGTGATAGTGCCGTTAAGGTGAACTGGACGGCCGTCGGGGACGCGCAGAGCTATAGAGTAACACGGGCATTGTCGCCGGAAGGCCCATATGAATTGCTCGCTGCGGAGATCAGCGGCACCAGCTATGACGATACCGGACTGGCGAATGGTACGCCATATTATTACAAGGTGGCCGCCGCCGCAGGCACCCGCAGCGGGCTGGCATCGGATGCAGCCGGAACGGTTCCGTTCCAGAACGCCGGCCAGCCCGGTATTCCTCAAGGGGTTGCAGCTGAACCTGGTAACGGGGAAGTGAAGCTGAGCTGGACTGCATCTGCAGGCAACAGCAGCTACCGGATTATCCGTTCGGAGACTGGCGGCGACTATAGGGTCGTTGCTGAAGGGATCGGTGAAGCAGCGTATACCGACACCGGACTGGCAAATGGAACCGCTTATGATTATGCGGTAATCGCCGTTGACGGCAGCGGAGGCGCGGCAAGTCTCCCGTCCATGGCAGTCAGTGCGGTTCCGGCCCCGGTCATGGTAGTCGATCAGAGCGGAGCGGGAGATTACAAGACCCTCAACGAAGCAATCCTGGCATCACCTGATAACAGTACACTCACGACGATCATCAAGGTGAAGAACGGAACGTATCCAGAGAAGGTGCTGGTGCCGGCAGGCAAGAAGAATCTGCGCATCATCGGCGAAAGCCGGGAAGGCACCTTGCTCGTCAACGCAGACTCGGCCAAGACGATAGGGCCGGACGGCAAAGAAATGGGCACCAGCGGCAGTTATACGCTTAAAGTGGCGGCAACAGATTTCACGCTGGAGAATATGACGGTTCAGAACAGTGCTGGCCGGACTGCCGGGCAGGCTGTAGCCCTAGATGCCGAAGGGGACCGGGGCGTATACCGCAACGTCAAGCTGCTCGGATATCAGGATACGCTGTTCGCAGATAAAGGAAGAGCTTATTTCGTGGACAGCCATATTGAAGGGACTGTGGATTTTATCTTCGGTAACGCCGCTGCGGTGTTCGAGAACAATGTCATTCAAAGCGCGGGTGCCGGCTATGTAACTGCTCCTTCCACGGAAGCGGGTAAACCGGGATATGTATTCCTGAATAACCGCCTGACTGCCGGTGAAGGGGTGGCCGCGGGGAGCATGGATTTGGGCAGACCGTGGAGAGACTATGGCAGCTCCACCTTCATCAATACAGATATGGGAGCCCACATCAAGCCAAGCGGCTGGCATGAATGGTATGAAGGCCGTTCCCGGACGGCACGTTTCTCCGAGTATATGAGCTATGGGGAGGGGGCTAACGCAGCCGCACGCTACAGCTGGTCCAAGCAATTAACTGCAGAAGAGGCGCAGGCCATTACCGTTCAGGCTGTGCTGGCCGGCAGCGACGGCTGGAATCCGCAGCCGCTGGTGCGCCTCTTGAGCCAATCTCAAGTGCCAGGAGAGAAGGTCTCTTCCATTACTGTAAGTGGTGAAGAGGGCAGGAAGACGATCGAAACGGATAAAGGCGTTCTTCATCTTCAGGCAGTTGTGCTTCCGGAGAATGCGGCCAACCGCAACGTGCACTGGACCGTGACGGAGCCTGACGGAATGACTTCTACCCCTAAGGCCTCCATTGATGAAAACGGGCTACTTGCGGCAAAAGCAAACGGGACCGTTCTAGTGACCGCGGCTGCGCTCGACGGCAGCCGGATCAGCGGCGGTCTGGAGGTGGTAATCAGCGGGCAGGAGGAAGTTGCAGCCGGGTTGCCTTCGGCGACGCTGAACGGGCCTGTCACCGTGTCGCCCGGGCAGGAATTTGCCTACCGGGTCGGTATTTCCAATGTTACTGATTCCGTCTACAGGTCGGTATACTCCGCCGACTTTACGCTGGATTATGCTGCGGCCGGGATAGAATTTATCTCCGCCCGGAGTCTCGTTGAGGGGATTACGCTTAGTCCTGTCTCCGCAGATCATCCGGGGCAACTCAGCGTCAGTGCAGCAGCGGCGGAAGGAGTTGCTCTGACCGACGCCAAGGAATTTATCGAAATCAGCTTCCGGGCCAAGGAGACGGCAGCTGAAATTTCAGTGCCGCTGAAATTCGCTGCTTTCAGCGGGTCGAATGGGATCCTGAATTTCCCGATTAAGCATGAAGCGCAGGCTGTTATCCGGGTCATTCCTAAAGTTGCTACCCAAATAAACGTCACTTCTGCAGGCAACGTGAGTGTACTGCAGACCGGGCAAAAGCTGCAAATGCATGCGGCTGTCCTGCCCGTAGGCACCACCGGTACTACGGTTACGTGGTCCGTGTATAATGCCGACGGTTCCTCTACGGTCAGGGCAACCATTACGGAAACGGGTCTGGTCACTGCAATAGCTGCCGGAAAGATCACCGTGAAGGCAGCTTCTGGTGAGAGTCCGGGCGTTGCGGGGACGATGAATCTGGAGATCAAGGATGGTAACCAGCCCCCGCAACCGGGCGGAAATCTGCCGTCTATCGTGACAACCGGCAAACAGCCGCAAATTACAGCGGGTGTCAATGGAATTACAGTCTCCCTGGCAGCAAATGTGAATGGAAAAGTCACGGCAGAGCTATCCGCAATAACGATCACAAAGGCGGTGGAAGCCGTTCAGACGGATACACTCCGGATTGAAGTGCGCTCCCCTGCGGATACCACTGCCGTCCAGCTGACGCTGCCAGCGCAGGTAATGGTTCAAGCCGTCTCCGGGAGAGTCCGGACGGTGGAGATAGACTTGGGACTGTCCAGCTTCCGGCTGGATGCGGAACTTATTCGGCGGGCAGCCGGATCAGCTTCCTCAAGCCTTACATTTACTGTTGCCAAATCAGGCAGTGAACAGATTACGGTTCAGGGTAACCTTGGCAATATCTATGAACTGGGCTTCTCCGTTGACGGGCAGCCGGTGAAGCAATTTGACGGCGGCCTGAAGGTATCGCTGAACTACGACCGTCCGGCTGCAGCTGCAGCCGAGAAAATAGTCATTTATCATATCCTTGATAAGGGTCAGGCGGAGGTCATCAGAAATTCCAAATACAACCTGCTGACCGGGAAAGTGGACTTCAGTCCGGCGCATTTCAGTAAATATGCTGCAGGTTATGCAGAGAGTACCTTCGGCGATATTGCCGGACTGGAATGGGCAAAGGGCAGTATTGAAGCACTTGCCGCCAGGGGAATCCTTGAGGGGACGGATACACATACTTTCGGGCCCGGCTTGAAGGTAACCCGGGCAGAGTTCCTGAAGATGCTGATGCTGGCGCTAGATTTGGACAATAGCGAAGCGGCAAGCACCTTCACCGATGCTGCACCGGATGACTGGTATTACAGTTCTGTTGCGGCAGCCCAGCAGCTGGGTATCGTACTGGGCAGACCGGACGGAACCTTTGGTGCGGACGCACCCATCACCCGTGAGGAAATGGCGCTGATTGCATTCCGCGCAGCCCGGCAGGCCCATCTCCCGCTTCAGGGCTCGGGCCAAACCGCTGCATACAAGGATGCAACCAATATTTCCGAATACGCACTGGCGGCAGTTCAAGCCATGAGCGGAGCGGGAATCATACAAGGCGTAGGCAATAACAGCTATGCGCCTAAAGCGCAGGCTTCCCGGGCACAGGCGGCAGTGATTGTACAGCATTTGTTCCTGTTAAGACCGTAATTTCTTAAGCAATCCGTTGTCATCCACCAGTCAGCCTGAACCGCAGCTCATAACGAGCAGCCGGTTCAGGCTGATTGTTTTTGGGTGTCCAGAGATAGTCATAATTAAATCTATTGCGCAATCCGTCGCTGAAATGTATATTTATGGGATGAATTGTACCGATCAAGATATACTTTAAGCAATAAGGTAATTTATACTCCGGTCGGACTCAGATTATTATTTACTTCCAAGGGTAATATAACATTAAAAAAGTGCGGGTGAGGCTGATGATGTCTTCGGTAAAAAGATTGCTGATTGGACGTCCGCTTAAGTCGGATCAACTGGGCGACCAAAAACTGAACAAAACCAAAGCGCTGGCTATTTTATCTTCGGATGCTTTATCCTCTGTCGCTTATGGTCCTGAACAAATCCTGCTGGTTCTGATCACCATTAGTGCAGCAGCCTTCTGGTATTCCATCCCGATTGCCATCGGTGTTTTGGTGCTGCTGACGGCCCTGATTTTATCTTACCGGCAAATTATTTATGCTTATCCTCACGGCGGCGGAGCCTACGTCGTTTCCAAGGAAAACCTCGGGAAGTATCCCGGCCTGATCGCCGGCGGCTCGCTATTGGTCGACTATATATTGACGGTTGCGGTGAGTGTATCCGCCGGTACTGACGCGATTACTTCAGCTTTTCCAAGCTTGCATCCGTATAATGTAATTATTGCCGTTGTATTTGTCCTGCTGATTACGACGCTGAATTTGCGGGGGGTTACAGAATCGGCCTCCTTCCTTGCTTATCCGGTCTACTTATTTGTTCTTGCATTGTTTATTATGATCGGACTTGGTCTGTTCAACGTTTTAACAGGTCGAGTGCCTGCTGAACTGCATACCCCCATCGGTACACCGGTAGCCGGGATCAGCCTGTTTCTGCTCCTGAAGGCATTTTCCTCCGGGAGCTCGGCGCTGACGGGAGTGGAGGCCATTTCCAATGCCATTCCTAACTTCAAGGCTCCGGCACCAAACAATGCGGCCAAAACCTTGGCGGCGATGGGGATCTTGCTTGCGGTCCTGTTTTCCGGAATTGTGCTCTTGGCTTATTATTACGGGATCATCCCTAGTGAAGAGGTTACGGTGGTCTCGCAAATTGCCGAGCAGGTCTTTGGCCGGAACTTTATGTATTTCTTTGTGCAAGGCACAACGGCCTTGATTCTGGTTCTGGCAGCCAATACCGGATATTCGGCTTTTCCGCTGCTTGCGGTCAATCTGGCCAAGGATAAATTCATTCCGAGAATGTTCACGGTCCGCGGCGACCGGCTGGGGTATTCCAACGGGATTGTCAGTCTTGGCGTATTGTCCATTATTCTGATCATTGCTTTTGAAGGCCGTACTGAACATCTGATTCCGCTGTATGCGGTGGGCGTATTTATTCCCTTCACCCTCTCACAGACCGGCATGATGATCAAATGGATCCGCCAGAAGCCGGAAGGCTGGATCCCTAAGCTGATTATCAACACAACCGGGGCAGTCATCAGCTTCGTCGTCACGATGATGTTTTTCATGACTAAATTTACGCAGGTGTGGACAGTGCTGATCTTTTTGCCGCTGATTATCCTGCTCTTTTACCGAATCCGTAAGCACTATGAAGCGGTGGCTGATCAGCTGCGGATTACGACCTGCGAACCGCCTCTGGCGATTGAGGGGAATATTATCATCCTTCCGGTTGCCGGAATTACGCATGTGGTGGAGAATTCGCTGCGTTATGCCAAGTCACTGTCCGCCGAACAGATTATTGCCGTCCACGTTCCTTTCGAGCGGGAGGATGATGCGATATTCGAAGAGAAGTGGAAGAAATTCCATCCCGAAGTGAGGCTGGTGACGCTGTATTCGCCTTACCGCAGCATCATTCATCCGCTGACCAAATTTATCGACACCGTGCAGCGCAAGGCGAGTGAATCGAATTACCAGGTGACCGTGATTGTACCGCAGTTTATTCCGAAGAAGGGCTGGCACAACATCCTGCATAATCAGTCCAGCCTGCTGATCCGCGCACATTTGCTTTACCGCAGGAACGTTATCATAACTACAGTGCCTTATCATTTGAAAAAATAGCATTCCGAAAAAAGGGATTTAAAGAAACAAATTCCGGGTATGCCCGTATAATTTTAAAAGGGGCTGATCATATGATTACCGGAATTGTCATCATGATACTCGGACTCACCACTGTAGCGTTCGGGATATATATCCGTAAGAATCCGGCAAGCGGATGGCGGATGAATGTGGGATGGAAAGTGAAAGGGGATTCCGATCCCAGCGACTCCTATCTGGAATCGGTTAAATTTTCCGGAACCATTGCCATAAGTGTGGGTGCGCTTTTTACGATATTAGGAATCTTACCGTTGCTGTAAATACAGTAAACCTTGATTGGCGAAATGCCTTTCAAGGTTTTTTTGTCGTTGTAGGGTCTGCTGCCTGTCTCTTATTTATGCTTCCTAAAGGTTGAGAATTTATAAAAACAGATTCAATATCCTGGTATTAATAGCAGTGGAAGTGCAAGTAAAATAGAAAAGCAGACGCTTGCTTCATAAGTTGAAAATATTGAAATAGGGGAGGAGATCTACAAGATGGAAATTCAACAAAAAGCTAAGATGACTATTGATAAAGCATATACTCTAGCCGAGGCCGATCCCCGGCTATGCAGCTCGTTTATCGAGCATTTAGGGAGGGCTGTATATAGGGGAATCTACGAGCCGGGGCATCCGCAGGCTGACGAAAGAGGATTCCGCCAGGATGTGGCCGGTCTGATCCGGGAAATTGGTGTGCCGATGATCCGTTATCCCGGAGGTAATTTTGTATCCGGTTACAATTGGGAGGACGGTGTCGGTCCTGCTGCTTCGCGTCCGCGGAGGCTGGATCTGGCCTGGAGGACAGTGGAGACCAATGAAGTGGGGACCAATGAATTTATCCGCTGGGCAAAAGAATTAAATGCCGAGGTGATGATGGCCGTCAACCTCGGAACCAGAGGTGTCGATGCCGCCCGCAACCTGCTGGAATACTGTAATCATCCTTCCGGCAGCTATTATAGCGATCTGCGCATTTCGCATGGCTATCAGCAGCCCCACGGCATCAAGACCTGGTGCCTCGGCAATGAAATGGACGGCCCGTGGCAGATCGGGCAGAAGACGGCAGAGGAATACGGACGGCTTGCCGCCGAGACAGCCAAAGCGATGCGGCTGGTCGATCCTTCGATTGAACTTGTGGCTTGCGGAAGTTCGTTCCGGTCCATGCCCACCTATGCGCAGTGGGAAGCTGCTGTACTGGATCATACCTATGAGCAGGTAGATTATCTGTCACTGCATACCTATTACGGCAATGCGGAGAATGATACAGCGAACTATCTGGCCAAATCACTGGATATGGACTTGTTCATCAAGGAAATTGTCGCTGTGTGCGACTACATCAAGGCAAAGAAGCGCAGCAGGAAGACGTTGAACCTTTCCTTCGATGAATGGAATGTATGGTTTCATACTCTGGAAACCGACAAGGAAATAACACCGTGGCAGGTGGCTCCGGCACAGCTTGAAGACTGCTACACCTTCGAGGATGCACTGATGGTCGGCAGCATGCTGATTACGCTGCTGAATCATGCTGACCGCGTTAAGATTGCCTGTCTGGCCCAATTGGTCAACGCCATCGCGCCGATCATGACCGAAACCGGGGGCGCAGCCTGGAGGCAGAGTATTTTCTATCCTTACATGCACACTTCCCTGTACGGCAGAGGGACCGTATTACGGCCGGTGATTACTTCTCCGCTGTACGACAGCAAGGATTACACTGATGTGCCGCTGCTAGACTCCGCCGTGGTATGGAATGAGGCGGAAGGGGAACTGGTGATCTTCGCTCTGAACAGAAGTCTGCAGGAGAGTCTGCTGCTGGAATGTGATGTGCGCGGATTCTTGAATTACCGGGTAGAAGAGCATCTCGTGCTTGAGCATGACGATGTGAAAGCAGTCAATACCGTATCTGATCCGTACGCCGTGGCACCGCACAGCCGGGGGGAATCGTCGGTGTCGGAAGGCAGGCTGACAGCTGTTTTGTCCAGGCTGTCGTGGAATGTCATCCGGCTACGTCAAAAGGATTAGCGTTCCCGGATGAACTTTCTGCGGAAGCCGGATGGAGAGAGCCCCTCTTTCTTGGAGAAGCAGGAGGAATAGTGGGAGACATGGTGAAATCCGACCTCTTCGGCGATGCGGGCAACAGACCAGGAAGTTTGCAGCAGCAGACGCTTGGACTGCTCCAGGCGATAGTTCTGCAGATAAGCCATCGGGGTCATTCCATAGACCTTCAGCATGCTTTTGGCCAAGTAGTTGGGATGATAATTCAGTTCCTTCTGCAGCATGGAGTTGGTGATGCCGGACGTGTAATTGTGGCGGATGAACAGCTCAATTTTCTCCGCGAGCTGAATGGCGGTCGCATCGGAGGGAGAGGCCAGATCGCGGTCCAGATGCTGCAGGAACAGCTGGAAGGAAGCCTGCCGCTTCCAGTTGCGCATGGACTGCGGCTCATGCTCCTGCTCAAAGAACATGTCCAGCACCTCCATCGCTTTTCCGGTGATCTTCATCGTCTTGGGAATAAAGATGGAACAGACATCGGCATGATTCAGATAGGCCTTCTGCTTGTGGCTTTCGATCAGCTCTGCCTGATTGTCAAGACATTCATCCATGCTGAGGCATTCCTTCCAGCTGCCGAAGGTCTGGAAATGAATCCAGATAATCTTGGTGTCACCGGTACAGGGAGCGGAGCCGTAATGATAGCCGTCCGGCCGGAGAATAAGAATTTCTCCTTCCCGCAGTTCCCAGGTTGTGTCGTCTTCGCCAATAGGAAGAATCCCTTTCAGAACGACGATCAGGTCGAATACACCGATACAGTTGCGGTTGATGTGAACATCTCCGGCGGTGTAGGTGGCATGTCCGCAGTCCACGAAATAAGGAATGGGCGGCGAGATGAAATGAAGAATGGGTGAATTCATATAAAATTCCTCCAAGCAGGTTGAAATGGTGAAAAATGAGGTTGAATTCGTTTGTTTTTTTTCATAATACAACATGTATTATTATAAATAAAGCGCTTACTTAAAGGTTGGAATTGTATAACAGGCTTATCCCCTTAACTGGGCTAAGTATAAATCATTCAAGGAGGAAGTTGAATGAAAAAAGCATTTTTATGCACGACGGTATTATTGTTGATTCTGGTCATGGGGCTCAGCGGCTGCGGCGGAGGGAACGGAAATAAAGAGACATCTCCGTCCAATCAACCGGCGCAGGACAATAGCAACAGCAAGAAGAGCGAGGGCAGTCAGAAAGGAAATACCGGAGGGGAAGCGCAAAAGGTGGTGTTCTGGACCTTTGTCGATGCACACCAGAAATTCTATGAGAGCATGGCGGCAAGCTGGAATGAGAGCCATCCGGACAAGGCAATTGAGCTGGAGGCAACGACCATTCCTTATGACGACATGCACACCAAGCTGCTGGTAGCGCTGCAATCAGGTGTAGGCGCACCGGATCTGGTGGATATCGAGCAGAGCAAATTCCCGAACTTTATGAAGGGCACACCGCAGCTTGTATCTCTGAACGATATCGTGGAGCCGGAGCTTGGCAACATTGTGAAATCCAGAGTCGAGATTTACAGCAAGGATAATACGTATTACGGCATTGATTATCATGTAGGTGCGACCGTCATGTATTACAACAAGGAAATGCTTGATAAGGCTGGAGTGAACCCGGATAACATCAAGACCTGGGCCGAGTTCGAGACAGCAGGCAAGCAGGTATTGGAGAAAACCGGCAAACCAATGATCACCTTCGAAGGCAACGGCAACTGGTCCTGGTGGCCTGCCATCAGCCAGCAGGGTTCAGATCAGGTGGACGCTGACGGCAATGTTACTGTGGACACACCAGTCAATGTGAAGACGATGGAATTCTTCCAGAAGCTGGTGAAGGAAGGTGTGGCGGCGGTTGCGCCGGGAGCAGGCCATGATACGGAGGAATACTTCGGCTATATGGATTCGGGCAGCGCGGCGTCGGTCTTTATGCCTTTCTGGTTCATGAACCGTTTCACCGACCATATCCCTGATCTGAAAGGCAAAATCATCATCCGGCCGATGCCGGCCTGGGAGGAAGGCGGCAACCGTTCGGCAGGTATGGGCGGAACGGCCACTTCCATTACCAATCAGGCCAAAAATCCGGACCTGATCAAGGAATTCCTGGCTTACGCCAAACTGTCCAAGGAAGGCAATCTTCAGGTCTGGAAGCAGCTCGGATTCGATCCGATCCGTACGGATGTATGGAGTGATCCGGCCATGAAGGAATCCAATAAGTTCACCGATTATTTCGGCACGGATATCTTTGATACGCTGCTCAGCGTCAAGGATGAAATTGCTCCGGTCCATATCCGCGAGAAGTCGCCGGAGGTGTTCGATGCGGTCCGCAACAAGGCGATGCCGGAAATCTTCATCAACATGAAGGACCCGGCACAAGTGCTCAAGGATGTGCAGGCCAGCTTGAAATAACGGGGAGGCTGATGGAGGGAAGTCCTGGCTGTGACAGGGCAGCAGGGAGTATGCCCCTGCTGCGGCAACAGGCTTGCCGGGACTTCCGCTGTCAGCCCGCCCGTCTTTATATTCCGCTACATTTTGAAATAGAGTGGAGGCATCGTTATGCAGATACAAAGAGAGCTCGGCCATAACGTCAAGCGAGGTTACCGACTGGGCAATTCGCAAAAAATAGCACCCTATGTGTTTGTGCTGCCGTTTCTATTGTCCTTTGCTGTCTTTTTTGCCTATCCTCTGATCAATGCCGGGGTGATGAGCTTTCAGGAGGTTCTCCCGGGGGAGGTATCCTTTGTCGGGCTGGAGAACTACCGCGGCCTGTGGAATGAGGATTTCGGTGCAGCACTCTACAACAGCAGCCGTTATACGATCTGGACGCTGCTGTTGCTGATTCCCGTACCGATGGTGCTCGCCGTATTCCTGAATTCCAAGAAAATGCTGTTCAGCAATTTTTTCAGATCTACTCTGTTCATCCCGGCGCTTACTTCTGTAGTTGTAGCTGGTGTAATCTTCCGGCTTATCTTCGGCGAACTGGACGGCGCATTGATGAATACCGTGCTGCATGCCTTTGGAATCCCCAGCCAGCGCTGGCTGTACAGCTCCAGCCTGGGGATGTTTGCGCTTCTGGTGCTTGCGGGCTGGCGCTGGATCGGGATTAATATTTTGTATTTCCTGTCCGCACTGCAGAGCATTCCCGGAGAATTGTATGAAGCGGCCGAGATTGACGGCGCGGGTACGATGCGCAAATTCATCCGGATCACTGTTCCTTTGCTGAAGCCGATTACGATTTATGTTGTGACGATCACCATCTACGGCGGCTATTCCATGTTCACGGAGAGCTATATGCTGTGGGCAGGCAAACCGTCTCCGCAGAATATTGGCTTAACTATTGTCGGCTATATTTATCAGCAGGGCTTTCAATATTTCAATCTCGGTTTCGGTTCGGCCATTGGCATCACCCTGCTGGCCATTACGCTGCTGGTGAGTCTGGTGCAATTAACGCTGACCGGCATGTTCAGGAAGGAGGATTAATTCATGCGGACCCCATCCAAATTTAAGCTTACCCCCTCCTCTCTGGTGCTGGTGATCCTGTTTGTCATCCTGGCTGCACTAATGCTGTTTCCATTATATGCGTTGTTTCTGGCTTCGCTGAAGCCGGCGACCGAACTTTTCCGCTATGGTCTGAATGTCCGGCTGGACTTTGATCTGATGAGCTTTACCAACTACAAAAGCATTTTTTCGGGGGAAGGAGCCGCCGCCAATTATTTTGGGTGGTACAAGAACAGTCTGCTCATCAGTGTGTTGTTTACGCTGCTGAGCCTGCTGCTCTCCTCGATGGTCGGTTACGGCCTCGGGATGTACCGCTTCAAGGGGCGTAATCTGATTTTTACCCTGGTGCTTGTCGTGATGATGATCCCGGTGGAGATTATTCTGCTGCCGCTCTATAAATTAACGATTTCCCTGAAGCTGATCAATACCATTTGGGGCGTCATTCTGCCGTTTGTTGTCGCGCCGCTGCCGATTTTCTTCTTCCGCCAGTTTGCGCTGGGGCTTCCGAAGGATTTCATGGATGCGGGGAGAATCGACGGATGCTCGGAATACGGGATTTTCTTCAAAATCATGGTGCCGCTGATGGCCCCCGCCTTTGGAGCGATTACCATCCTGCAGGCCATGAACAGCTGGAATAATTTCCTGTGGCCGCTGATTGTGCTCCGCACGACAGAGCAATTCACCTTGCCGATCGGACTGGCCTCCTTCGTCTCCCCGCTTGGGAACAATTATGAAGCTCTGATCGCGGGCGCTGTGCTGGCTATTCTGCCGATTCTGCTGGTGTTCCTGTTCTTCCAGCGCTACTTCATGGAGGGGCTGACCGTCGGCGGAGTCAAAGGATAAGGTGCTATAGGCGGGAATGCCCCGCAGAAAAAGAGAGGAGAGCTCCATCAATGAATCAAACAGAGAGTGCCGCTAAGCGCAACATCCAAATCAACGATCCTTTCTGGTCTGAATATATCCGGCTCGTACGTGAGGTCATGGTTCCTTATCAGTGGGAAGCGCTGAATGACCGCATCGAAGGCGCGGAGCCGAGCCACGCGATCCGCAATTTCAAAATCGCCGCCGGGAGGGAGGAAGGCGAGTTCTACGGCATGGTTTTTCAGGACAGCGATGTGGCCAAATGGCTGGAAGCAGCAGCGTACCTGCTGGAGACGAAACGTGATCCGGCGCTGGAAGAAATTGCGGACGGGGTCATTGAGCTGATTGCCGAGGCTCAGCGGGGTGACGGCTACATCAATACGTATTTCATGCTCAAGGAGCCGGGCAGGGAGTGGAGTGATCTTGCGGAATGCCATGAGCTATACTGTGCAGGACATTTGATCGAAGCGGCGACGGCCTATTTCCGGGCTACGGGCAAAAGAAAGCTGCTGGACGCCGTCAGCCGGTTTGCCGATTATATTGACACGGTATTCGGGACGGATCCGGGCAAGCTCCAGGGCTATGACGGGCACCAGGAGATTGAACTGGCGCTGGTTAAGCTGCATCAGGCTACGGGAAATGAGAAATACCTGCGGATGAGCAGCTACTTCCTCGGGCAGCGCGGCCGTAAGCCGCACTACTTTGAGGAGGAGTGGGAGAAGCGCGGCCGGACCTTGCATTTCCCGCAGCTCTCAATGGTGCATGACCACTCCTACAGCCAGTCCCATCTGCCGGTAAGGGAGCAGGACACGGCGGAAGGCCACGCCGTACGGCTGGTGTACATGTGCACTGCCATGGCCGATATCGCTGCCGCCACGCAGGATGCAGGCATGCTTGAGGCCTGCCGGAAGCTGTGGGACAACATCGTCAGCAAGCGGATGTACATCACAGGCGGCATAGGCTCCATGGAACAGGGGGAATCTTTCACCGCCGATTATGACCTGCCTGGGGATCTGGCTTATGCTGAGACATGCGCTTCGGTCGGGCTGATCTTTTTTGCCCGCCGCATGCTGCAGCTGCACCGCAGCAGCAGATATGCTGATGTGATCGAGCGTGCGCTCTACAATACGGTTATCAGCGGCATGTCCCTGGACGGGACCCGGTTTTTCTATGTGAATCCGCTGGAGGTCTATCCCGAGGTGCTTGGCCGGAATAAAAACTACAATCATGTCAAAGCCGAACGCCAAGGATGGTTCAGCTGTGCCTGCTGCCCGCCGAATGTTGCCCGCCTGCTTGCTTCGCTCGGTGAATATATTTACTCGGTGCAGGGAGACACCGTCTACACCGAGCTCTATATCGGCGGCCGGGTGGAGACCGTTGTGGCCGGGCAGCCGGTTGTGATCGAGCAGCACTCCCGTTATGCCCCGGAGGGGCGGGTGTGTTTTGAAGTGACGGCGGAGCAGCCCGTTACCTTCACACTGGCTCTGCGTCTGCCGGATTGGTGTGACGCCGTGGAGGTTGCGGCTGGAGGGACGTCCCGGATAATTACATCCGGTGACGACGATGGTTATATCCGCTTGACCCGCGAATGGCTGTCCGGCAATAAGGTGGAGCTGGCCTTTGCCATGCCGGTCAAACGGATGAAAGGACATCCGCTGATCCGCCAGACCTTCTCGAAGATCGCACTGCAGCGCGGGCCGTTCGTGTACTGCCTCGAGGAAGCAGACAATGGCAAAAGGCTGTATCAGCTCCGTCTGCCCGAGGAGAGTGAATTTACACTTTCGGAGGAAAGCGGATTCCCGGAAGGAGTGAAGACCCTTGCGGCTGACGGTACGCGCCTGACTCCGGCAGGAAGCTGGGACCGCGAGCTGTACCGCAGTGACTCTTCCTGGACGAGAGAGCAGGTCCGGCTGATCTTCATTCCGTATTTCGCCTGGGCCAACCGGGGCGTCGGGGAAATGTCCGTTTGGGTTGGGGAAGAAGCAAAGAAATAAATGCGTATAACAACCATAATTGATGATGTTCATTGATCTGGAATCTGCTCCGGGATGCGGCTGTGCCTGATTCCGCCTTTCCCGGAGAGGAGGTGAAGCCGTCCTTACCTGTATCCGCTGTAAGAAACGGGAATGTCCGTAATCTAAGAAGAAGGGGATGATGAAGAGCATGATATTCACGACTTCAGATAGAGTACAGCCGCGTTTTAGGAATAGAAGGATACTTACGGGGGCGGTCTTTGTGGCGCTGGCGGTAGTATCAGCAGTCCTTTTTCCGTCAAAGGCCGGCGCGTATGAGCTGACAAGTGACAAGCTGCTGGTTGAAACCGGGTCATACGGCGAAATCTCTTCGATTAAAATCAAAGGGGATTCCTTCCCGACCGAATATGTGATGAACAAGAAGGTGTCGCCTGAGCAAGATACAGCTGATCATCAGTGGATGGGTGAGCTGATCTTTACCTATCGCCTGGACGGCGGGGCTTGGATCAAAGCGTCGACTAACCAGTCGGAAGATGTCCGGAGCATCATTAAAGAAGGCAATAAAGTCACAGTTACGTATGAGAACTCCGGGAATGCGGAAGGCATACGTAATTTCAAGCTGGTTGAGACCTACACACTGGAAGCGGATGGGCATCTGCAGTGGGATATTCATGTCGTTAACACCAGCGGAAAGCAGCTGGAGATCGGCGACTTCGGACTTCCGCTTCCTTTTAATGAGCAGTGGACCTATGGGGACGCCATTTATGAAACCCGTGTGGTCACCCACTCTTTTGTCGGCAACAACAGCTCCTATATTACAGCGGGCAGACCAAGCGGTATTGGCTCATACCTGATGCTGATGCCGGATTCCGCTACGGGGGCGGGGTTTGAATATCAGGACCGCTGGCGCAATGAGGAGCATCCGGGCAGCAAATGGGCCTGGAACCCCGATAACGAAGGCAAATGGATTGAGGGCCTGAACGTATTCTATATTCATTCCAATGTGATCAAATCTACGAACCGCGGTTATTTGCCGAATTCCAGCCTGGTGTTGGCAGCGGGAGAAGCACAGGATTACGGGTTTAAGTGGTTTGCCGTTGCGAATGAGCAGGAGGCAAAGAATACGCTGTATGAGCAGGGACTGATAGATGTAACTGTTGTCCCGGGAATGGTCGTGCCAAGCAACCAGAAAGTGAAATTCGATCTGCGCACCAAGGCGGACATTCATAGTGTGAAGCTGGATGACGGCACGGAAATTCCGCTGCTTGCCCGCAAGGGCGGGGACCACCAAATTTATGAATTCAGCCTGACGAAGCTCGGTCCGCAGCATGTTACCATAAATTATGGGAGCGGTCTCACAACAGTGCTGCAGTTCTACGGCATCGATGCGGTTGACCAGGCTCTGGAGGATCACGCGGCTTTTATGGTGCAAAGCACACAGTGGAATCTTCCGGGCGATCTTCGAGACAAAGTTTTTGACGACTGGATGATGAACACGAAATCGAAACGGAACAGCTTCGGCGGGTATTGGGGCTGGGGCGATGACTGGGGGCTGACACACGGACAGTTTTTGGCGGAAAAAAATGCCCTTACCCCTGTAGCGTCGGAAATCACGGCGGTCGACGATTATCTTGAGACGGCAATCTGGACGAATCTGATGAACGGCCACCATGAGGATTACCTGATTCATGACTTCCTGATGGCGGAGCCGAACACAACACCGACTTACCGGGGATACGCCTACCCGCATATCTATAATACGTACTTCAGCATGTATAAAATTGCCGCGAACTATCCTGAGCTGGTCAACTATAAGCATCCCAAGGAGACTTACCTGCTGCGGGCCTATAATATTTTGAAGGCGCTGTACGAAGGGCCCGTATCCTACAACTGGGAAACCGGGCTTATGGGCGAATTGACGACTCCGGATATCATTCAGGCGCTTGAAGACGAGGGTTATATGGATGAGGCCAATGATGTCCGGGCCAAGATGCTGCGCAAATACAACAATTTTAAAAATACCAAATACCCGTACGGCTCGGAGTACAGCTATGACAATACCGGCGAGGAAGCCGTATATACGCTGGCCAAGATGCAGGGCGGCAACGAAACGGAGCAGGCCAAAGCGCTCGAGATGATGGGCAAAATCAACTCCAAGACACGGGCGTCCCGGGGCCAAATGCCGGTGTGGTATTACTATGCCGACCCGGTTACCATCACGGGTGAGAACTGGTGGAATTTCCAGTATAGCGCGTCCCTGGCAGGTTATGCTATGGATGATTGGATTCGCTATCACGCCGGGACGGGCCGGGAAGAAGAGCAGCGGCTGTCCTATGCCGCCAAGCTGGCTAATCTCAGTGCGATCAACTCCGGCCAGATCAGCGATGATCCGGCAAACTTCGGAGCTGCAGCCTGGACCTATCAGGCGGAGAAAGGCAATCAAGGCACGAATGGAACCGGCGGCGGCCGGAATGTTCCGCTGCTGAATGGCTGGAAGGGCATGACCGGTGAAGCCGATCTCGGACTGTTCGGCGCGCTTCAGATTCTCAGCGCGGATATTGCGGTCGATCCGATCTTTGGGGTAACCGGTTACGGGGCGGATGTCTCTGTCACGGATGCCGTCTATTACGATATTACGCCCACGGATGGCCTGTACAAACGGGTCAACCTGATTACCGAGAAGCTCTATATCGAGCTGGACAAAGATCAGTTTACGGCAGCCAAACTGTCCATGAAGAAGGACTATGCCAGTTTCAATCTGCGCAATTTGACGCCGGGCAAGGCGCATGAAACAACGATTGCCTTCAGCGGCTTGAAAAAAGGTGCCTACCTCATCCGTATAGACGGTGAGCCGGCTGGCAAACTGAATGCCTTCGGCGATGAAGTTAAGCTGACCGTTGAAGCGGGTCCGGCTGTTGCCTACACTGTAGAGCTGAGCGGGACGGAGCCTGACGACAATCAAGCTCCGGCTGTTAATGCGGGGGAGGACTTCACATACACCTTGCGGGTGGATGATGCCGTGCTTCGCGGCCAGGCTAAGGACGACGGCTTGCCGGAGGGCAAGCTGACCTCCGAATGGACACTGCTGTCCGGGCCAACCGGCGGCGAGGCAACATTCGGCAACAGCAAAGCGCTGTTCACCTCGCTTGCGGTTACAGAGCCGGGAATCTACGTGTTCAAGCTGACCGTAAGCGATTCGGAGATTGAGCACAGCGATACGGTTAAGGTTGAAGCTGCTGCTGCACCGCCGCTAGCGGAGCTGCTGGCGCATTATACCTTTGACGAAACCGAAGGAACGGCAGTCTCCGATGCCACCGGCGGGGGTTATGACGCCAATGTGCTCGGCTCGGCAGTCTGGACTCCTGGTAAAATCAATCATGCCCTGGATTTGAGCGGGCAGGAAGGTTATGTGAAAATGCCAGAGGGATTGCTGAGCCGTGCCGATGAAGTTACGATTTCCGCCTGGGTGAAGGCGGACACGATCGGCACTTATTCACGGATCTTCGATTTTGGCACCGGAACGGGCACCTATATGTTCCTGTCGCCCAAAGCAGGCTCCATCACCCGGTTTGCCATTACTACCGGCGGCAATGCAGCCGGACGGGAGCAGGTCATTGATGCGCCTGCACTGCCTGCCGGCGAGTGGAAACATGTGGCCGTGACGCTCACGGGTTCTCAGGGTGTCCTGTATATCGACGGTGTGGAGGCAGGTAGAAATGACCACATGACGCTCCGGCCTTCCGACCTTGGCAAGACCAAAAATAATTACATCGGCAAATCACAATTCGCAGATCCGTATTTTGACGGTCTGGTTGACGACTTCCGCATTTACAGCAGAGCCCTTAGTGCTGCCGAAATTGCTGCTCTAATCGCCCCTGCCGGAAACATTGTTTCGGTTGAGGACGCCATCCTGACTACTCCGGCTCAGGAGGCGCCGAAGCTTCCGGCAACGGTCAAGGCGACACTGGAGGACGGCAGTGTGTCCGAGGTTCCGGTACAATGGGAGCCGGTAGATCCCAGTCTGTATGACAAGGAAGGCAGCCTATTCACGGTGAATGGAACTGTTGTGGGCACGGAAACGAAAGTCCGGGCTCATGTAACAGTGACGAAACGGGTTATTGCTCCCTTCCCGGAGCTTGCACTCCGCTATACCTTTGATGAAGGTCAGGGAATTACGGTTCAAGACGTTTCGGGAAGCGGGCGTGATGGAACACTTCACGGCTCGCCCGATTGGAGTGGACAGGGACACAAGAACCAGGCGCTCATCTTCAGCGGAACAAGCGGCAACTTTGTCCATGCGGGCAACGATCCGGAGCTACAGCCGGGCAGCCTGACGTTGTCCTACTGGATCAAGCGCACTGGCACCATGAATGACAAGGAGAATGTGCTGTTATGGTTCAAACCGGAGGGCAGCTTTGCCGGCAACGGATTTTTTGTCACCTACAACGGCAATTCCAGCATTGTATTCGTTGACGGAGCTAACGGCTTCTATGTGAAGCAGTCGCCGGAGGAGTTTCTGCCGCTGAATGAGTGGATGCATATTGTCTTTACCTTTGATGCGGCAACCAAGAGCGGGATGATTTACAGAAACGGAGTGGCCCAGCAGGTCGACCTGGAAGGCTCGCCGCAGTCGATCACGGCAATCAATGATGCCAAGAAGATCGGCGTCTCCGGCTATGGAGACGGCGCGCAGCTGAATGCCGGACTTGATGATTTCCGGATTTACAACGGAGCCATGAACGCATCGCAAGTGAAAGCCATATACGATGACAAGGACATCCAGAGCGTGGGCCGTATCGGTGTAACAACTGCTGCGGGGGTATCCCCTGTCCTGCCGGAAATGATTCCGGTGGTATACGAGAATGGAAGCGAGGGAACCGCAGCAGTGAGCTGGGAGCAGGTGCTGCCGGAAACTTATGCCCAGCCTGGAGAATTTACAGTAGGCGGCAGAGTAGAAGGAACAGCGCTGCCAGCAGTGGCTGAGGTGATCGTAACGGAAGCGGCGGAGCGGAACATTGTGGCGCTGCAGAAGGTGCATATCAGCACACCTGCCGGAGTTGCCCCTTCCCTGCCCACGGTAGTGCAAGCTACTTACTCCGACAATACCAGCGGGGAGACTCCGGTCGTCTGGCAGAAGATAGATCCGGGACAGTATGCAGCACCAGGCACATTCACAGTAAACGGAGCTGCGGAAGGAACGGCACTGCCTGCGTTGGCGGAGGTGTCGGTGCTTGAGGCGGAAGCACCTGGGATTGTCAGTCTTGAGGCTGTGGAGGTAACCACAACGGTAGGCATTGCACCTGCATTGCCTTCGGTGGTGACGGCTGTATACAGCGACAAGTCAATATCAGCAGTGCCAGTCGTCTGGCAGAGGATCGCACCGCAGCAATATGCAAATACCGGCAGCTTTATTGTGAACGGCACGGTGGAGGGGACGGGTGTGGCAGCCAAGGCAACAGTTACCGTAATTGGGGCTGCCCCAACGCCGACGCCAACACCAGCACCGAACCCGACGCCAGCCCCGACCCTGGTGCCAACTCCGTCAGCCAGTGCGGGGACGGTCGGTATGAAGACACAAACGGTTGGTGAGGACATCTTCACCAAGAATCAGGGAGCCTCTAACATCGAGGTGACTCTGAATGATGGAAAAACGGAGGCATTACTGCCCCTGAACGCCGGAGTACTGCTTGGCACGAGATCGCTTATCGTTAAGGACGGAGAGGCCTCGCTGGTCATTCCTGCCTCTGTACTGGTTGAACTCAGTGCAAGATTACCGGAAAACGAACGGAAGGGCGCGGCCCTCGTGGTCACCCTCACTCCGGTAACATCGGGAACAATCCCGTCAGGCAGTGGCAGCGGGATCTACCGGCAGGAAGGTGCAGCCTATGAATTTGGCCTTCTCCTGCGTAAGGGGGATGGAGCGGAGCTGGTCTTGTCTGTCTTCCCGCAGCCAGTACGCGCGGAGCTTCCATATTCCGCTGCGATATCAAATGATGAACTGTTGGGTGTGTATGTAAAGGAGAAGCCAAGCTCTCTGTGGGGTTATGCAGGAGGAAGTATAGATAGCACCCGCAATAAGGCTGTTATTATGCTGAATCATTTCAGTACCTACGCGGTGTTCTCCTACGATAAGACGTTCACGGATGTCGCATCCAGCCATTGGGTTTACGCTGCGCTGAAGTCGCTTAGCGCAAAGCATGTGGTCACGGGTGTGACGGATAATCTATTTTCTCCAGGAGGAACGGCAACACGGGCTGAATTTACAGCGATGCTGGCCCGGATGCTTAATCTAAAGAGTGACGGTGGGGAGCTTCCATTCTCTGATATTAACTCGGGCAACTGGTATGCCGAATCCGTAGCAGCCGCTTATCAGGCGGGGCTGGTACAGGGCGTAACGGCAACAGCCTTTTCACCCGATGCGGAGATTACCCGTGAGCAAATGGCTGTACTGCTGGTCAAAGCCTATGAATACAAGCTGGGCCGGGCAGCAGCTTCCGGTGAACCGCTAAGGATGGTTGATGCAGTTCAGGTGTCAGACTGGGCTAAAGCGCAGGTAGCACAGGCGCTAGCATCCGGCATTATGCAAGGGGCTCCGGATGGCCGGTTTGATCCGCAGGGTTCCGCTAGCCGAGCACAAACTGTTCAGGCGCTTGCGAATTTACTGAGTGCTACGGACAAGAAGGGTGCTATGTGATTAAGCCCTGCTAAGTCTCCGCTGCGAATGAGTTAAACATGATGCTACAGATAGTTTGATTATGGGAAGGCCATTCTTCGGAGTCCGAAAGGACTCTGGGGAATGGCTTTGTTTTAAATATAAGCATTTATATGCTTCACGCTATAAATTATCCTTCTATTTCTCGCTGAAACCTATACCGTCCTTTTGAGGACGGCGAAGCCGTTTCCACTTGGTTGAAGTTACGCCTCCTTCTGAACACAGGATAAAATGATTAGATTTGAAACCACGCTGCGAATGGTTTAGACTTCTACGAAGCGGACTGCTATCATTAAACTGTTGAAAGACCATAAGAAAGCCACTCTGCCTCTGGAATGAAAGCTTCGCACCGCTATAAATGTATTTCCTGCAACTATATCAGGCCGAATCTGCTTTTTTTGAGAGATAGATGCAGTTTGTGCAATTAAAAAATAGTTTTGTGTGTTTTTAGCTAGATTTGGTTCATATAAGTGTATGGAGTGCAACTAACCTCCCCAAAGCAGCGAAACGGTCGGTTTTAGCTGTACAAAATACAACTATATAGATTGAACTAAAAACTTGAGATATAGGAAAGGAGCAACGGAGGGGGATTTTGGAACTGGTGGAACGGTAGTGTCCGTCTGAAAGCTTTCTGAAGGAAAGCTAGCATCGAAAGCATAAGCAGTCTTCGGATTTCTACCGCTAAATAGCGGTTAAAATCAAGAAATTCTTACGACAACAGTGGCCGGAGGTCCAAATATTCACCGTAGTTGCGACTGATCCTGTACTCTAAAACCACAAGTTCAATCTATATAGTTTGCCCGGTAGAAGAACTATTCTAGCGGATGAATACTGGAAAACTTGCTGATTTGCTGACTTGCCGACTTGTCAGGATAAAGGAAAAAGAGGTGCAACTGAAGGAGAGCTCTTGGTGGGGCGGATATGAGGATTGATTAGAATGAATGCATATCGCATATACAGCATCATAACAAGACGAAAAAGAAGAATGGAGGCGCGGCATTGAACTTAAGACAACAGCAGCAATCGATGCTGCCCTCGTTAGGGCGGCGCAGACGTTACTTTGTGGTTCTGATGATTTCGATGCTTGTTCTGCTTACCGGCTGTGCCAGCGGTACGGCGCATATGACGGTGAAGAAGGATGGGAGTCTGGAGCTTGCGTTCAGCATTTTATTGGATTCCCGTGCGGAGGCGATGGTTGGCGGGAAGCTGGAGGATGTGCTGACCACCAGGCTGGAGGCTGCCGGAATTGAATTGAAGAAAAGCCAGAACGGTAAATCTACAGAATATCAATTCCTCAAAGCCTATGCTTCGCTGCAAGACCTGCAGGCAAACGCTGGCAAGCTGGACATTGTGGACGCGCAGGTTGAACAGGTTAATAATTGGCTGTACACCAAATACGATGTGGTAGCCCAGCCGAAGCTGAATGCCTATTCGGATGAAATCATTGACGGGATCGGAAGTTTGAGCGTGCCGAAATCTCTGGTCCGCATGCTGCTGCAGAACCTTGCGGTCGATTTTAAATTAACGCTTCCTTATGATTTGTATGGGGCCAACAATGCCGCCGAACAGGACGGAAATACGTTGACTTGGCATATTACAATGGCCGATTCGCAGCCGCTCGAGATGGTCGTTTACGTGCCAAACGTCAGGAATATCGTCATTGCCGGTGGCGGCGTAGTGCTAATCCTGGCAGTTGCCATCATTTGGTTCATAAGAGCAAGAAAAGCGCGCAAGCCCAAGAGTGCCTGAAAGTAACCCCGATAGGATCAACAACCTTTTGCTATTATCATCCAAAAGAGCCGTCAGCCTCAGCGTATACTGCTTGGGGTGTTGACGGCTTTTGTCAAAATATAAGAATGTATATGTTTCAAACGATAACTTATCCTTCTATTTCTCGCTGAAACGGTACCGTCCTTAAAAAGGACGGCAAAGCCGTTTCCACTTGTCTAAATCTGGCTGTTTAGGATTCATATCCGGCAGAGGATTCCCCGATGCTTATCCGGTCCCGCCTTGGGCCCTGGAACTAGCGTTGTCACGGTACTGCCCGGGGGTCATCCCTTCCTGCTTCCGGAAGGAGCGGATGAAATTCTGCGAATTGTTGTATCTGAGCCTTGCGGCAATGTCCTTGATCGGCATGTCGGTTTCTTCCAGCCATTTTTTGGCCATTTTGAACCGGTACATCGCCAGGTACTCACTGAAATAATATTGGGTCTCCTTACGGAAAACGCTGCTGAGATAGTTGGCGTTGTAATGAAGGCGTGAAGCGCACTCCTCCAGCGTAAGATCCTTGTCATAATCATGCTGGACAATATCAATGATTTTCTCTGAAATGTTGTGATATTGGGCATTTTGCCGGCTGTGAAAAATCCGGATCATCGGCAGAATAACCATACTCCAGAACCAGTCCTCGATTTCGGCTACAATGTGGAGGTCGGTCAGTTCTTCGAATAAGGAGCCGTTCACATGATAAATCTGGTTCAGGCTAATTCCCGATTCCTGCATCATAATGAGGATATTATTGAGCAGACGGGTCAGCGGAATCTGGTACTCCTGCGGGGACAGTCCCAGCGCAAAAATACATTTGAACAGCTTATGCAGCAGCTCCTTCGCTTTTTCAGTATCGGCCAGCTTGATGGCGTCCATCAGGTCATTTTCGGTATGCGAAGGATAGTTTAGGTTCAGATAATGTTTGCCGGAGTTGATGTTCTCGTATTGGATGATGATGCCTTTGCCGAGCGTAATCCGGTATTTCAGAGCTTCCAGGCCTTCTCTGTAGGCGATGGATATTTTATCAAAGGAATGGAAGGGCAGACTCAGGCCAATACTGACCTGCAGCTTCAGGTAGTTATTGATCTCCTGCTGCAGATTCTCTGTCAGTGAATAGAGCGACCGGTGAAAAGCTTCGGCATTGCCTTCCATGCTGCCAATCAAGGTCACCACGGCATGGTCCATAATGACAGGCGCAAGCCTGCTGTCCGGGGGTACCAGTTCCTCGATCATATTATGCGCGGCAAACAACAGCAGATGGAGATCCTTTTTCTCATAGCTGGTATCCTCAGAGAAGTCGATGCTCAACGTGATTACAGCCATCGTCTTCCATTCTTCCATCTGGGTGTGATAGCCATATTGCTCCAGCTCTTCGAACAGCTCGCGTTTTTTGACATTGCCCTGAAAGGCCTTGGTCAGGAAAAAGGTGCGGACCTGCCGGATATGCTGGCTGACCTCCTTCTCCAGCTGTGATTTGGACTGAAATAAATGATGCACCTGTTCGCCGATAAACTGAAACTCATCCGTATGCCTGGATTTGATTCCGGGTCTGCGCAGCCCCATCTGGTTGAGCAGTCTTTCGATCGGGCTGTACATGCGGCGGGAGCCGAGCCATGCGAACAGGATGGACAACAGCAGCATCACGGCACATACATACAGGGTATAGGTTCCGATTTTGTTAGATTCCTTCGTCAAACTCTCAATGGAGGTGACCGAGAGATAGATCCAGCCGTTCAATTGGGAACGCAGATAAGTGACGGAATAGTCCTTTTTGTCCATGACGGTTTTGAATTGTCCCGAAGGTTTATTGAGATCGGAGACGAGCGAAAGATCAGCAAATCCGCCCTTTTGCGCAGGCTCTCCGATCATCGAACGGTCCGGGTGAAGCAGTATGGTGCCGGACTCATTCAGCACAATAATGCTGTCCAGCGGATCTACTTCCGAGTTGATGAAGTCCTGCAGGCTGCAGGCCGGAATATTCGCCAGGGCAAGTCCGTATTTTTGCAGTTTGTTGGTCGGCAGCTTTTTAATCAGACTGATGCTGTAGTCGCAGCCCGTCACATTGATGCTCTCCTCACTGTAGAACAGCGAGGAAGGGTTCAGCACCCATGAGGTGTTGTCGGGTACATTCATCAGATTGGAGAGCTGCTCATAATTCTTGTATTCGTTCAGGCGGTAGAGGCCGGAGTTTTTGATCATCCAATTTTGCCGTTGATTTAACAGGATCACATCTTCGAGCTTTGTATCAAAGGACTGCATATTGCGGATTTCGTTTCTTAAGTCATTATATAAAATGAAATCGGTTACATTTAACGGGTTATTTAGTGCTTTTTTTAATACCGAAGAATTCACAACCTGGTTTAAGGTTTGGTTGACAGTAGTCAGCTTATGCTCTACATTTGAGTTAATTTGTAAAATCAGTTCCATTTTGCTTTTGTTAACATTTTTTTGAATTTCGCTGGAGGATGTGAGATAGGAGAAAGAGCCAATGAACACCACAGGCAGCGTACTGATGACAAAGGCGAATAAAGTTAATTTACTCAGGAAGCTTAAGTGTTTCACTGGATTTCAGCACCTTTACTTGGGTAGTAGCAACCGCCTCATTTAAGTGTATTCATCAGCTTGGATAATAACAATAATCATCTGGTGCCGCAATAATCATTATCTCTAATTATTACTTTGGATAGAAGATTTTTCAATAATTAGCAGTTATATTTCAGAAATGAGCGTAATCATGCTAGGTATGTACTAACCAAACTTTTAGGAGGATACAGGGATGTCCAGAGTTTTTGCAGGGAGAACAGTGCGCCGATATTGCTGTTGGGTGTTGCTGCTCTCGTTCATTTTGTTAAGCGCTTGCAGTGACAACGAGTCACCCCGGACCGGTCCCGGAGAGACCGCGCCGTTCATTTCCATCCTGGCACCTCTGCATTTCCCTCAGCAGCCCTCCAAGGATATTATGGCGGAACTTGAGAAGCTGACAGGGGCTAAGCTCGACATTACCTGGGTGCCTGAAGGTGTCTACACAGATAAAATGAATACAGCATTGACGACCAATTCGCTGGGCAAAGTCACCTTTGTGAAGTTCACGGATTATAATCTGCTGAAAAGTGCGATCCGCTCAGAAGCCTTTTGGGAGATCGGGCCTTATCTGCAGGAGTTCCCGAATTTGAAACAGCTGGACCCTGCGATTCTTAACCAGGCTGCTGTAGACGGCAAAATCTATGGATTGTATACTGAGCGCCCTTCCTCCAGGCAAGGAATCATCATCCGCCAAGACTGGCTGGACCATCTTCAGTTAAGCAAGCCGCAAACACTGGATGAACTGTATGAGGTCATGAAGCAGTTTACTTATAATGATCCGGACGGAAACGGCAAACAGGACACCATTGGCCTGGTCGACCGCAACGATCTCGTGTACGGCGTGTTTAAGACACTCAGCTCCTATTTCGGTACTCCGAATAACTGGAAGCTGAAAAATCATCAGTTTATCCCTGAGTTCGTGACTCCTGAATATATGAACACCATGAATTTCATGCGGAAATTATATAATGAGAAAATGATAAATCAGGATTTCGCCTTAACCAGCAAGGAGGTCCAGCGGGATAAGTTTATCCGGGGAACGGCCGGTGTTTTTATTGGCAGCATGACGGATGTGCAGCGGCTCTCCAGTGAGGCTCAGGCGATCAATCCGGCTGCTGAATTTACACTGATTAACCGGATTAAGGGGCCAAACGGATATAAAGTATGGTCCATTCCTAACTACAACGGCCTTTACCTGTTTTCCAAAAAAGCCATTGCCACGGAGCAGGAGCTGAAGCAGGTGCTTGGTTTTTTTGACCGGACGATGGACAGGGATGTCGCCAATCTGATGAAATACGGGTTCGAGGGCAGGCATTATAAGCTGGAAGGCGGGAAGGTAATTCTTCCGGAGGAGACCTCGCAGCTGCGTGTAAATGAAGTGAATCCGCTCTACTCCCTGATGATCGCCGACTTCGGCAACAAGAACATTATGGAAGTGGAGAAAAAAGAGCAGCTGACCGCCCTGGCCGACCAGCTCAGCAAGGATAACGAACAGTTTCTCGTGGATGACCCGACCCTGCGCTTAAGCTCTCCAACCTATGATGAGAAAAACGTGGAGCTGTCGACGATTATCGTAGATGCGACCTACAACTACATCATCGGCAATATCACTGTTGAGGAATTCAACGAGCAGGTGGAAAAATGGAGAACAAGCGGCGGCAACCTGATCATCCAGGAATACACCGCGGCAGAGGCCCGGGCAGAGGCGGGCAAGTAGGATAGAGGGGCGGGGGGATTGTAATCAGTCTCCTGGATTGCCCCAGCCAGACTGCAGATTTCTCTCATTAGTAACTGTACATGTTCCCAATAATCTCCCCGCCTGCGCCATGACATTTCAACTAACTGTTCCTTGTACTCCCTATGTTCCAATCTGCCTAACCTAGTACCACTAACAACTGCTACACATCCTAAGTTCCATCCATCGCAAGTAACTTCTCCCCACCGCAGAAACCAGCGGTGGTTTTCACTCTGCCCCCTTTCCATATAAATGGAAAGGAAGACCCTTGGAGAGGTAAACGTAACGAAGGGGAAGTTTGATCCTTACGGAGCGGCAGCGATCGCCTGAAAGCTTTCCGCAGGAAAGCTCGCTTCGGAAGCATAGGCAAAGTTTGGATTTCTACCGTGGCGAGCGGTTCAAATCAGGAAATCCAAACATAACAGCGACCGGAAGTCCAAACATTCCCCGCAGTTACCCCACCGCTCCCAAATTCCCATCCCGATTAATCCCACTCCCCCAAACCAATGTTTTCCTTTCCATTTATAACCCAATAATCATTTGCTCACACCCCACCCCCAAACGCCCCATTATGAGTAAATGATTGTATTCGAAACCTGGCCGAGGCTGTAGTGTGTTGCTTGTAACCAATACAAGTCAAACGGAGGTCAAAATGGTATGAAGAAAAAATCCTTCACCCTGCTCCTGAGTGCACTGTTAACGTTCAGCATGTTGACAGCGTGTTCAGGCAACAACAACAACAATAAGGAAGCAGCGGCGACAAAAGATCCCGGTACAAGCGGGGGGACCAACACCGCGACAACAGAACCGGCACCAGAGCCGGAGAAACCGACAGAAATTAAGATTATGCTTCCACTGAACACGACAGAGACTCCACCGGACACGATCAAAGCGGAAGTGGAGAAATTGACCAATACGAAGCTGACCTATCAATTTTTCCCGGCGGATACCTATGAAGAGAAGCTGAATTCATCGTTTGCCACAGGTTCATTGCCGCAGGTGACCTATTTGAAGAATCAGACGACCTTCCTGCAGATGAAGGAAGCGATCAAGGATGGACAGTTTTGGGAGATCGGCCCTTATCTGACGGAATTCCCGAACCTGAACAAGCTGAAGCCGGAAATCCTCAATAACACCAAAGTGGACGGCAAGCTGTACACCGTGTATATCGGACGGCCGCTGGCGCGTCAAGGGATCATTTACCGCAAGGACTGGGCAGATAAATTGGGGCTGAAGGCACCTGCGAATCTGGATGAGCTGTTCGCCATGGCGAAGGCTTTTACGGAACAGGATCCGGATGGCAACGGTAAAAAAGACACCACAGGGATTGTGGACCGGAATGAGCTGGTATACGGAGCTTTCAAAACCGTCTCCTCCTGGTTCGGAACCCCGAACAACTGGGGCGAGAAGGATGGCCAGCTTGCACCGGAATTTATGTTCCCGCAATATATCGATGCGATGGACTACTTCAAAAAGCTTCGTGATTCCGAGTACATGAACCAGGATTTCGCGGCTACCAGTAAAACAGATGCTGTAAATATGTTCACCAGCGGTAAAGCGGGCCTGTATATCGGCGGATCCATGCCTGATATTGATAACCTCAATAAGGATCTGATCAAGAATGTCCCGGATGCCGTTTTGGATGCGCACAGTATGGTCGCCGGACCGGATGGAAATATTACCCAATGGATGATTCCGGGCTATAACAACGTAGTCCTCTTCCCGAAAGGCGCAGTCAAGGATGAAGCCGAGCTGAAGAAGATTCTGGCGTTCTTTGACAAGATGATGACTCCTGAGGTTGCCAACCTGATGTACTGGGGGATTGAAGGCACTCACTACACCGTTGAAGACGGCAAAGCGAAACCGGCGGATGATAAAGAGCTGATTGAACGCGAGGTTAAAGGCTATAAGGACAGCGTTATCGGTGAATACGAAACCAACGGGATGTACCAGCCTTTGAACGTGCTGCCAGGCCGGATTCATGCTGATGAACTGGCGCTGGAGAACGTCAAATTCGGAGTGGCTGACCCTACGGCTGCCCTGGATTCGGCGACCTACACCTCCAAGGGCGTTGAGCTTCAACAGATTATTACGGATGCTACCTACAATTATATCTATGGACAGCTGGACAAGGCCGGATTCGAAAAAGAAGTGGAATCCTGGAAGAGCCGGGGCGGCGCAGCCATTATCGAAGAATACAACGCCGCATACAAGAAATAGGATGACAGTCGTGAACGGTTAGGCTAAGGCCCAGTGAAGAAGGCTGCCGAAGCAGCTTCAGCAGCCTTCTGATTCATACGAAACCGGCAGTCAGATGATCAATTTATGAAGCAGAAAGGAAGAGTATTATGCAGGAAGTCACCGCTCAGCCCAGCGCAATTCCTGAGCTGGAGCCCAAAAAATACAAAAGCAGCAGTGAACTCAAAAAGCGGCTGTGGAGAAATAAACTGCTTTACGTCATGCTGATACCGGGAGTGCTGTTTTTTGTTATTTTTAAATACTTTCCAATGTACGGGTTGGTCATTTCCTTTCAGGATTACAAGCCTTATCAGGGGATCCTCGGCAGCAATTGGGTAGGGCTTGAGCATTTCAAGCGGCTGTTCGCGGAGCCGGATTTTCTCAATATCCTGGGGAATACGCTGATTTTATTCGGAATGAATATCATCTTTTATTTTCCGATTCCGATTATCCTTGCCCTGATGCTGAATGAGCTGAGAGGCACATTTTTCAAAAGATTGTTCCAGACACTCGTTTATCTGCCCCACTTTATGTCATGGGTTATCGTCGTCTCGATTACTTTCGTTATGGTCACGATGGACGGAGGAATTATTAACGAGCTATTGGTCTATTTCGGCCTTCCCAAGGTGAATTTCCTGCTGAATCCCGACTGGTTCAGGCCAATGTATATCATTCAGGTCATTTGGAGAGAAGCAGGCTGGGGCACCATCATTTATCTCGCAGCCATTGCGGCTGTGGATCCCGGACTTTACGAAGCTGCGCGCATGGACGGAGCCGGCCGGCTGAGACAGGTCTGGCACATTACCCTTCCGGCGATCCGAAGCGTCATTATTACACTACTGATTCTGAAAATCGGTTCCGTGCTGGATCTTGGATTTGAACACGCCTATCTGCTGCTCAACTCCATGAACCGGGAAGTGGCGGAAATTATTGATACGTACGTGTATACCGCAGGTTTGAGACAAGGACAATTCAGTTACAGTACGGCTATTGGCTTCTTTAAATCGGTGATTGGACTCATTATGGTCATGTCGGTCAACAAATTATCGAAGAAAATGGGAGAAGAAGGCGTTTATTGAGAGAAATGCGGGAGGAATTCAAATGGTAGAAGACAGAACGATCGGCGGCCGGATCTTTGCTGCTGTTAACTTTACGCTGCTGGCCCTCATTGCACTGGTGACGGTGCTTCCATTTATCCACGTGGTGGCAGGCTCCTTCACAACCAGTGCGGAGCTCGCGGCCAACAAATTTGTGCTGATTCCAAAAGTATGGAGCTTTGAGGCGTACAAGTTTATTTTCTCGACGGATACGATTTTTAGAGCGCTGGGAGTTTCGATTGGGGTTACGCTCATCGGTACAGCATTCAGTATGTTTATAACAGCTTTAATGGCCTACGGCCTCTCCAGACGGGATCTGGACGGGCGCAATGTTATTAACTTTCTGGTTGTGTTCACGATGTTGTTTCACGGCGGGATGATTCCTACGTTCCTGGTTGTGAAGGAGCTGGGGCTGATTGATTCCTATGCGGCTCTAATTCTGCCTTCGGCAATCAGTGCGTTTAACATGATTATTCTCAAAAACTTTTTTCAGAATATCCCGGAAGGTCTTGAGGAATCCGCCAAAATTGACGGCTGCAACGACTTCGGCATCCTGTTCCGGATTGTATTGCCGTTATCTTTGCCCTCGATTGCGACAATTTCCCTGTTCTATGCGGTGACGTATTGGAACACCTATATGAGTGCCATTCTGTATCTGGATGACAGCGCCAAATGGCCGATCCAGGTGCTGCTCAGACAAATTGTCGTGCTGGCCAGCGGGATGGATTACAGCTCTTCGCTCGATGCTGCGGTTCCGCCGCCGGATCAGACGATCAAGATGGCCGTTATCGTGGTGGCAACCCTGCCGATTCTGATGGTTTATCCGTTCTTGCAGAAGCATTTTGCCAAAGGGGCTATGCTGGGATCAATGAAGGGTTAACCGCCAAAGGACAGGTATTCTTATGTTGGAAGGGGTAGTAAGATGATAGGCAGTCTGCCGAAAACACCCATGGAATGGGCAAAAAAAGCCTGTGACTCTTTAATGGATACTTATCAAGCGGGAGAGCTTCCTCCTGCACATCGCTGGCACTACCATCAAGGCGTGTTTCTGTGCGGGATGGAGCTGCTCTGGGAAGCTGTCCGGGAGGACCGCTATCTGGAGTACATCGGTCAATATGTGGATGATCTGGTGGATGATCAGGGCAATTTCTATTTTGCCCGCGATGAGCTGGATGCGGTTCAGGCAGGACTGCTGCTGTTCACGCTACATGAACGGACCGGCAAGGGCAAGTACCGGACGGCTGCCGATAAGCTGAGAAATCTGCTGCTGACAGTAAACAGAACCGCCGAAGGCGGATACTGGCACAAGGATAAGTATCCTTATCAAATGTGGCTTGACGGACTCTACATGGCCGGAGTCTTCTCGCTGAAATATGCCAATGCCTACGGGGAAGCCGGCTTGCGGCAAACCGTGTTGCATCAGGAGAAGCTGATGCGCAAATACATGAAGGATGAAGCTACCGGCCTTTTGTATCATGCCTGGGATGAGAGCCGGCGCATGCCTTGGGCCAACCCCGAAACGGGCTGCTCTCCCGAGTTCTGGAGCCGGTCCCTGGGCTGGTACGGTCTGGCATTGTCGCAATTTCTGGACCTGCTGCCGGCAGATGAACCGGGCCGGGCGGAGCTGGCTGCTGCGCTAAGCGAATTCGTGCAGGCCTTGATCCGTTATCAGGATAAGGACAGCGGACTGTGGTACCAGGTCGTGGATAAGGGCGATGAGCCGGATAACTGGCTGGAAACGTCGGGGTCCTGCCTGTTCGTCTACACCATCGCCAAAGCGGTGAAATTGGGTCTGGCTACTGAAGAAGCAGCAGCGGTGGCAGCAGCCCAAAAAGGCTATGAAGGCCTGATCTCAGTGCTTCAGCAGGATGATCAGGGCCGCGTGATCCTGCCGGATATCTGCATCGGCACTTCGGCGGGCGACTATGAGAATTATGTCACCCGGCCTAAGGTCAGCAATGATCTGCATGGGGTGGGGGCGCTCGTCATGGCTTGTGTGGAGATGGAGTCTTTGTGCAGAAGGTAAAAGGATAAAGCGGGAAGCTCTGCAGCGGTTGGAGCGCTGCTCGAGAGGAAGGGGGACCCATGTATAACATTGCGGATTACGGAGCGCTGCGGGATAGTCCAGTGCCGGCAACGGGAGCTATTGCGGATGCCATTGCGGCAGCGAGCAGAGACGGCGGCGGAACGGTGGTTATCCCGGCGGGGACATTCAGAACAGGGGCGGTGCTGCTGCGCAGCAACATAGAGCTGCACTTAAGCCCCGGGGCGGTTCTGTCATTCAGCACCGAGCCCGGGGACTTTCCGGCTGTGGAATCCAGATGGGAAGGCGTGAAACGGCAAGTGCATGCGTCCTGCATTTACGGAGAGGATCTAGTGAATGTATCCATTACCGGAAGCGGAATCCTGGAGGGCAACGGCGCCCCCTGGTGGAACAAGCACCGGAATCACCCGGAGGCGCTGGAGTATCCCCGTCCAACGCTGATCGGATTTAACAACTGCAGCCGGGTTACGATCAAGGATGTAACGCTGCTGAACTCACCGAGCTGGACGGTGAATCCGATCTGCTGCAGCAATGTGACGATCGACAATATCTCGATCCTGAACCCGGCGGATTCACCGAATACGGACGGCATTAATCCGGAATCCTGCTCGGGTGTGCGCATCAGCAACTGCAATATTGATGTAGGCGATGACTGCATCGCGATCAAAGCGGGAACCGAGGATACGAAAGAGCGGATTCCCTGCGAGAATATAACCATCACCAACTGTACGATGATTCATGGCCATGGGGCGGTAGTGCTGGGCAGTGAAATGAGCGGCGATATCCGCAATGTGACGATCAGCAACTGCGTGTTCAAGCAGACCGACCGCGGCATTCGCATGAAGTCCAGACGGGGCCGCGGAGGGACGATTGAGGATATTCGCGCCAGCAACATTGTGATGGAGGACGTGATTTGCCCCTTTACACTTAACCTGTATTATTTCTGCGGACCCCGCGGCAAAGAGAAATATGTCTGGGACAAAAATCCGTATCCCGTTACGGCGGAAACGCCAACGTTTAGACGGATTCATTTTGAGAGTATTACCGCACGGGGCGTCCATGCGGCTGCAGGTTTCCTGTATGGGCTGGCGGAGCAGTATATTTCGGAGATTACCTTTTCGAATGTCGATATTTCAATGGCCAAGAATGCCGTTCCCGGCCAGCCCGACATGATGACAGGCATTGAGGATATGAACAACCGCGGATTTTTTCTGGGGAATGTACGGGATGTCCGGTTCCAGCAGGTGACGGTTGAGAATCATGAAGGACCGGCCTTTTATATCGAGAATGGTGAAGAGGTTGAAATCATCAACTGCCGTTCAAGAAATACCGCCCAGCCGGAAAAGCTGGTGGAGCAGGTGGAAGTAGAACCGGCAAGCATATAGTTGCACGATGCTAAGAGCATACACCGGAATGTTACGGTGCTGTACCTAAGCTATGCTGCCGCTTACCCGTTTATCTTTTGTTCAATATGTTTACTAGGAACTGTGGCCTGTGTAGGCCATAGTTCTTTTTTTGATCTTCGGCGAGTCCAGGGAAATATTCACTTTACGGCTTTTTCCTTTGCAATATTAGCAGGTATCGCATATAATTAGTACCAAGTACTAAGACCAGATACTATTAAAGAGGTGATTTCATTGACGGGTGCGAAAATTACAGCGATTGGATCTTATGTGCCAGTCCGGAGGCTGACCAATAGCGATTTGGAACAGATGGTAGAGACGAACGATGAGTGGATTGTCCAGCGAACCGGAATCCGCGAGCGGAGAATCAGCCGTGAAGATGAATATACCAGCGATTTATGCGTTTCCGCCGCGCAGGATCTGCTGAAGCGTTATGGCAAATCTGCCGGGGACGTGGATATGGTTATTGTGGCTACCAGCACGCCTGACTTTTCTTTTCCTTCTGTAGCATCCATAATTCAGCACCGTCTGGGAATTCCGCTTACCGCCGGAGCTGTCGATATGAGCGCCGCCTGTGCAGGCTTTGTCTATGCCTTGCATACGGCCCACGCTTATGTCGCATCAGGGTTGCACCGCAAGGTTCTGGTTCTTGGGGCAGATGCGCTGTCCAAAATTACGGACTATACCGACCGCAGCACCTGTATTCTTTTTGGGGATGGGGCCGGGGCGGTTCTTGTGGAGAGCGATGAGCAGGAGGACAACTTCCTCGGCTTCCATCTGGGCAGTGACGGCGGCGGAGCACATCATGTGTACCGCACGGGCCTGTCGCATAAGGTGAACGGGATTGAACTGATGAATCCAGGCAAGCTGGTGCAAAATGGCCGGGAGGTTTTCCGCTGGGCGGTAAGAACCGTACCCCAAGGCATCCAGCAGGTGCTTAAAAATGCGGGGGCAGAGCTTGCACAAGTGGACTGGCTGATTCCGCACAGCGCCAACCTGCGGATGATCGAGCCCATTTGTGAGCGCTTGGATTATCCTCTTGAGCAGGCTCTGTACAGCCTTGAATATTTCGGCAATACGTCGGCCGCAAGCATACCGCTCGCCCTGGACCTGGGTGTCCGCGAGGGCAAAGTGCTGAATGGCCAGCAGATTCTATTGTACGGATTCGGCGCGGGTCTTGCCCATGCCGGTCAACTCCTAAAGCTGACGCTGGACCCGCAGGTCGAGCTTCCGGCGCAGCTTTAACCGGAACCAGCCGTCTTCCCCGGAAGCGGCTGGTTTTTTTATGGCCTAAATGATGTATTTGTGTTCAGATCTCCACTTGCCCCTTATAGTCTTGACAAGGACAGACTACTCGCTGCATACTAATTAAACAGGGTTTATTAAGTGACTTTATTATATGTTGGAGGATGCTTATGGAGAAGGCTAACGGTTACTTAATCAAAGATATTAATCTCAACCTTGTGCGGCAGGCCATGAAGCAGATTGGAACGGGATCTAAGTCACAGCTGGCCGCATTGACCAAGCTAAGCGTGGTTACTATTAATTCACTGGTCAAGGAATTGGTTCAGCTCGGTGAATTGTCGGAAGACGAAACGGTCCCATCCAATGGGGGCAGACCTGCGCTTACTTACCGGTACAATTACGGATTTAGCCTGGCGCTGGTCATTCATATGAATGAGAAGCAGGGTGAGGATGTAGTTGTTGTGACGGTAATTAATTTAGGGGATGAGATTATAGAGCGGGAAGAATACGGCATACCGCTGTTCAATCTTGAACGGTTTTATGAATTGATTGAGCAATATTTGTCGAAACACCCTACCATCAAGGTGATTGGGATCGGTATTCCCGGCCAGTCAGTCAATGGGGAAATCAAAGTAAGCAGTCATGACCAGCTGAAAGGCGTAAGATTGAGCGAAGTTATACAGGAGCAATTTGGATTGCCGGTTATGTTGGAAAACGATGTGAATGCTGCGATCAGCGGGTACTGTTCCCGAACCGAGAAAGATGATAATCAATGTGTGCTTGGTGTATATTTTCCAAGGTCCTATCCTCCCGGCATGGGGATTTATTTGAACGGGAGTGTAGTGAAGGGCAAGGACGGTATGGCCGGTGAAATTAAATTTCTTCCGGTGGAGGTGGACTGGAACAATCCGGTCAAAACTGAGATGTTTATAGAGGCAGCCTGCACGATTATTCATACGGTGAATGTTGTGCTTGCTCCGGATGAAATTGTTATTTACCAGAGCCTGATGGATGAGGAAACCTGGGGCAGCGCTTGGAAATTGTACAGATCTCAACATGCAATGCCTTCCATGCCGAGCATCATTCTGCTCGATTCATTTCATGAAGACTTTGAGGCAGGCATGCGCTGGCTGACCTTAAAGCAGCTGGAGCCTGATATTTGGGGCAATTGATGCCCAGTTATCCGGGAAATCACAGAGAGGAAGAAACATAACTATGGCAACTTGGTTTCTAATCATTATCTATCTTTCATTTATCAGCTTGGGCATTCCCGATTCGTTGCTGGGGTCCGCCTGGCCGGTGCTGCATCTGGAAATCGGCGCTCCCTTTGGATCGGCGGGTCTCATCTCTATGATCATTGCCGGAGGGACCATCGTCTCAAGTCTGGTAAGCGGCAGCATCATTAAAAAGCTGGGCACAGGGACGATTACCCTGATCAGCTGCTGTATGACCGCTGGTGCGCTGCTGGGCTTTTCCTTCGCGCCTTCACTGGTTTGGTTGGCGGTTCTGGCTATTCCCCTGGGACTTGGAGGCGGAGCGGTAGATGCTGCGCTCAACCATTATGTAGCCGATAATTACAAAGCCCATCACATGAGCTGGCTGCATTGTTTTTGGGGTGTCGGTGCAACGGCGGGGCCGATGATCATGTCCTTTTATATTGCGAACCACAATTCATGGAGAGAAGGCTATTCGGCCGTTTCGATCATCCAGTTCGGTCTGGTAATCGTTTTGCTTGTCACCCTTCCGTTATGGAAGCGGGTAGCGAAACTGCATCATGCTGCAGAGGTTGGGAATTCGAACGGAACCCAGTCTGACGGGCTCGAGGGGAGTCACATCGGCATCAGTTCCCCGCCTGCCAAAGTGAAGGTTCATCCCACTCGTCTCAAAGGCGTTAAATTCTCGCTTCTTGCATTCTTGTTTTATTGCGGTGTCGAATCCACGGTCGGGTTATGGGGGGCCAGCTATTTAGTAGGGGCAAGAGAGGTGTCAGCCGAATTGGCTGCAGGCTGGATTTCTATGTACTATGGCGGAATCACAATCGGCAGATTGATTACCGGATTTGTGACCCTAAGGATCAGCAACCGGGTGCTGATTCTGGCGGGTCAGCTTACAGCTGCTCTAGGTGGATTGCTGCTGCTGCTTCCACTGCCTGACGTTATGACCCTCGTTGGACTCATCCTGATCGGGCTGGGGCTTGCGCCGATATATCCCGGGCTGCTTCATGAAACACCGGCCCGGTTCGGCAAAGAGAACTCCGCGCAATTAATGGGGTACCAGATGGCAGTAGCCTATACAGGAACAACCTTGCTGCCCCCATTGTTTGGTCTGATCGCTTCCGGAATTAGCATCAGCCTGTTTCCGGTTATCGTATTGGCGTTTTTGCTATTGATGATGATGAGTTCAGAGCAGGTGAACCGGGTCCTGAAACGAAGACGGTCAGAAGCGTAGACCATCAGAAGCGTAGACCGGGTGCAAGAGATCAGCCGGTATGAATATTCTTATAGGCAAAAGCTGTTCAAGCTTTTAATCTATAAGACAAAGGAGGCACGACTATTGCTAGTGATCGAAATCTTGTTTGGTATCGTATTTCTTATAGTGTTGTATTGGATCGTCCGTAAAATTGTCAATTCTCCTTCTGTGCAGAAGCATGCGGCAGAGAGGGACAAAAAGTTTAAGGACGATTTCGAACGCGGGGCTTATAAAGAGGATTGGTGAGGTTTAGCATTCAACCGGCTGCCGCAGGACTCGCGGACGATTAGCGCCGGTTCAACAACAAACGAACCGCCTTCTGATTGATTGTTAATTAGATCGAACAGCATATGGGCCGCAAGTACGCCAAGCCGTTCTTTGTTCTGGCGGATCGTTGTCAGCGTAGGGCTGGTGTATTTGCAGGCCTCAATATCGTCACAGCCGATGATGGCGATATCTTCAGGGATGCGCAGTCCGTGCTCCTTCAAGGCGCGGATGGCCCCAAGTGCCAGCAAATCGGAAGCGGCAAAGATCGCTTGCGGCAGGCTGCCTTTCTCGATGAGAGTCTGCATGGCCGCATAACCGCTGGCTTCAAAGAAATCCTCTCCATGCACGAACCACGTGGGATTCATCGCCAGACCAAAATCTTCGATTGCCTTGATATACCCTGCTTCCCGCCGGTTGGAAATATCCGAATCCGCCGTACTGCCGATAAAGCCAAGCTCCCTGTAGCCCAGCAGATAGAAATGCTCCACGACCTTGGAGGAGATTTGATAGTTGTCCGACATCACATACCCGGATTTTTTACCCTTAAGCTCCATATCTACGCCGATGCAGGGAATGCTGCTCATATCGAGGTCGCGGATCGCGGGCTCCATCTTCTGCCCGGAGATGATCACGCAGCCATCCACATGAAAGTGCTGGCAGCGTGCGAAATAATCACCGCTGCTGATAAATTTCTCGTTGGAGAAAAAAATCAGATCGTACCCCAGCACGCCCATCTGTTTCTTGAAGGAATTCAGCACCTCGATGAAAAAAGGATGGGTAAATTCGACATTAAATTCACCGGCAAAAATGACCCCGATCAGACTCGACTTTTTGGTGGCCAGTGTTTTCGCGGAATTTGAGGGGGAATATCCGGTTTGTTCGATAATCTCCAGCACCCGCTGTTTCGTTTTTTCCGAAACATCGCTGTAATTATTCATGATTTTCGAAACCGTTGAGACGGAGACACCTGCCATTTCGGCAATCTTTTTAATATTCATTTGCATGGTAAAGCCACCCTCCGACTGATCATGAATTCCGGGAAAAAGACTGATATACTGCGGTTTTGGTCCATCGCTTACACTTTATCCGTTGCAAAAATCAGTTATTCCTAGTCTATTAAACTTGTTGATACAAGTCAATCCGCAGCCGTTATTTCCGAAACCGATTTCGGCCTGGATTTTCATTTATAAATCCGCAGCAAATAGTAAATAATAAACGGCCATAGCCCCTTTGCGGGGCCATGGCCGTATTTATTATGCGGTGCAGCAGGGAGCTCACGCTCCGTGTTTACTTTTCTTTGGGAATGAAGTCGAATATCTTGCCGGTTTCCAGGGCTTCAATCAGCTTCAGCAGCCAGCGGTAGTACTTAATGGCTTCTTCAATTTTTGCTTCATCTCTATTCAGGAGCTTCTCAATATCCGGATTGTCAGCATACTCGGATTTTATTTGTTTGATTTCAGCAAGCGATTTAGCCAGTGCGGACATATTTCCCTCTACGGCTTTTCTCCATTTAATTGAGAAATAGTCACTGAAATTCTGATGCCAGTCGGGAACGACCTCGAACAGATCTTTTCGGGTTCCTTTTCCCCACACCTTGTCGATCATCTTCAGGTCAAGCAAGGTGCGCACTCCTGTACTCATGGATGTTTTGCTCATTCCCATCGTACGGCTTAGCTCGTCCAGCGTTACGGGGCCTTGATTAAAGTACATGTAACCGTATAAATGCCCAATGGATAGGGTGATTCCGTACAAATCCATGTTTTTGCCAATGGAATCAATGACCCGCTCGCGGACCTTGCTGATTTTCTCTATTTGCTCGGGCGGAAGCCCTTCTAAATCGTTCATGATGTCCCTCCTGAGGATTAGGCTAATAAACTGCAAACCTCTCCAATGTATTGTAATCAAATCTGCTGCAATAAGTAAAGAATTCATGCAGAACGGAATATGGCGTAAAACAGAGTATTCTATACGTAAAGTACGTAAAGTTAAAACTGTACACTAATTTTTTAGCGAATATGCACTTTGCGTCGCTTTTCACAACTCCGTTACACTTGTTGAGAAGCACAAACGTGAAATATAAGGGGAAGAAGGAGGTCACCATGGCAATTATAGAGGTAAAAGAACTTACCAAAGTATTCGGTCATGATGCGGGACGGGCACTTCCATTACTAGCACAAGGTTGGTCTAAAGAGAAGATTGCCCGTGAAGTCAAGCTGACGGTTGGTGTCAACAAGGCTGAATTCAGCATCGAAGAAGGAGAAATATTTGTCATCATGGGTTTGTCAGGCAGTGGAAAATCCACGCTAGTCCGTTTATTGAACCGTCTGATTGAGCCCACAGGGGGCCAGGTCTTTTTTAAAGGCAATGATGTGGTCAAAATGAATCCCGAAGAGCTGCGCCGGTTCCGGCGTAAAAATATCGGCATGGTCTTCCAGAAGTTTGCATTGTTTCCGCACCGCACGGTGCTGGCTAATGCTGAATATGGTCTTGAAGTACAGGGCGTGGAGAAAAAAGAGAGAACCCGGCTTGCCATGGAGGCACTGGAGCTTGTAGGCCTTAAAGGCTGGGAGAACCACCGCCCTGATCAATTGAGCGGAGGCATGCAGCAGCGTGTGGGTCTTGCGCGCGGTCTTGCCAATGACCCGGATATCCTGCTGATGGATGAAGCCTTCAGTGCGCTTGATCCGCTGATCCGCAAGGATATGCAGCAGGAGCTGCTGGAGCTGCAGGCAAGAGTGAAGAAGACGATCGTGTTCATTACGCATGACCTGGATGAGGCCCTGCGGATCGGTGACCGGATCGCTTTGATGAAGGATGGTGTGATCGTCCAGATCGGCACTCCGGAAGAGATCCTTATTCAGCCTGCGAACAAATATGTGGAGCGGTTTGTGGAGGATGTAGACTTGTCGAAAGTCCTGACAGCTGCACATGTGATGCGCCAGCCGGAAATGATCCGGCCGGAACGCGGTCCGCGTGTTGCGCTTCAGCTGATGCGGGACAGCGGCGTATCCAGTCTCTATGTGGCGAGCAATGAAATGAAGCTGCAAGGTGTACTTACGGCAGAGAAAGCGCTGGAGGCACTCAAGGAGAATAAAAGCATTCTTGAAGTGATGGTTCGTGAAATTCCCCGTGTACGTCCGGACACGCTGCTGAACGACCTGTTCGAGCTGATGTCCGAGACACATCTGCCGGTTGCGGTAGTGGATGAAGAAGATAAGCTAAAGGGCATTGTGATTAAAGGGGCAGTACTTTCCGCCCTTGCAGGCAATGCGGTACCGGAAGGAGGCATCGGTTCATGAATTTACCTAAATTACCTATAGGCAAGGGGATTGAATGGCTGGAGGACTGGCTGACTACGTATTTCGGGCCGTTCTTTGATCTCATTCATGCGGTTATTGGAGGCATGGTGGACGGAATCGATGCGGCTTTAACCTTCCTTCCGGCTATCGTCCTCACGGTGATTATCGCCGCCTTGGCTTACTGGATCGGCAAATGGCGGATGGCTTTATTCGCAGTGATCGGGCTGCTGCTGATCGACAATCTGGGTCTATGGGATCCTTCTATGCAGTCCCTGGCCCTTGTGCTTACTGCATCACTGCTTGCTGTGCTGATTGGTGTTCCGGTTGGCGTGTTTTGCGCGCAGAGTAAGACTGTTCAAAATATTGTGACTCCGATACTGGACTTTATGCAGACGATGCCTGCATTTGTGTATCTGCTGCCGGCGGTATCCTTTTTCTCGCTTGGCGTAGTTCCCGGAGTCATTGCTTCTATTATATTTGCTATTCCACCTACGATCCGTCTGACGAACCTGGGGATACGCCAGGTGTCGCCGGAACTCGTAGAGGCTGCGGATGCGTTCGGTTCGACGGCGGGCCAGAAGCTGTTTAAGCTGCAGCTTCCGATTGCCATGCCTACGATTATGGCCGGCATTAATCAGACGATTATGCTGTCGCTGTCGATGGTCGTCATTTCGTCGATGATCGGCGCACAAGGGGTAGGAGCCTATGTATACCGGGCGGTATCACAGGCTAAGACTGGCGCAGGCTTCGAAGCAGGGATTGCCATTGTAATTATAGCGATCCTGCTTGACCGTTTGACGCAGAAGCTGGTTAAACCTAAACAATAATGACGGGAGTGTTTTATTTAGATGAAGAAAAAAGGATTCGGATTGCTGTTGACGGCGTTGCTGGTATTTGCAATTGCCGGCTGTTCATCAAGTGAAGGAAAATCCGTGAAGCTGGCATATGTGGCCTGGGATTCGGAAATTGCCAGCACGTATGTAGTCAAAGAGGTTCTGGAGTCCAAGCTGGATGCGAAGGTGGAAATGCTTCAGGTTGATGCTGGACCGATGTGGGCCGGCGTTGCGGACGGAAGTGCGGATGGAATGGTAGCTGCCTGGCTGCCGAGCACCCATGCTTCCTATCTGGAGCAGTATGGAAAAGATATAGAGGATCTCGGGGCCAACCTGGAAGGAACCAAGACAGGTCTTGTTGTTCCCACTTATATGGACATCAACTCCATTGAGGATTTGAACAATCCGGAAATGGCAGCAGCGCTGAACAACCGGGTTGTCGGGATTGAACCCGGAGCAGGAATTATGATGGCCACCGAAAAGGCGCTCACTGACTATAAACTGAGTGATTATAAGCTGCTGGAAAGCTCGTCGGCCGCTATGGTTCAAGAATTGGGGAAGGCATACACCAATAATGAGCCGATTGTAGTAACGGGCTGGACGCCGCACTGGATGTTCGCCAATATGGATCTGAAGTATCTGGAAGATCCCAAAAACGTATATGGCGGAGCAGAGCAGATTCACACTATGGTACGCAAAGGTTTGAAAGAAGATATGCCGGAGGTGTACAACTTCCTCGATAAGTTCACATGGACACCTGAGGAAATGGCTCAGGTCATGGTGGAGATTCAAGCCGGGAAATCGCCTGAGGATGCTGCCAAGAGCTGGGTAGAAGCGAATGAGGATAAAGTGAATACTTGGATTGCTGCAGAATAATAATAACTGTGCCGGTACTGCAGAGTCATTTTGCAGCGGGTTAAGATGTGTGCTATGATTAGGTCAACATAAGGCTACAATTTTGTAACCTGTAGCCGGACATTGTTCCCGCCATAACACATTCTTTAGCAGGATCATCAACAAACACCCCGTAAGGGGTGTTTTTCTTGAAGAATTAGTGATTTATAAAGACTCAGCGGAGCTGATGCTGAAAGGAGTCACGAAAGGGGACGGCTCCATGACGGAGGTCATAAACGGCTGGATTGATTGGCTGCTGCAAAGTCTTGGGCTGAACGGGCCGTATATTCTGTTAGCAACGATTCCGCTCACGATTCTGCAGAGTTTGTTCGGATTTTTTCCGCTGGCGATATTGATTGTTCTGCATGTCTCCGAATTCCATGTGATCGGCGGTATGCTGGTCAGCTGGCTGGCTTGTAATTTAGGCGCCATACTCGTGTATTTTCTCTTCCGGCGGTACCTCTATGGCTGGTTCGACGAGAAATGGAGATCCAAGCTGAAGCGCTATGACAAGTGGCAGCGTTATTTGGACCGCTACGGCATCTGGACGCTGGTGCTGCTTCGCACCATTCCGATTGTTCCCAGCAACGTAATCAATTTCATGGCGGCGGTCTCGCCGATCAAAGCCTCGGCTTATATTTGGGGTACGGTGCTCGGCAATCTGTCCTTCATCTGGCTGTTCGGAACGATCGGCTCTTCACTGGTTGTCCCCAGGGAGGAATGGAACGGATTTCTTGCCTGGTATGCGGTTTTTATTATTATTTTGCTGGGCATTTTTATCCGGCGGCATTGGGCCCATCTGCAGGAGGATAAGCGGAGCCGGATGGAGTAATAACTTTAGAAATTATGGACATGAACGTTTCTCACGGTACTTCGCACCGTGAGAGGCGTTCTTCTTTTTTGTCCTCTTCCCGAATAGCCTATAGTAAGGGGCGGCGGCTTGACCGCAGGAATGCAGGGGGGACTTAGACTCATGGGCAGAATAAAAAAATGGGGAAGCCGCAGGGCGGTTATGCCAAGCCTGCGCCTGCGGGTGCGGCTGCCGAAGTTCAGCATGGGCAGCATGCCAAGACCGTCCGGGCGAAGCCCGGCGTTTAAGGCGAAACCGGCCAAGCCGGGAATCAGAGCCGCTGGACAAGGAGCGCGGTTCTCGCCAAAAAGACGGGGGAGCTGGTTCAGCTTCTCCGGCGGAGGCGAGCGGAAGAAGGCGGTTTCCGTATCCGTCCAGAAGACGCAAAAGCCGCGCAGACGGGGCCGCTTCTGGATCATCCTGAGCCTGCTGCTGATATTGGCGGTGCTTCAAGGGCTGCGTTATGTCGAGCAGCATTTGAAGCCGCCGATTATTCATCTGGCGCAAATCCGGGTGAAGCAAATTGCCACGGAGTCGATCAATAAGGCGATTACCTCACAGGTGGCCGATGCAGGAGATGCCGAAGCGCTGATTGACTGGAAGACGGATAAGGAAGGCAAAATATCGGGCTTTATGCTCAATTATAGAGAGCATATGCGGATTACCTCGCAGGCGGCGGAGGTCATTCAGTCCACGCTGCAGGAGCTGCATAATCAGACGGAGCGTATCCCGCTCGGCCAGGCGCTGGGCAGTCCGCTCATCGCTTCCTTCGGGCCGGATGTGCCGATCAAGATCGAACCGCAGGGCGCAGTTAAAGTAGAGCTGAACACCCGCCAAAAAAATGCCGGAATTAATATGATTCTGGTTGAGGTCTTCATTCATGTTGTCACTGAGGTTGCGGTTGTCATTCCGTTCGACATGGAGCCGCAGGTAGTGGATACAGAAATTCCTGTATCTTATCTGATGGTTGTCGGCGATGTTCCGATGTACTACTACGACAATCAAGGCCAGCCAGTCGGTGAGAATGGAAACAACGCACCGGGCATTGCCATTCCGGCTCCGCAGGCAAGCGGGGAGAAGAGCGGAACTGGCGAGGGCGGTTCGGATACTGATGAAAGCGGCGAGAGCAAAGACCCGCAAAGCGGCAGCACGAATGATCCGCCCGCGAGCAGCAATACTTCCGGCAATGCCGGAAACGCAGGTAATGGCGGAGCGGCGATTGAGGGTGGCGGCGAATAGTATAGGTGAATTGGATTTAATTTGGGAGAATCCGGAAAAATCCGCCAATGGAACAGGGATATCACCGCGTAGCGTTCATACACTATAGGTAGCACAGTTTTAACTAATGGAGTGTGAGCCTGATGCCGTATGATTCTATGGATTCTGTCCGCTTGGAGCGTCTGGCCGGAAGATACAGCTATCTGGAGCGTGAAGGATTACTGCCGCTTCCGGTAACAGACGGAATAACAATTGTGGTTGAACTGCGCTGCGCCGCATGGAGTGCAGAATGCTTGCGGCTCCTGCTGCTGCATTCCGGCCCTGGCGTCCGTGTGATTGGCGTTCCGCTGGAAGAGGATTTTGCTTTGCTGCCCCTCTCGGAGCAGTTCTCTGGAGAACATGCCGTGTCTTTTCTCCCCTACTTGAACGGGGAATATAGGGTGAATGAGGCCTTGGCATATGCCGAGACCTCATTTGTCGTATTGCTTCAGGATTCCGTCATGGTCACTGCAGGCTGGCTCGCCGATCTGCTTTGGCCGGCCATTGATGATCCGGTTGTCGGGGTAGTTGCCCCGCGTTCCTCTACGGAAGAAGCGGAAGGCAGGGAACTGCAGTGGTTTGACGATTTCTCAAAGCTGTCCGCATACGTAAACCATACCCGGCTTCGGCGGCAAGGCGAATGGCGTAATGTGGAAGTGCTAAGTGGTGCCTGCCTGCTCTTCACCAGGGAACTGCTGCTCAGAGTGGGCGGTTTCGATGCATCGCTCCGCCAGCGGCGTCTGATGGTGGCCGATTGGTGCCTGCGGGCCCGGCAGCTGGGGAGAAGGCTCGCGCTCAGTGATGCTTTGTATGTTCACACGCTTCATCCGCTTGAGGACGGAAGTTGTTCTTTGAATGGCATGGACCAAGGAGCTGAGGAGGAAGGCGGACGGGCGTACTGCGCCAAATGGAATTTGCCCGGCGTCTCTGGGGGTGGAGGTAGTCTCCCGGTACCTGCGGAGCTTTCCGTCTCTCCGCAGCAGCCCGCGATACCGCTCGGCAAATCTTCCGTGACCGTTCCACTGGTGACAGCAGTTGTTTATTTTGAAGAGAAGTGGAACACGGAAACATCGCTTAAGCGGCGTCAGTTGCTGCAAGAACAGCAGAGTTATGACAATATCCGCTGGGTATGGATCAGAGACAGCGCAAATGATATTGCTTCCGAATTTCCGGTTCAGGAGAGGGATGCGGTGATTACGGTACAGGGAGAAAAACCTTGGCTGCATGCGCTGGAGAATGTCTCCGCACTCTACGAAAGCGCAGCAGTAGTGTATTTGTCCGCTTCTGCAGAATATGACACCCGTTATGTGGAGAGAATTGTGCAGGCTGTGCGGCAGGGTTCAACCGATATTGTGGTGAGCCAGGAAGATGGGCTGCAGGGGCCATTGACCGGGGGGCTTCCGCTGTTTCTTCCGCTTGAACGTACGGCCCACCGGGGCGGAATTATGCCTGGCCGAATTGGGCGGCGGGAGGAGCCGACCCGCCGCAGCCTGCAGCTCGTTCCCGCAGAAACACTGACTATAGGGTATATTGCCGGGCTTCGCGGCGGAGAAACATCGCCGTCCCCGAGTGACGGAGGGGGATGGCGATGAACTATCTTATCCTCAGTTCTGTTCCCTGGGAGGCCTATGAATACAAGAGACTGCTCAACCTCCTGCCGGACCGCGGGGAAGTTTTGTTTGCGGGGGGATTGACACCGGGCCAGCAGGAGGAATATGACATCCATTCCTTGAGCCTGGCGGAGATTTACAAGCTGAATGCCAAGGAATACACGGTGCTCGTCTCCTCCCCGTATTGGCTGCCGGATGTAATGACACTGGAGCCAGCCTATACCGTGGCACTGCTGGAAGCTTGTCCCGAAGGCGAAGACAGCGGACTGTGGGACAAATACAGCGCGCTGCTCGCTGCCAGAGCCGATCTGGTGGCCACCGCTTCAGAACGGCTATATCTGGAGCAGAATCTGCGCAGAGACGGGGTCGTCTATCTCAGCGGGGACAGTCCCTTATCGTACGGAATCATCCGCCGGGGAGACCGGCTGTTCTTTCTCTCCGGCTATGAAGCGATATGGACGAGAGCGCTGGGAGAACTGTGGCAGCCATCCGCAGGATCGCCTGTGTCTTGGCTTGATATCCAGCGGCGGCACCGTGCGGAGTTTTATCTGTCCATGTGCGAGAAGCTGCCCGATCAGCCGACCGTGCATTATCTGGCAGCCTCCTATTTATATTTGCTTGGGGACGAGGCGGCCTCCCGGTATTTGACGCAATCCTTCGAGCTGATGCTGCTGCATGATTATACGGACTGCCTTCATTCTCATTACCGGTTTTTCTCGGCTATTGAAGCTAAGCAGGGCCAGCTGGAGCTTGCTGCCGCGCAGTATGCCATTACAGCCTTTACGGACGAAGAAAGAGCGAGGGCAGCGGAGATGCAGAACTGGCTGGATCACGGTCAAAAAGAGCTGCTTCAGGCGGAAATCTGCCGTGTGAACGAGGATTCGGCGGCGGCGATCATGATTTTGTCCGGTTCATCCTATATGGAGGCGAAACCGCTGCTGCTGCTGAACTACATTGAAACCTATCAATGGGAAAAAGCACTGCAGCTCCAGCGTGAAATGGAAGCCAGCAGCGATGCGGGGGTGGGTACTGCTGCGGGAACTTCACCTCCAGCAAGAGGCGGAGCGGCAGCAGCTGCAAGCCAGCAGCTGCCGGTGATCGAAGGTACCCTGCATCTGCTGCATGGCAGGCGGCATGCCGCCATCCGCAGCTTTCTCCGGGCGGCCGGAGCAGACCACCAAGCCCGGCCGCTGTTTGCCGAAATGGCCGATCTGGAAGAGGCAGTCGGGCGACTGAGGGGGAGAGTAGATGAGTAATCGTGAGCCTCTGCGCAAATCCTCCGGCAACCGGCTGACCGCGATGATGCAGGTACGTAATGAGAGCGGGCGTCATCTGGAGCGGGTGCTGGAGGAACTGAGCGATTTTGTGGACGATATCGTCATTGTTGATGACGGAAGTACGGATGGTACGGCGCGGCTGTGCAATTCTTTCGCCAAGGTGTCAAAGCTGGTGACGCTGGAAAGCTCGCTGTTCAGCCGGGAATGGGTGCTCCGGCAAACGCTCTGGGATCTGGCGGTGTCCACCGGACCAGACTGGCTATTATCTGTCGATGCCGATGAATTCTACGAGGAAGAGGCGAAGCGGGAGATGCGTCGCCTCATTGATCAGGATGTTTACGACTGGGTAGCCTTCCGCCTGTATGATTTTTGGGGCGGAACTACCCATTACCGTGAGGATGAACACTGGAATATACACATGAAGCATACCCGCACGCTGGTCCGCTATCTGCCGCATTTTCATTATTTTACGCCCCGGATGGATCATCATGTTCCCCGGCTCCCGCTTTCCTACGCCATCTTGCCGGGATTTCTAGCCGAACTGCGTGTGAAGCATTACGGCTGGGCTGTGCCGCCGGAAGAGCTCCGGCAGAAATACGAGCGTTATCTGGAGCTTGATCCTGAGGGCAGATGGGGGAGCCTGGAGCAATACCATTCCATTCTGGATGAGAATCCCCGCTTAGTAGAGTGGAAAGAAAAGCGCGGCATGTAAACAGCGTTGTATGGGTAATGGTTGCCTGCACAGCTATAAACCGGTTTTGAGAGTATGCAATGAAAATAGTATGCTGCTCAGAGCAAATAACCCCCGTTCCGGCTGGCAAAGGAACGGGGGTTATCCAGGTTTGCTGCACTGGACTGTGAAGCCCTTGGTTAAAGCTTCTCCCGGAGGGCTGCTCTTACAAGCAGCAGCCAAGGGATGCTGCCGGAAGCAGCGCCTTGCGGATGGACGGCTGCTGCGAGCAGCAGCTTATGGTAGCTCAGGCCCACCGCAGCTGCCCGGCTCCCCGATTGCTGCAACGCCCTTTCAGCTGCGGGCTCCAGCAGGGGAGTCAGCCCGCATGAGCTGGCTACCGCTGCGTACAGCAGCCACTCCGCCAAGCCGGCAGGAGTATGGCAATGCTGCTCTTGTGCGGTGTAGACCGAGCACCATTGCTTCTTTATCGCTGCGGGGGCCTGCAGCAGCCCGCACCACAGCGGTTCGGGCAGCCTTGACCACTGCAAGAGTGCGGCATCCGCATGCTTGCATAACGCCAGCAGGCTGCTCCAGGCTCCTGTCTGGAGCAGCAGCTGCGCGGCGTAAGAGAGATCGGCGAAGCTTGGTGACTGGCATCCGGCTGAATCAGCCGGAGGGTTCACCAGCAGCCGCCGGACAGCGGTTAAACCTGGCCTGTAAGCGGCCAGGCGTTCCAGCCATTGTCCTGCGGCAGCTTCATCGCCGATGCGGCAGGACCAGGCCCACAAATAGCCATGGATAAATGGCTGTTCGGAATCTTCCTCCAGCAGCTGTGCCAGCAGCTGGGCAGCTTGCGGTGAGGAGTGCTGCTGCGGGAGGAGCTGCAGCAGCACTTGAATGAGCCGCCGGACGTGAAGGGGCAGCTGCCCCGCCTCGCCCAGCACCTCCAGCCAGCCGAATGCGCGGGCATTCAACGCAGCAGGCACAAGCCTGCCAAGCAAAGCTGAAGATAAGGACGGGGCATGGAGCCGGGTTAGGGAAGACAGTATTTCTTCTTCCCCTGACAACAGGCACAGCGGCACGAGTTCATCCCATGCGGCACTATAGTCCGCTTCATAACCTATAGCTTGCGTGTAATGCTTGTGCGCTTCCTTGTACAGGAACAGCCGCTCGCACACTTGACCGGCAAACAGCTGGGTGCGGCTGGTACCGCTGCCGGAAGAGGAGGGGTATTTATGCGCAGTGTTTCTGCTCTCCAGCGCCTGCTGCAGCAGAAGACGGGATACCTGCAGCTCCCCTTCTTCGAGCAGCAGCCCGGCGTAACTCTCCAGGAGATCTGTGAAATCGGGAAATAGGGAGCGGCCGTTTGCAAAAACCGTTTTGGCGTCGCTGCTCCGTCCGCCTGCTTGCAGAGCATAGGCTGTTTTGAGATAGATGTCCGCAGCATAGCCGGAGCCGGCGGGGATTTCAGGGAGCAGCGGAAACAGGATATTGGCGGCTGCAGTGTACTGTCCTTGCTGATAATGTTCGGTTCCCAGTGCATATCGCAGGGATATACTCTTCGGATCAAGCTCCAGGGCGGTGAGGATAAGGCTCAGATTGCGGCTGGATTTATCCTTGCGCTGCAATTCATCATCCAGGTAGCCATAATGATCAATGGGCAGCTCCGCATAATCGACATGTCCTTCCGGCAGTGCCCAGATGCTTCCGGCGGCCTCCTCATGAATACTCCCCTCAAAAACAATACGTGCGTCATTTCTGAACAGCCTGCATACATTATCCGTCACATATTCCCGCCCGGAGGTATTGCCTACATAGTGGATAAAAGGCAGAAAGTAACCTTGCACCTTCTCCGCCTCCAGCAAGGGCTGCAATACTTCTTCCCGCCAACCGGCAATGGCCTCATCCGCATCCAAGACCAAAATCCATGAACATGAAGCCGCCCGGAGGGTTAGATTCCGGGCCTTGGCAAAATCATTCTCCCACGGAATTTCGATCACCTGCGCACCGAAGCTGCTTGCAATGCCGATGCTGCCGTCACTGGAGCCTGTGTCGCCGATAATAATCTCCGATACCCAGCCCTGAACTGAAGCCAGGCACCGCTCCAGGTGGCGTTCCTCATTCCTGATAATCATGCATAGCGAAAGATCGGGAGTGGCCATATGAAATCCCCCCTTCCTAATCTGTAACTCTGGGAAGCGGCAGCGCCATCTGCGCTCTTCGGACTGCCGGACCATAGACGGGCGCAGCGGGAGCTGAGGCCAGCACCCGGTCGGCCAGCAAAATCCAGGAACGGCTAAGCTGCAGGGCAGGTGCGGCTGCAAATGCGGGAGCAGCCTGGTTACAAATAGAGGGATGGTTCAGCAGGGACAGTACATCCCCTTGGCTCAGCTGTTCTGCTGGAATGGTCCGCACCCCGTGTATTAGTTCTAATAAGGAGTTGCCGGGAGCTGCGGCAATATCCGGCTCTGGTGCATGCTCAGGCGTTGCCGCAGCCCGCTCCGCTCCATGCTCCGCTCCACGCTCAGCGGCTGCCGGATCTGGACTAGCCAGCTTCTTGGTCGCCGTCGCTTTATCCGTCGCGGCTGCTCCTCCAGTCGTTGCCTCCAGCACGGCTGAGCTCTCTGCGCTGCCCAGCACGGCCGTATCAACTCCCGCTGTTACCTCGGCCGATGCGGCTTCCGCTTCGGCCAGCAGCTCCGCTGCCGCGGCGTAACAGCCTTCCCTCAGCAGCAGTGCCGGAAGGCTGCCTCTCAGCGCGGCCCATGCATCGGGCAAATGTGCCTTCAACCAGCCGGTTATCTCCTGCTCACGGCCGCTGTACTTGAAGATCCGCAGGAGGCGGGCAATAAGCGGGCCGGGCTCAGGATGAAGTTGAGCCGCCCGTGTACAGCAGGCGATGGCCTCGCCATCTTCGCCCGTTTCCTGGCATAGCTGCCCTAATGCAGTATAGGTCAAATAGGTCCCGAATCCGGATTCCGTGTGGTAGCCCGGAGGAGAGACGCCGATGTCCAGTGCGCGGCGCAGCGCCGCTTTGGCCTCAGCAAAAGCTCCCGCCTGCAGCAGCAGGACTCCCTTGAGATGATGGAGATCAGGGTAATCGGGGAACAAAGTTATGCCCCGTTCACATGCTTCCAGCGCACCCTTCAGTTCCCTTTTGGCGGCCCGGCAGCGGATTTCGTATTTATACAGCAGATGGACGTAACTTGTATCCGGCTCGACCTCCTCCAGCGAACGCTGGATATGGTGAAGAGCAGGGTCATATTCCCCTAAACGCATATATTCCACAGCCATGTTGAAATGGTGAAAAGCATCGCCGGGGTTCAGCCTCAGCTGCTCCTTCAACAGCTCAACGTTGCGGCTGATCTTGTCTTTCTTCGCTACAACACCATCGGCATAGCCGTAATGATGAATAACCACAGTGCTCAGATGCATTGCGGCAGCGGGAGTGGCCTCCACGATAACACCAGCAATCTGCTCGTGGATAATTCCGTTGAACCGGTACTGAGGACGGTTGCGGAACATCCGCAGGATCGGATTCACCGTGATGGTCTGCGAAGTGCGGGAGGTTCCCTTATGATTATGAATCCGCAGGAAAAACGCCTCATACTCCGTATGCTCCGCACACAGCAACAGTTCTTCTTTGCTTCCTGCATCGAGCTCTTCATCGGCGTCCAGTATGAGGATCCACGTTCCTTTTGCCATCTTCAGGCCTGCATTGCGGGCTGCGGCAAAGTCTCCGTTCCAGGGAAAAGAGACGATGGTGGCGCCAAAGGAACGGGCAATTTGCAAAGTGCTGTCAGTAGATCCGGTATCGACAACGACCAGCTCATCAGCTACCCCGTGTACACTTTTTAGGCATTGGGCCAGACTGTCAGCTTCATTTTTAACGATCATGCATAATGAAATCAGCGGCTTGCGGCGCGGCTTGGTCATGGTGTTGTTCCTCCCTGGCGCTGACGGTAGCTCCACTGCGTATGCCAAGGTGTGCGGTTCAGTATGGCCATGGAATTTCTTATCGCGGCAATGTCCTCCAGGAGTGGACTATGGGGATCATCCTCTTTAAAGCTTTCCACAACCTCTTCCAGCCCAAGCCTCCCCAGTTGAAGATAACAGAGCGATAAGCCGATTCGCGCAGCTTCATTCCCGGGTGATTCTTCCAGCAGCTGTTGAAACCACCCGGCAGCCTCTGAATAATGGCCCTTGTCAAAGAGCATTTCCCCGATATAAAAGAGAACTTTTCCCTCTGCCCGTTTGTCGCGGACCAGGTCTATAAACAGCTCCCCGGCTTCCTTTAATCTGCCTTCCTCATACAATGCTGCAGCCAGATCCGCTGTATGTGCGGGAGATAGCTCTGCCAAAGAAGCAGCCAGCCCGTAACGCTGCAGCTTCACAGACAGCTCAATAAGTGTGGTTATGAGCGGAGCAAAGCCTGGTTCAGCTGTGAGTTCAGACGGATGGGCCCTTTTGTGCGATAAAAGTTGGTCTATATCATACATCTTTTTGTGAAAGGGTTCGGATACATCAAGCAGCCGCTCCTGCGGTAGCCGCTTTCCCATTTCCCAATGGCATATCGCCTCAAGCTTCCACAGCTGCTGTAATAATTCTTGATCCACATTTTCGCCGCTTAGAGATGCCTTGTGCTCCTTAAGGGCATTCTCAGCCTCCTGAACCTTCCCGGCAATGATCCAGGCGGAAAGGATAGACACAAGTGTATCCCGCTCCAAAGGAAAACTCTCCTGTGACAATCCGGCTATAGCCTCGTAAGCGCCAATCGCAAACAGGGTGGTGATAACTGCCGTTCTTGCGGCTGCCTGCTCCGGCGGGACAAGCTGGACAAGCAGTGCAGCAATGTCATTATCTGGTACCGCAAGGCGCTGGAAGGCAGCAGCGATTCCCAGCAGTGCCGGGGCATATAGGGAGTAATGCTGAAGCGAGCGGTGGAAATACCTTGCCGCCTCTTCGAGCTGGCCAAGCTCCTGAGAGAGCACACCCATGCGGTGCAGCGGACGGAAGGTGCACATGCCTTGTTCGCGGACGTATTTTCCGCTAGGTGTTGAACTGTCACAGAGTGCTGCTGCCTGCTGATAGGACTGGAAGGCGCGTTCCGGCAGACCTTGACTCTCCCAGGACTGGCCCTGAATAAAATGCAAATCAGGATAATCCCCGTAACGTTGCAGTTCTCTTGCCAGCAAAGCATCGATCTCGCTCATTTTTCCCAGAGCGAGATAGATTTTGCATAAATCACGGATCATGGCCGGACGATAGGAGACTTTAAGCGGAGCGCGGCTGACGGTCTGGCGCAGCAGTTGCTCCGCCTCCTCCAGATTGCCGTTCTGACAGCAGGTCACTGCCAGATTATAGCTGTAGAAGTCATCCTCCGGCTGTTGTGCAAGAGCGAGGCGCAGCAGATGTTCATTGCGGCTGATTTTATTTTTGCGGGCCATCATCTCTGGTAAATATCCAAAATGGACAACCCCGATGTCACTGTCCTGGATTGCGGAAACACCCTGTTTGCTGATAATTGCGGCGTCTACGCCTTCATGGATTTTCCCGCTGTAGCGGTATTCCTGTCGATTGCGGAACAAACGCACCAGCCTGTGGTTTAAACGCTCTTCGGGCCTGCTCCCAAACCAGTTTTCTATGTCTACTGTGAATGCTTCGGCTTTAGTCTCACGAAGTAATTCGATAATTTTCTGCAGAGGGGTCTTCAGGATCTCATCGGCATCCATCACCAGAAGCCAATCGGTCCCGGCAGCGGATAACCCGGCATTGCGCGCCTCCGAGAAATCATCGGCCCATTCCCTGAGGAGCACTTTGGCTCCGTAGGTCCGGGCGATTGCAACAGAATCATCTGTCGAGCCAGTATCCACGATGACAATCTCGTCAGCTCCAGCCAGACTTTCCAGACAGCGGGGCAGGAGTTCTGCTTCATTTTTGACGATCAGATGAACGCCAAGGGTAGGGGTATTCACGGTTTTTCCTCCTTTGGAAGGCGATTTCTTCAGTTCTGTGTTGAGGGAGGTGATGATTGTCCGGCATATGTAGCTGCAGAGTCTGGTTATGACAAAATAACCCTCAAAGTGCGGATTCGGTTCATAGCATGCTCCAAGTACTTTGCAGGGCTTCAAAACCAAAGAAAGAGTACATGGACAACCATGCACTCTTTGTCTCTACAGGATATGACGGACCTTTTGCTTACGTTCCCTGAGCGTCAAAAATGACATTAATGGTAGAAGCCGCACCCGGGGTCGCTGATTGATAAGAAAGACGGGTATATTTCAGGAATCTTGCCGGAACGATGACATCAACAGAACCAGCAGGCAAAGGATTGTCACCGGTCGTATCGACAAAATAATTGGTTCCATCCGCACTGATCTCAACCTGCGTATTCACAGGGTTGGCTCCAGTGTTCAAGATGAAATAGGAGTAGGTACCCAGCACGCTCGTTGTATTGGCCGGCAGCGGCGTGAAGACATCGGAGGTTGGAATTCCGAGTGTAGCCTGCTCAATAAAGCTGCGCTGCGAGATGGAGGTCACACTGCTGAGTGTACCGGCAGTAATGGTAGCCCCCAGTACACTGGTGATTGTACCGTCAAGCAGGTTGGTAATTGTACCAGCGGACGACAACGTACCGGCAGTAATCGTGGCCCCCAGCACACTGGTAATCGTACCGTTAAGCAGGTTAGTGACTGTACCGGCCGACGATAATGTACCGGCAGTAATGGTAGCCCCCAGTACACTGGTAATAGTACCGTCAAGCAAGTTGGTGACTGTACCAGCGGACGACAACGTACCGGCGGTGATGGTAGCGCCAAGTACGCTGGTAATTGTACCGTCAAGCAGGTTGGTGACTGTACCAGCGGACGACAACGTACCGGCAGTAATGGTAGCACCGAGTACGCTGGTAATCGTACCGTCAAGCAGATTAGTGACTGTACCAGCTGACGATAATGTACCGGCAGTAATGGTAGCGCCGAGTACGCTGGTAATCGT